>WRLC01000003.1 GCA_009777795.1 Candidatus Saccharimonadota bacterium
GTGGAGTTGTCTCTGGCGTCTACTACTCTAGTTCTTTCGGTTGGGCAGGAATAGTTGCCGGGTGTACCATTAAGAGTAATTCGTTGCATATCAGCACCGATAGGAGCTGGAGTAGGTAGGGGTGTGGGTGCAACATCAACTGTCGTAGCAAGATAGGTAATAAAGGCCCCATAGTCGCCAGCAGGTGTAGTGAGGCCGGCTTGAGCACCAAAGGTGATAGTGGTGGACATGGTGTCTTCTGGATTGTTAGCAGCGGAGATGATGGTAGGTACTGTAGGAACGGAAGTGAACTCGGTACCATGGTCTAGGTTAAAGCCCCATGCTGCAGTGTCGGGTAGGGTATTATCTACGATACGGCTAGCAAAGGTAAGACCATCTAATTGGGCTAGGTTGTAGGTCAGGTTAGAGTCTGCTTGGCTAGTAATACTGCCACCTATAGGAGCAAAGCCTCCTGTAGAGTCGCCGGTGCCGTCGTAGAGGCCGGGTGTGTCGGCTCTTAGGAGGTTAGCTTGGTCTGCTTGGATACTTAACGTATAGCCGTAGATGGAGTTAGTGGAGACTTGGACTGTATGGGTGCCTGTACTATAGCCACCTGTAGATATATCAGTGCCAGTGAGGGTTAAGTCGATGGCTTGGTTATTGATGGCGGTGATAGTGATACTTTCGGAGACTGTGGCGTGGATGTTGGCTGAGGCTGTGTCGGTATCGATTGAGTAGGTGGTGAGGGGGGATAGAGCGAAAACAAGGATAGCGACAAGAACAAGGGAGATTAGAAATTTAGGAAGATAGCGAAGCCGAGCCTGAGAAAAGACCCCCCCCCCCGGCTTTAGATTGTGCGACATTGTTAGCTATATCGCGAAGCGCCCCTATCATGTTTGAGATACGTTGCATGCTTTTATTTTAGCATAAGTGGGTTGGTGGTGCAAGAGGAATCGTAGTTTTGGATGGCGGAGGCGAGGGCTTCGGAGCCGAGGACGGAGCAATGGAACTTGCGGGGGGGGAGGCCGCCGAGGTAGTCGGCGATTTCTTCGGGGGTGATGGCGAGGGCGGCGGCGAGAGTGCGGCCTTTGACGAGCTCGGAGAGGGCGGAGGTGCTGGCGATGGCGCTGGCGCAGCCGTAAGTTTTCCAGCGGATGTCTTGGATTTTGTTGTCTTTGATTTGGAGATAGACTATCATTTCGTCGCCGCAGATTTTGTTGCCGACGGTGCCTTTGACGTTGAAATCGAACTGGCTTTCGTCGCCCATGAGGAAGTTGCGGGGTTCGAGGAAGTGGTCTTTGACCGCGTCGCTGTAGGCCCAAGGGGTAGGAGGGGTGCTCATGCGATGCCTCGGAGTTTGGTGATGACGGCGGGGAGGGCGGCCATAATGCGCCGGGCGGTATCGGCGGGAGCGTCCGGCGGAAAGCTGAAGCGGATGCTGGAGTGTGCAATCTCGGCGGCTTCGGCTGGCGACTTGTCTTGATGGAGGGCCATGATGACGTGGCTGGGCTTGCCGTCCGAGGTGGTGCAGGCGGAGCCGGTGGAGGTGGCGATGCCGTGGTGGTCGAGCATGAGCATGATGCTTTCGCCCTCGGCGCCGAGGAAGGAGACGTGGAGGGTGTTGGGGAGGGAGCTTTCTTGAGGGGTGTTGATGATGACGTCTGGGATCTCGGCGATGATGCGGGTGCGGAGCTGATCGCGGAGAGGTTTGACGTGCTGCTGGAATTGCTGGATGGTCTCGGGGGTGGCTTCGGCGGCTTCGCCAAAACTGACGATGGCGGCGGTGTTGGGCGTGCCGAGGGCGTGGGGTAGTTTATATTTGCCGCCGCGGACATAGAGGGCGGCGGCGCCCTTGCCAGCGCCAATTTTTTGGGCGGAGAGGGTGGCGAAGTCGAGGCCGAGTGTCCGGACATTGAGGGGGATCTTGCCAAAGGCTTGAGAGAGGTCGGAGTGCTGGGCATGCTCTATATTGTATATTTCGCCGGTTTCGTGGTTGGCGAGCATGTGGGAGACAAGGGTGGGATTTTTGTCGTCGGTTTTGCTTATGCTCTGGATGATGCTGGGGTGCTCGAAGGGACTGGGGAGGAGATGGAAGTCTTGGGCGAGGAAGTAGTTGGCGAGGCTGGCGGAGGGGAAGAAGAAGATTTCATGAGGGTCGGCGCCGATGGCGGTGGCGACTTGGACGCGGGCGTGTTCGATGGCGGCGTGGGCCTGACGAGATTCTTGGTGGAGGCCGTTTGGATTGCCGTGAGGGTCGAGAGCGCCAGCGTTGTAGTCGAGGTAGAGGCGCGAGTGTCCGGACATTGGGAACAGAGGTCCTGACGAGTGTCCGGTCATTCGACGCCTACAATCTCGCCGTTTTTGAGGTGGAGGAGGCGCTGGTTTTTACTGCCGCGGAACTTGAGGGTGAGGTCGCGCTGAGCTAAAATAAACGGGCCTTCAATGAGGGCGTCGAGTTCTTGGGCGAGCTGCCACATGGCGGGGGTAGCGTTGTCGCGGCCGTTTTTGATGTCATCGAGGAGGAAGCCGGTGAAAGCCCAGACGGTCCAGCCCATCTCTTGTTTGGCGAAACGGACGAGTTCGAGGGCGGCCTCGGCCTGCCACATCGGTTCGCCGCCACTTAGGGTGAGGCCGGTTTGGCCGCGGAAGGTGCGGAGTTTGGATTTGATGTAGTCGGTGTCGACCTCAACGCCGCCGTAGCGATCCCAAGATTCGGGGTTATGGCAGCCGAGGCAGTGGCGGCTACAGCCCTGAAACCAGACGACAGCGCGAAGGCCGTCGCCGTCGACGATGCTATCGCGGACGACAGGGCCGGCCATGCGAACCTTGTGATTGGCCACTCTAGACCTTTCCGGTCATTTTGGCTTGGGATTTTTTGGCGATTTCTTGCTTGGCTTTGACGGAGTGTTTGACGCGGGCTTTTTCTTCGGACTTTTTGGCGTCGTTCCAGCGTTCGAGGGAGCCGGCCAAGTAGCCGGTGATGCGGCGGAGTCGTTCGAAGCCGACGCCGTCCTCCCACTCTTTGCGATTACAGGATGGGCAGATGTCGCCCGGGATGACACCGGAGAAGCCGCAGACTGGGTCGCGATCGACAGGGTGGTTGATGGAGCCGTAGCCGATGCCGACGTCTTTCATGTAGCGAATGATAGTTTCGAAGGCGTCGAGGTTGTGGCTGGCGTCGCCGTCAAGTTCGATGTAGGTGATGTGCCCGGCGTTGCAGAGGGCGTGGTAAGGGGCCTCGATGTCGATTTTGTCGAAGGCGGCGATGTCGTGATAGACGGGGACGTGGTAGGAGTTGGTGTAGAATTCGCGGTCGGTGACGCCGGGGATTTCGCCAAATTCTTTGCGGTCGATGGCGGTGAAGCGCCCGGCGATGCCTTCGGCTGGGGTGGCGAGGAGGGTGAAGTTGAGGTTGTGTTTTTTGGCGAGAGCGTCGATGCGGTCGCGCATGTGGCCGACAATCTCGATGCCGATTTCTTGGATTTCTTTGTTTTCACCGTGATGGTAGCCTTCCATGGCAACGAGGGCTTCGGCGAGGCCGATGAAGCCCATGCTTAGCGTACCGTGTTTGATGACGTCGCGGAGCTTGTCGTTGGGCCCGAGTTTGTCAGAGCCAAACCAGTTGCCTTGGCCCATCATGAAAGGGAAGTTTTTGACAGTTTGGTTGGCTTGGAAGTCGAAGCGTTCGAGCATGACGCCGGTGGCGAGGTCGATGGCGTGATCGAGGTCTTTATAGAATTTATCCCAGTCGGCTTCTTTGCGAATACCAGTAGAAATGCCGTTTTTGAGGGCGAGACGAGGAAGGTTGACGGTGCAGAAAGAGAGGTTGCCGCGGCCGCAGACTTTGCCGTGTGATTCGGGGAAGATGCTGGCGTAAACGCGGGTGCGGCAGCCCATGTAGGTGACTTCGGAATCGTAGTTGCCGGGCTTGTAGTCTTTGATGTTAAAGGGGGCGTCGAGAAAGGCGAAGTTGGGGAAGAGGCGCTTGGCAGAGACTTCCATGGCGCGGCGGAAGAGGTCGTAGTTAGGGTCTTTGGGGTTGTAGTTGACGCCTTCTTTGACTTTGAAGACGGAAATCGGGAAGATTGGGGTCTCACCCTTGCCGAGGCCGTTCATAGTAGCCTCGAGGAACATTTTGGAAACGAGGCGGCCGGCTTCAGAGGTGTCGGTGCCGAAGTTGATGGATGTGAAGGGAACCTGAGCGCCGGCGCGGCTGTGCATGGTGTTGAGGTTATGGATGAAGCCCTCCATGGCCTGCATGGTTTGGTGGTCGGTGTCGTAGATAGCTTCGGTGAAGATTTCGGCGGGGATGCCTTTTAGCTGCTTATTGTATTCAAGTTTGTCGAGGGCTTTTTCGTCAAGTTTGATGTTTTTGCCAGTGAAGTTGTTATATTTAATGAGGTTGTGCTTGACACTTTTGCGATAAGTTTTATTGACGCCCTGGGCCATGGCGTAGTCGAAGTTAGGGATGGATTGGCCGCCGTGTTGCTCGTTCTGGTTGGCTTGGAGTAGGATGGCGGCAAGAGCGGCGTAGGAACCGATGGAGTTTGGCGTGCGGAGGTGGCCGTGGCCGGTGTTGAAGCCGTCTTTGAACATTTTAATTGGGTCGGTTTGGCAGCAGGTGGTGGTGCCGGTGGCCCAAAAGTCCATGTCGTGGATGTGGATGTCGCCGTTGTCGTGGGCGCGGGCGAATTCGGGCTTCATGAGGAACATTTTGGCGAATTCTTTGGAGCCCTCGGCGCCGAACTGGAGCATTTTGCCCATGGCGGAGTCGCCGTCGACGTTGGCGTTGCCGCGTTTGACGTCGCTGTCTTCGGTGGCCTTGGCAATGGCGATGGTTTTGTAGGTCTGCATGAGCTTGGTCTTGGCGTTTCGGACGTAGTTGCGCTCCTGGCGGAAAGTGATGTATTCTTTGGCAGTCTTTTTGAACTTGCTTTCGAGGAGGACTTCCTCGACTAGGTCTTGGAGCTGCTCGACGCTAGGGATTTTCTCGGTGATGGTGGATTTGGCTTTTTCGAGTACTTTGGCGCCGAGTTCTTCGGCCTTTTTAAGGTCGAATTCCTCGGTGACAGCGGCGGCTTTGGCAATGGCACCGACAACTTTATCTGGGTTGAATTTGACGACCTTGCCGTCGCGTTTTCTAATTGATTTAAACATAATACCTCCTTTTGCTTATGTTTTTTGTTTTATAATCTGGCCCTAGATGTAGTGTGGTTATGCTAAAAACGCTAAATCTAGTGTCGTATACCTATTATATGGCGCTATATGTGGGTTGTCAATAGAATTTTGGGCTTGACATTCATTTTGTTTGTGCTTAGGAGCTCTCATCGCTATGGAAACGCTCGTGGACTTCCTTGAGGTGGGGATCGGTGAGGTGGGTGTAGACTTGGGTGGTGGCGATGTTGGAGTGGCCGAGCAAGCCTTGGACAGAGCGGATATCGGCGCCATTCATGAGGAGGTCGGTGGCGAAGCTATGGCGTAGGGAGTGAGGGGTGATTTTTTTGGTGAGGCCGGCGAGCTTGGCATATTTTTCAATCAGGCGCTGGACGGAGCGAGAGGTGAGACGCTGATCGTCGCTATCGCCTTTGTTGGAGCTGAGATTGACAAAGAGGGCGGGAGAGTCGTCAGTGCGCGAGGCGAGGTAGAGGGAGAGGGCTTCGGCGGCGACGTTGGAGATAAAAACGGGGCGGTCTTTCTGGCCCTTGCCGCGAACGATAAACTCGCGTTTGTCGAGGTTGATTTGATCGCGATTGAGGCTGGTTAGCTCGGAAACGCGAAGCCCGGCGGAAAAGAGCAGGGCGATAAGGGCGGTGTCGCGCTCGGCAGTTTTGCTAGCGGGAGGGACGGCGGCGAGGAGCTGCTCGATTTCGTCGACGTGGAGGAAAGAGACTTGGGGTCTGGCGACTTTGGGCAGGTCAATGTGGGCTGAGTCGAGGCTTTTGATTTCGCGGCGGGCGAGGTACTTGAGGAAAACGCGCAGGGCTATGAGATGATAGCTTTGGGTGCGAGGGGAGAGGGTGCGCCTTTGTTCGTCGCGGTAGCGGTTGAGCCAGAGGCGGTATTTGCGGGCGGTTTCGAGCGTGATGTCGCCGACTCGCATGTTATCAGAGAACTCGATGAAGCGGGCGAGGTAGAGGCGGTAGTTCTCGGCAGTTTTAACGCTGCGGCCGCGTTCGATTTCTAAGAACTCGACGAAATCGTTGGTTAGGTCGCTTAGATACATGTGTATATTATAGCAGAGGGTTGACTTAAGTGCGAAATTGTACTTCAATTATATTATGACAGATGATGTTATAGGGAATAAGACGCCGGGCTGGCTGGATAGCTTGCTGAAGAACACCGAAAATCGAGATCTTGAGTTCAAGGAGGCGAAGTCGAATTTCGGGGCGGCGGATTTGAATGAGTATTGCATGGGGCTTGCGAATGATAGCGGTGGGTATTTGTTGCTGGGGGTTGACGACAGAGGAAAGATTGTGGGGACGAGCTGCTACCAGAAACGAGTGCATGAAAAGCCCCACCAGCTGCAGCAAGAGCTGGGGATCGACGTGCAGGCATATGAGGTTAACCATCCGGATGGGCGGGTGGTGGTGTTTGAAATACCGAAGCACTTCCCGGGGCGGCCAGTGGTTTATAAAGGTCGATATAAGATTCGAGTGGGGTCTTCGTTGCCGGACATGACGGCCGATCAGCTGAGGAAGATTTTTGACGAGTTGGAGCCGGATTATTCGGCGGAGGTTTGCAAAGGGGCGAGTGTGGCGGATTTGGACCAGCAGGCGATTGATAAGCTGCGCTCGATGTGGGCGAAAAAGGCGGGGCGTCCGGATTATCTGAAGAAGAGTGATGAGCAGGTGTTAAAAGATTTGCGACTGGTTGAGGGTAAGAAAATAACGATTGCGGCAATGATTTTGCTAGGCAAGCCGGAAGCGGTTGTGAAGTACATGCCGAATTCGGAGGTGATATTTGAGTGGCGGCAAAATCCGGCACAAGTTAAGTACGACTATCGAAACGTGTGGCGGCAGGCGTTAGTTTTGGCACTGGATGAACTATGGCAGACATTGGACGCGCGCAATACGGTGTTTAGCTTCCAACAAGGTTTTGTCCAAAGAGATGTTTGGGCATTTAATGAGAAAGTAGCGCGTGAGGCATTTGTTAATGCGGTAGTGCACCGTGATTATAAGATTGTGTCGCGTTCGGTGCGGATTGGGGCGACACCTGAGGTGCTGGCGGTCGAGAGTCCGGGCGGGCTGATGCATGGGGTAACAGTGGAGAATATTTTTGACAAGTCGTTATGGCGGAATCGTTTACTGGCGGATACTTTGCAGCAGATTGGTTGGATGGAGAAGTCGGGGCAAGGAATTGATGATATATTTAAGATTTCGATTAGGGAGGGCAAGAGCAAGCCGATATTGAAAACGGATGGATATACAGTTGATCTGGCGATACCGGCGCGGGTGGTGGACGAACAGTTTATCCGATTCTTGGAGCTGGCGACGCAAAATAGCGGTGATTTGCTGTCATTAGAGGAACTGTTGGAGCTGGAAAGGGTGCGGGCTGAGGGTAAAGTCGGGAGCGTATTGTATAAGGAGCTGCTGCTGAAGAAGGGATTGATTGAATCCGTAGGATATGGCAGGGGGACACAGTACTTGCTGGCGAAGTCGTACTATAAAGCGGTCGGTCGGATGGGTGAGTATACAAGAATAAGGGGCTTGGACAATGCAAGCAGGCGAGGGCTGATACAAAAACACCTAGAAGAAAACGGGAAGATCACGCAAGATGAGCTTGGGCAGATGTTCCCAGAGCTTGGATATTATCAGAAATATAATTTGATGCGAGGCTTGGTGCAAGACGGTAAGGCAAAGCGGGTGGGTGGAAACCGACGAGACGGATACTGGGAGGCGTGAAGTTGGGGCTTGGCCTAATGCAGACTTTTTATGGATTTTTGCAGACTTCTTAGGAGCTTTTTGTGGGTTGACCCCTGTTGGTGAAAGCGGTCTAATACAGGGTTTTTACAGGTTTTGCAAGGTTTTGGGTGCTGAGAATTAGGAGCGGTGGCGACGGATGAGACGGTGAAGGCGTTTGCGATTGTAAATTAGGACGGCAAGGATAGCGGCAGAGCCGGCGCCGATGCCGATGGCGCGGGCGAAGTCGCTCGACCAGAAGATGGCGCTGGTGTCTGGGGCGTCGGGTAGGGTTGGCTCGTCGCGAGGGTCGACAGGGCGGGCGGCGATGGTGAGGATGAGGTCATGATCGGGTAGATGGGTGGTGCCGGTGTCGATGTCGTGGGCGGTGATGGTGATGCTGCCAGCGCGGGTTGGGGTGTAGGTGAAAGTGAGGCCGGCAGGTAGCGCGTGGTCGGTGACGACCGGCCAGTCGGCAGGGTCGAAAACGACTTGGGTTGGGCTAAAGATGCCGCCCATGCCACCATCGGAGAGGTTAAAGGTGCCGTCGAAGAGGCCGTTTGGCGTGATGGTGAAGGTAATCGGCGTACCTACGACACCTTCGGTAGTGTCGGCGGTAAAGGTGAAGTCGGTGGCCGTGATGGCGACGTGAGGGTCGCCGGAAAGTCCGGGCGCTGCGGCCGAGATACCGATGTGGTTAGCCTCGATGTCGTGGGGGACGGAGACGGTGAAAGTGCAGGTGGTGGTGTTGGTCGTTATATCATAATCGTCGATGGTGAAAGTGCAGGTGGTGCGGCTCAATGCAACATCGGCAGCAGGGCCGGAAGTGCCATCGCCGGTCGGTAGGTAAGCGAGAATGGTGGCAGTGCCGTCATAAGGGCCGTTGATGGAGAGGGTATAGAGTTCACTTGTAGCACCACGCTGAATGCGGGAGGGCCCCGAGACATCTAACGTGGTGGCAAAGGTGATGATGTCGACAAGGCGTGGCGTGGCGGTGAAGGGGTCGCTGACGGAAATTGTGCGAATGCCCGGCGTGGTTGGGGTAAAGGTGAAGGTCTTGCCAACTGGATCTTTGCTGGTGGTTGGGTAATCAGAGAGGCCGAAGCTGACAGTAGGCACACTGACGGTGGCACCGCCAATACCGGTGGAACCGATATTAAAGGCACCGTTGTAGACCGAGTTTGGCGTGATGGTGAAGGTGATTGGCGTGCCGATGGTGCCGGTCTGGGTGGTGTCGGGCGAGAGCGAGAAGTTGTTAGCGGTGATAGCAGTAAGGGCAGGGGCGGCGAGAGTCAGTGGTGGATCGCCGCTAGCAACGGCAGCGGTGATGCGCAGGTAGTGCGAGCCGGAATAATTGGCGGGCAGGCCGACGGTGAAATCGCAGATGGTGGCGCCGCTAAGGGTGGTGCCGAGGTCGGTTTCGGAAACAGTGCAGGAGCCGGAATTAGAAAATGTGGCGCCAGTAATTACACTGCCAGTAGCCGGGTCGGTGGCGGTAAAGTTGATGGTGCCAACGTAAGGCCCCGGGATGATGAGCCGATAGGTGCCACTCATGGTAGGGCTGATTTGGATGGCGGCGGTGCCGGTGAGGCTCATGCCGTCGGCCATGGTTTCGACGATGACAGTTTTAGTGCCGAGCGAGCTAGAAACGGTGATGGTTTCAACGCCGGGCGCGGTGGTAGTGATGGTGAAAGTCCGGTTAATATCGTCGGCGGTGAAGGCTAGGGTGCTGGCGCTAAGAGTGCCGGGGCCGTCGGTGCTGATGCTGAAATTGCCGTTGAAAATAGAGTTTGGCGTGATAGTGAAGGTGAGGGTAGTGCCAGCAACGGCAATTTGAGTGGTGCTAGGTGAAAGAATGAAGTCGTTAGCGAGGATGTTGGTGGTGGCCGAAGCATCGGGCAAGGAGCGGCTACCAGTGTCGGTGGTGGCGACAACCTTGATTTGGCGAGAGCTGGAATAGTTGGCAGGTAGGGTAATGCTAAACTCGCAAGGGGTGCGGTTGGTGATGGTATTGTAGTCGGCTGCGCTGGTCTCACAGTAAGCGCCGCCAGTGCCGGTGTCGTTGACAGTGGCGCCAGCGATAGGCAGATTAGTTGTGGCATCGAGGATAGCAAGGTTAACGCGGCCAATGTAAGGGCCGTGGATATTAAGCAGGTAATAGCCAATCATTTCGCTGTCAATCTGGATGCTGCTGGTGCCAGTGAGCGACATGGTGTCGGCGAGGACGAGGATATCAACTGTTTCGGTGCCGAGGTCGCTAGTGACGGTGATGGTTTGCCAGCCATAACGCTCGGGTGAATAGTAGAAGGTTTGTCCGGGCATTGGGGTGTTGCCAGATGGCCACTCGGAGGTAGAGAAGGCGACGGTTGAGGTATCGAAAATTCCGGAGCCGCTATCATCGCTAAGAGAGAAAGTGCCGGCGTAGAGCGAGTCAGGAGTGATAGTGAACTCAATCGGTGTGTCGAGGTCGGCATCGTAGACGATGGATGGCGAGACCGAGAAGCTGAAAGCAACAACGGCGACATTGTGGGTGTCGGGGTCGAGGAGGCTGGTAGAGTCGGCGTCGACGGCGCGGATTTGGATTCGGTTGCCGGTGTAGGAGCTAGGCAGTGTGAAGTTAAATGTACAGGTGCTGATTTCGGTGTCGGGGATGGCGTCGTCGGAGGTAAACGTACAGGTGGCGTCGCCATCGCTACTGATAATCTCGGCGCCAGTGATTTCGGTGTTGGTGGCTAAGTCCCAAATCGAAAGATTAATTGTGCCCTCAAGCTCGCCGCGAAGAGATAGGGTGTAGGTGCCGCTGGTTTGGCCTTTTTTGATGGTGTCGGGACCGCCGATGGCCATGGTGTCGAAGACGTGGACTTCAATCATTTGGGGGGCGATGGTGCGGCCGTCGGACGAGTCGGGAGTGATGAGGAAGCAAGCGCGGCCGAAGCTTGTCGGAGTAAAGGTGAAGGTTTTGCTAACAGGATTCTGCCCGACGGTTAGATAATCGTCATATGAATAGCTAATTTGGTCAGAACTGAAGGTGCCGGTAAAACCGGATGGGTCGGGGCAGGTGTGGACGCCGTCGGCAATAGGTGGCGAGACCATAGCGACGTTAAAATCACCATCGAATTGGGCGTTTGGGGTGATGGTGAAGGTAATAGGGTTATTCATCTTTTGGTCGATTAGTTCGGGGCCGGGCTCGACGGTAAAGTCGGTCGCAAGGATGTTTATGTCTTTAGTGGCGTCAAACGGTGAAGAGAAGAGGGTAATGACGTTGCCATATTGGGCGAATTCGGAAGTAAAAGTGAATTCGCAGGATGTAGTATTGGTGATGGGGTCATAATCGTCAAGGGTAAGAACGCAACTGTTAGGCGCGAGCTTGGACGAGTCGTAGAACTCATCAGTGGAAGATTCGCCAAGCAGGATAGTACCTTCGTAAGGTCCGTTGAGGACGAGGGTGAAGGTTTCAGTGGAGCCTTTGACGAGCGTGTCGGGCCCGAGAATCTGGGCGGAGTTGGCGAGGACGAGTAGCTCGATGGTTTGGATGCCCATGCTGGCTTGACCGGCTGGGGCGAGGGCGGTTTCGCGGATGGCGTCGACGGTGATGTCGATATAACCGGTCTGTTGAGGAACGTAGGTGAAAGTTTGAGCTTGCATGGTTTGGTCGTTAGTGGCTGGCCATTGGCTCTGGGTGCGGACAATACTGCCGGGCGGAGTGAAGTAGCCGAGAGCGCCATTATCATCGAAGCTGTAAGTGCCGGCAAAGAGAGCGTTAGGCGTGAGGGTGAAGGTGAGAGGGGCGCCAAAGGCAACTGAAGCGCGGCTAGTAGTGGCAGATAGGCCGTCGCGAGTTATGGAGTAGCGGTTGGCGACGAGGCCAACGGTTTTGGAGGCGGGCAAGATGGTGGCATCGTCAGCGCTGATGTGAATCTCAAACCAGTTGTAGTCAAAAATGAAGCCCTCGGCTTGAGCGCTATCAGCCATGCAGGCGGTGGTGGTGTTGGTGATGGGGTCGTAATTGTCGAGTGAGACTTCGCAAGTAAACGTGCCGTTGCCGTTGTCGGTGAAGTTGCTGGTGCCGGTAAGAACGGAATTATCAAACTGAATCTCGGAAGAGCCCTCGTGGCGGACGATACGGCCATAGAGAGTGCCGATGAACGGGCCATTGATAGAGGTTATAAAGCGAGGCATGAGCGGCACTTCGTCGCGGGCGAGAGTGTCAGGGCCGGTGATAGTAATAGTGTCGCCCATGACATAGACGGTCAAGGTGTAAGTGTCGCCAACCTTGATGCCGCTATTTGGGTCGTCAACGCGAATAACCTCGGCGATGAGAGTCTTGACACCAGTGGAGCCGGGCGTATAGGTAAAGTCGAAATCGTCGCCACTGAAGTTCCAAGTGGCAAGGCCATCATCAGAGAACTCGGCAGTAGGGTCATCTGGTGCGGAGATCTGGACTTGGCCGGCAAAGAGGCCATTAGGACGCAAGATGTAGTCTTGGGTGAGGCCGACGCGACTGGTTTCACAGTCAGGAGAGATGTCGGAACAGAAAAAGAGTATGTCGTCGGGGATGATGTTGATAAGCGCCCAGTTGGCGTCGATGGTTGGTGAGGTGATATTGGCGCCGTCGGCTTGGATGCGGACGATGGAATAGCTCGGGTCAGTGCCAGATGGGAGGGTGTAGGTAAAGGTGCGGTCGTAGGCTTCGCCGGGCAGGCAGTCGAGAAGGGTACCGCCGATACCGCCACAAAATTCGTAGGTGAGAGTGGAGGGGTTAAATGTGCCGGAGAGCGCTGAGGTATCGGTAAAGGTGCCGTCGCCTGCGGCTTCGGGGATACTATAACTTAGGAAGATATCGGATAGAGAGACGACGCCGCCCGGGTCGAGGTCGGATGGGTTGATGGAGAGGGTACAGTCGCTACTTTGACCGCGGGAGATGGCGGAAGGTACGCAAGTGAGGGCGATGTGAGAGTCGATGACGTCAAAAGTGATGTCGCTATCGTCGATAGCTGGGTCGTCGCTCTCGCCAGAGAGGGTATGTTCGCCAGTCTCGGCTGGAATGTAGCGGAAGGTTTCGTCGATACCAGAGCCATTGAAGGTGAATTCGAGCGTAGGGGTGCTGCTACCAGAGCCGCGATCAAAGTTGCCGTCGAGGTCGCTGGAAAGGGTGATAGAGCCGAAATATGGTGCGTTAAAAGTGGATAGACCAAAGCGGGCGCTACAGCCGACGCAGCCGTGATTTTCGTCGATTGGCGGGTTGTCGAGAGAGTAGATCTCGTAGCTTTGAGCGAGGAGGCCGACGGAGACTGAGCGCTGGGCAGGAGCGAGTGAGCCGGAAGAGGTGCCAGTAATAATGGGCCAGAAGAGATAATAGCCGTTGGCTTCGGTGTCGTCGTAGAGGTTGTCAATAATATAATCCCAAGATGGTGAGGTATAGGTGAAGGCGAGGACTTGGCCGGTGAGGTCGGCAGTGTCGGAAAGAGTGGTGGTGAAGACGCCGCTAGAGGAAAGACGAGGGTCGGAGCTAGTGAAGGTGCCGCCGAGGACGCTGGTCTCGGTTTCGCCAGTGGTGTCGGCGAGGCTGATGGTGCCATTATAGGAGCCATTTAAGATAATCCGGCAATCAAGCGGTGTACCGGGGTCAAGAAAGGCATTAGCGGCCCAAGCGCCGGTGGTGCCCTCAGACATACATTGCATGGAGAAAGTGGTGGCAATGGTAGTGATGGTGATGTTAAGCGTGGCGTTATCAACATAGCTGTTGCCAGAGTCGACCAGTAGGGTGATGAGACCAGAATAGCCGGACGGTGGAGTGTAGGTGAAAGTGCGAGAGGTTTGGTCGGTGAAGACTAGCTGATTGCCACCCACGACGTTAGCGCCACTGAAAGTGCCGCCCATGCCGCCATCGGTGAGAGTGACGGTGCCAGTATAATTATAGTCGAGGGAAACCGTATAGTTGCCACCAGCGCCAGTGCCGGAAAGGGTAGTAGGGCCGGTGAGAACGAGGGCGTCGGTGTAGGTATAGCCGGCGCTAGCAATGTAGGTTGAGCTGCCAATGGTGACGGCGACATCGACCACACCAGCGCTATGGGCGGGGGTGAGGCAGCTGATTTGAGTGTCGCTAATGATGTTGACCTCTTTGCAAGGATTGCCGCCAACGGTGACGAGATAAGGCAACTGAGTGATGCGGGCGTAGCCGTTGCCGGATTGGCCGGCTTGGGTGCCGCCGTTTGGAGCCGGCATGGTACCAGTGGTGCTACCGTCTAGTGTCGCAGCGTTAAAAGCTTGGTACTGGGAGCCGAGGAGGTAGGCGCCGCCGATAGCGGTATTGCTGGGTACGTTGGACGAGGTGAAGACGAAACCGGAGCCGCCAGCGCCGTTGAGACCGGAACCGCCGCCGAACCAACCGCCGCCGCCGCCGGAGACATTGATGGCAGTAGAGAAAGGACAGTTGACAGCTGCGCCGAAGGCACCTTGACCGGCGCAACCGAGGACGTTGTTGGCGCCGCCGGAGGTTTGGGTGGCGACACCACCGGCTTGGTCGCCGGAAGTGAAGCTGGTGAGACCGCCGCCTGCACCGCCGCTGGTGCTGTTCCATTGATTACCGCTGGCGCCACCGCCACCGCCTGCAACGATAGCACGAGCGTAAAGTGAGTTGATGCCGATGCGGATATCGGTGCCGCCACCACCGGAAGCAGTTTCGTGGCCGGTGCCGTTGTCGGTGCGGTAAGCACCGCCGCCGCCGTTAGCGCCACCCGGGTAAGGGGCGCTAGAAGTACGGGAGGCTTGGGAGCCAGCGCCGCCGACGCAAGCCCAGATGTTGGTGCCGGAAGATAAGTAAACGGTGCCGGTCGAGTAGCCGCCGCGACCACCGGCAAAGGCTCCGGCATTACCACCGGCAGCACCCCAAGTTTCGAGCTGATAGTAGCCATTGGCTGGTATAGTGTAGGTGGAACAGCCGGTGCTAGTGAAGTTGGTGGGCGCGCCGACTGTGTAGTCGGTGAAGCCGCTGCCAGTAATGATAATGTTTTGGCCGCCACGGCTGGGACCACGATCAGGAGTGATGTCGGTGATGTTAGTGGAGGCTAAGATAAAACCAAGGACGCCGACGAAGACGGCGAAAGAAGCGACGAAAGCGACTTTATATCGATGCCGACGTAAGAAACTAGTTTTGTGAAACCTTATCATTGATGAGTTCCCTTATCCTATACTCATTATTTAATTATATAATAACATAAGCGAAATAAAAAAACCAGCCTAATTTGGGCTGGTTTTTAAAAAGTCGTCTGACTATTTTGATTGCTTGTCAATTTCGTTGATAACGCGGAGCAGCGAGTCGGCCTTGCGGCTGTCGTCGTTGATGCCTTTGGTGGCCTCATAGGCGACTTCAAGCATACCGCCGTCTTTAGTGACATCATAGACACGCATAGTGAGGTCAAACTTTTCATCGGCAGGAAGCTTGACAGAGCCAATGATTGGTCGGAGGTCAGCCAGAACTTCATTCTTGACGCGGCTTAAGTCGCCGCTTGGCGCTGCAACAGCAATATGCGTCTCGTGCTTTTCTTCAGCCTTTGGTTTGGGGAGAGGTGCCTCTTCGTGCTTCTCCTCATGTAGCTCGTCATCATCCGACATGTCGCCGTTGGCGATGCCCGCTAATGCGCGTTCTAGTTCTGCTTCTTCGTTGTCCATGTGCCTACCCTTTCTCTCGTTTAACTCTAGTCTAACATAAGCAATTTACCAAGTCAAGAACTTTCTAAGAATTCGGCTAACCGCGGATCTTTTGCGAGATGATGTCAAGGAGGCCGCTAGGGTTGTCGATTTCAGGGATTTTGTCGGCAAGGAGTTTTTGGAGTTTCTTGACATCAAAATCTTTTTTTGGTAGTTGGAGGACGGCTTGCTCTTTGAAGCGCTTTTTGGGGATGAAGTTGATGGCAGTAGGCTTGCCCTCGGGCCCAGTGAAGCTGTAGCTCTTGTAGCCGCTAATTGGTAGTTCGCGGTCGTTAATCTTGATGGCGTCTCTGGAGACGCTGTACTTAACAATAGGTGGCTTAGTCTTTTGCTGGACAATGAGGGCGATGGCAGCAACAATGACGACGGCAAGAAAAGTCCAAGAACGAATTAAGATAGCTAGACCAGCCATGCTGAGAACGGCCAAAACAAAGGCGACGTAAAAGGTCGTGCTACGCTTGCTAATGGTGTACTCGCTGGCTTCCCACTCGATCTTTTCCATATATATATTATATATATTTAATTGGAAGATTACAAGCTTGGTTTTTTGGTAGTCCAGCCGAGGCGGTCGCGGACTTCGACGTCTATGAGATTGCGCTCAGCGGCACCAAGGCGGTTGAACATGGCTTGGGTTTCTTCGTCGATATTACCTAGGGCAAAGGATTGGTTGCGGGTACTGCCGTGCATGCCGAGGCGATAGTCAACCAGCTTCTCGACTAGGCTCTTATCCATACCGAGTTGGGTGATGTGAGCGGAGTCGGCAATGCGCATAATAGCGTCAATATATTCCGGAGTCTGGCTACTAAGCATCGGAGCCCAGCTGTTGTCCTTGCCGGGATCGCCCCATAGATTATTGTAAATGTCGGAAGTTTCGAACTTACCGCCGCGCTCGGTCATCTCGGCAATCTTGAGCTTGGTGAGGATATCGGTATTCATTTCAGACATCAACATACCATTGCCGTTAGCGATTTGCCATTTAGCGCGGGCCATCCAGAGACCGATTTCGTCGGCAACTTCGCCAACGGCCCAGCCACGACCTTTCTTCTCGTCATCGGCCATTTCATTAAGACCGAGCAGGGCGTCGTTAATCATGGCGATTTGACCGGCTTTCATACCTTTAAGCTGTGCGGCGGACATGTCCTTGAGGTAAGAGGCGACGGTGTCGCGGTTCAAAATCTTCTGCAAACCGCCATCCTCACGGCGTTCGGTGCGCCAGAGCAGGAGGTCGGTCAAGTTGGTCAACGTTTCACCGTCAATCTCGCCGGATGTGGCGGCAGAGCGGAGCTGTTTGACCAAGAAACCAGCCTGCAAGGCATCGGGCTTAATGCCGGCTTCGCGCATGAGGTCGCCGATGGCCTCAAAGGTGGTGCGGTCTTGTGATTTGGCAATGCCCGGTTGGGTGATGTCGGCGAGGAGCTTGAGCATACCAAGACCACTGTCGTCCTTAGCCCAGTCAATGAGGGCTAGTGGTCGGGTAGCATTCTCGTGCTCACGAATAAGGTCGTTGACTGCCTTGCCTTTTTCAAGCGCAATTTGCTCCCAGACAGCTTGAACGGCTTGATCGCGAGTCTCGTCGGGGTGGTTTTGCATGCGGACTTGGATTTTACCTTCGAAATTACCGAATTTGCCACGGCGGATGTTCATGCTCTTAGCGTAGCTGGCGAGGTGGGCGGCATCAGGCTTATATTTAAGTAAACAGTCCATGAGGTATTTATACTCATCGCTATCGACGGCCTTACCCGCTTCTGACCAGTTCTTGGTGGCTTCGGCGATTTCGTCAGTAATTAAGTTATAGTCGCCGCGGAGCGCCATGACGTCGATGGCGGCGGTCATCTTGTTGAGGTCGCTTTCCTTGAAGGCATTGCGGAGCGATCGCTGGATGTCATAGGTCTTCTTGGTGTCGTTAAAGAGGATGGCGTAAGCTTCACGCTCCTTTTTATCCATCATGTTATAGGTTTGGACTGCGCGAGAGGCGGAGTAATCGAGCATCTTCTTGGCCTCGACATCAGTGATGCGGGCGGTAATGCGGTTGTTTTTGTTGTACTCATTAAAGAGCGTGCCGCCAATTGGGGCGATGTATTTCTCGTAGTCGCTGAGACCCTTATTGTACTCTTGGAGCTCCTCAGCTGACATAACGTCGGCAGCATTGAAGTTTGGGTTGTTCTTGGTCGCATCGTAAGTTTCCTTAGCGCGATAAGCAGCTTGAATGGTCTTGGTCTGGAAGCGGAGGTCGCCGTCGTCGTTGCGGGCTTTGCGCTCTAGAGCAGTGTAGGTCTGGAGCCAAGCCTGCGAGCCTTGTCCGGCAATCTTGGCGAGTTTTTTCTGGCCGGGTGTGCGGGCTGGGTGGGCGGCGTCGGTCCAAGCAGAAGATTCGTTCAACGTGCTGGCGCGGTCGAGAGAGGCGATGCCTGCGTGAAGCTCGTCAACACCGGCCTGCTTGGCGGTATAGCCAAGTTTGTGGTCGAGTTCGAAGTTGCCCTTCTTCAGGCTGTGAGCAGAAACATACTTATCAACATAGGAGCCGACGAGGTGGGTAGCACTCTTGTTCTCGAGGGCGAGGCTTTCGCCGCGGAGGGCCTTTTGCTTCTCGAGAAAGGCGGCAAGCTTGCTGCTGCCCATGAGGCCCATTTGACCACGCATACCTGCGTTGACATTGCGAGCGCGGGCGATGGCCTGCTGTTCCTTGCTCCAGCCACCGAGTGCGGTTTGGGCAGGAGCAAAAGGTTTGCGGACGAGGTCGTTGACCTTGCCAAGCATAGTGCCGGACATTCGGAGGAGGGCAGGCGTCATGACGAGAGGGACAACTTGGACGGCCATACCGAGGACGACTTGGAGCATACCGTCGGCGGTGGCGATAATGGCCCAGCCAGCTAGGCGGGCGGCACCAAAGAGAACGGCGAACATTGGGAAAATGACGAGCATCTGGAGGAAGAACTTGCGCCAGAGGTCGAAGAACTTTTCGGTGCTGGTGAGGAGGAGGGCGGCGAAAGCGAGTGGGGAAAGCATGACGAGGAGGAAAATAAGGGCTTGGCGGGCGGCCATGGTGAAAAGGGCGGCGAGAACGGCGACAAGGGCGCCAAGCAAGACCGGCGCGAGGACGAAGAAGAGGCCAGAGAGGCCACCAGAGATAACAAGACCTAAGGCGAGGCCGCCGCCGACAACTACAGCGCCGGTGGCAACGGCGAAGACGGCCTCCCAAGTAGGGATGTCGGCGAGGCTAATCGCCCCAGAAGATGCGGCACCCTCGGCGACGGAGTCAAAGAGGCCGACGAGGCTGACGCCAAGGATGTCCGAGATATTAACCGCGGCAACCGAGACGTAGAACGAAAGATTGATAAGAATAGCGACGACGAGGAGCTTGGGGGCGGCGCGACGGAGGGCATAGTTGGTGATGTTCCACTGGGTGAAGTGGGAGAAAATCATGATTAAGAACATTATAACGAAGACAATATTGGCCATGTTGCGGATATACTGCCAGATATAAAAGAGTGGAGAGTCGAAAACGTCGGCTTGCATGTTGACGACGAGGAGAGCCTCGAGGGCGCTCATGGCGGCGTCGGTGCCGGCGGCAATAATACCGGTAATCGGACAGATGGCCCAAGCCATTTTACCCATTTGGTCGGTGCAGTTGTTGACTGGGGCGGATTCCTCTTCCTCCTCTTCCTCCTCTTCTTCAGGCTCTTCAGGGGTGGGTGTAGGGGCAGGAGCAGGGACAACAGGGGTGGCTGGGGTTTCAGGTATAGTCGGTAAGGTAGGGTCAGCATAAACATTGGCCGACACGAGAAAGGCCCCCGCTAGAATCGAGGCAATAAAAATAGAAAACGTTTGGAATCGTTTTTTCATTGGTTTGGTTGGTTTACGCTTATGGCATAAATCAACACTGTTATTATAGCACACTATACCCGAAAAAGCAAGAGCTTTACGTGATTTTGTAGTTAAGCACAAGCGCAGTGGTGTTTGATGGCTTGATTTTGCTGGAGATGTGATATAATGTGGTCAATATGAATAGGCTTGCTCGCTTGTTGATGGTGCTGTTGGTGGCGGTGGCGGGGGTTGTCGCTGTGCCGGCGACTGTCAGCGGGAGTGGATATGATTGTGAGCAAGGGGCGATTATCCAAGTATCCTGTGATGATGAAGGCGGTGGTATCTTTGGGGTTTTGAACTTGGTTTTGAACGTTTTGACGGTAGGCGTGGGGATTGCTGCGACGGCCGGAGTAATTTTTGCAGCGCTACGTTATACGCAGGCGCGCGACAACACAGAGAGCGCAGCGGGGGCGAAGAGGATGATTATAAATATACTTATTGGCTTGGCGGCTTGGGCAGTGTTTTGGACGCTGCTACAATGGTTGTTGCCGGGGGGTATCTTTTGATGAGTGCTGTGCGCAGCAAGCTTGCAAAGATGCTCTTGGTATTCATGTTGATAATGACTGGAGCGATAGCGACCAACCTTACGGTCGCTAGTCAACCTACCTATGCAGCTTGCCCGAACGGGAACTTCCTTAACTTCCGTCCGTGGTGGCACGGGTTGCGCAATAACACAACTTGCGAGCTGGTCACGCCGGTGACCCGAATTGATTCAGATGGGAACGTGTCGGTAGGAACTGGTGGCAGCGGCGGGTACACTATAACGACATTTGCTTGGAGGATTGTGTTTAACTCTATGGATATATTGTTTGGTATTGTAGCTTATGCAGCAGTGTTCTTTGTTGTCTTGGGAGGATTCAATGTGCTGTTTAGTGGTGGCGACCCGGGCAAAGTGAGCAAAGGTAAGATGACAATCATGAATGCCTTGTTGGGCGTAGCGGTTGCATTGCTAGCGAGTGGCTTAGTGCGTTTCGTAAACGACACTTTGATTGGTACCGGGAATCACAATCTACGGATAGAAAATTCAACTGGCACGTTTAGGGTAGTCGACGGATACGACGTGAACACTGACGACGTTTGGCTGGGTGCTATGGGTGCGTTTCTAATGGTGGCTGGGATTGGTGCAGTGATGATGGTGGTTTGGGGTGGTGTGAAACTATCGATGGCGTCGGGCGACCCAGCGGCAACGGCGAAGGCGAAAAATACGATTCTTTTTGCACTAATTGGCGCGATTGTGATGCTGCTGGCTAGCTTTATTGTGGGCTTTGTAGCTGACTCGGTGGGAGGATAGGAAGAGATGACAAAACAAATGAGGCAAAAAATGTTTCACGGGGTACGGTTGACGTTGGCTGGGATTTTTGCGGTGCTGGCAATCTTGGGTGTGGCGTTAGCGAGTAATATTTTGACGACAGATGACGCGGCGGCTAAGCCAGCGATATGCGGGACGGCGGCGACTAGCGGCATGACTTCAGCTGAACTAGCAGCGTTAGGCTGCGGCAATGAGGCTGGTGAGGACATAGTTAACTCGCGGGCAACGAACATCTTACGGACGTTGGTTTGGTTTGGCTGTGCGGTGGCGTTGACCTTTGTGATAGTGGGCGGCATCAAACTGGCGACCAGCGAAGGCGATCAGGCGAAGGTGGCGAAGGCGCGGAACACAATTGTCTTTGCGGCGATTGGGTTAGTGATTGCGCTACTAGCGACATTCATCGTGGACGAAGTCGTGGCTTTATTCATGTAAAGCCCTTGACAGCTAAACGCGGTACTGCTATAATTGGCTTAAAGAATACAAGGAGAAAAAATGTTTAAATTTCTTGCAGCACCTACTTGGACTACGCCGGGTACAGGGGCTTCTACTAGCTTAACTGACGCGAACTCGGTCGTGGCGCTGGTAGTGCAAACTTTGATTTTTGTGGCCTGTGCAGTGGCCTTTGTGTTTGTGATTGTCGGTGGTATCAAGTACATCACAAGCGGTGGCGACGAGAAGAAGGTCGCAAGTGCAAAGAATACGATTCTTTACGCAATCATCGGTTTGGTTGCTGCGCTCTTGGCTGGCGTGATTCTTAACGTCGTGCTAAGTGCAATCGGCATCAACACATTCACGTTCTAAGATATTAGATAACGGACACACAAAACCCCCGAGAAATCGGGGGATTTTGTTTGTGACCCTGTTGAGGGTGGCGCCGGTAAAGCCCCGATTGCTCGGGGCTTTAATCTTTCGTCTGGCTATTTTTTGTATTGGACAGGGACTTTGGTGGTGGTTGGGACTTGCTTCTCAAAGCAAATCGTTAGCACACCATTGTCAACACTGGCCTCAACGCTGTCTTCTTTGATTTTGACCGTTTCCGGTAATTTAATCGAGCGCGCGACCTCACCCCAATAACACTCTTGCGCGAAGTAGTTCATCGCTTGTGCGTCTTCGTTGCTCGAAAGCATACCCGAAACCGTGAGCACTAAATCTTCCGACAAGCTAACATCCAAGTTAGTTTTGTCAATACCTGCTACACGGGTTTTAATGACTAGCTTGTCGACAGTTTCATAAACATCGACGGCTAGCTGCCCAGGCACGTTTTCGTCGCCCTCGGCGTCTTCCCACCCGTCTGTTTGGATCTCTTCCTCGACTATGGTCTCGGTCGCGACATCTTCGCCATCATTCGAAAATGCTGCCTCCAAGGCCTCTGCGTCTAAGAGATCACTATCCTCATTGCGAGCCATTTCTCCTCCACTTATACTTATATCTTAATAGTATAGGTATTCTTTTGCGAAGTCAAGGGTTTTCCAACATTTTTAACCTTAAACATTATGTTTATAGGGGTAAGGCAGATATAATTATCTTATGGGATTGCTGGATTTGATTTTGCCGCTCTATTGCGCGCGTTGCGGGCGGGTGGGGGCGGCGCTGTGCGGGGCGTGCGCGGAGGAGACATTGCGCGAGGCGGAGAATTGCTGCATGGAGTGCGGGAATTACAATGAAGGCTGGCGGTGTTCGGAGTGTGGCGAGCTGGAGGCGGAGAGTTTCACGTTTGGCTTTTATGACCAGCCGATTGGCAAAATGGCGACGGAGTTGAAGATGAAGGGTGCGCGACATCTAGTGGGGCCATTGGCGCGGTTGTTGGCGGAGGCGTTGCCAGATGTGGAGGGGCGAGTGGTGGTGGTGCCGGTGCCGACGATTAAAAGGCATCGGAAGGAGCGTAGTGTGGCGCATGCGGAGTTGGTGGGGCGGGAGTTGGCGCGGGCGCGGGGGTGGGAGTATGCGGAGGTTGTGGGGCGAGTGCGGGATGTGGTGCAGACGGGAAAGTCGGGGAAAGTGAGGCGCGAGCAAGTGGTGGGAGCTTTTAAGGTAGAACTCCCCCTATTATACCAGTATATCACAGAAGGGGCAAAAAGTCAAGAGGCTATGTTTATTCTGCTGGACGATATTACGACGACGGGGGCGACTTTGGGGGAGTGTGAGAAGGTTTTGCGGGAGGCGGGGGTGGAAAGGGTGCGGCGGGTGGTCTTGGCAAAAACGCGATAGTGTGATATATTAAAGGGGTCGGAGGGATACCCAAGTGGCTGAAGGGGACGGTTTGCTAAATCGTTAGTGTGGGGAAACTTGCAGCGAGGGTTCGAATCCCTCTCCCTCCGCCAAGGCACTGAGACAATAAGAGTTGTAAAAACCGCCCAAGAATGAATATTGGGCGGTTTTTGATTGTTTTCCAAATCTTTTACTTGGTGCCGAAAATGCGGTCGCCAGCGTCGCCGAGGCCGGGCACAATGTAAGCGTGCTCGTTGAGGTGAGAATCGATGGCGCAGGCGTAGATGCTGACGTCGGGGTGTTCTTGTTGCATGAACGCGACACCTTCGGGCGCGGCGATGATGCAGAGAAACTTGATGTCGGAGACGCCTCGCTTTTTGAGCTTGTTGACGGCGTCAACAGCGGTGCCGCCAGTAGCGAGCATGGGGTCAACGACAATGACGCTGCGCTTCTCGATATCGTTGGGCAGCTTGCAGTAGTACTCAACGGGGCTTTTGGTCTCGGGGTCGCGGTAAGTGCCGATGTGGCCGACTTTGGCGACGGGAATCAGGCCCAGCGCGCCAAAAAGCATGGCTTCACCAGCGCGGAGGATAGAGACCAAGGCAAGTTTCTTGCCCTCGATGACCGGGCTCTCGCAAGTGCAGATGGGAGTCTCGATGGTGATGGTCTCGGTTGGGAGGTCGCGGGTGGCTTCATAGCACATGAGGCCGGCGATTTCCTCAACCAGTTCGCGGAATTCTTTGACGCTGGTCTTTCCGTCGCGGAGCAGGGTCAACTTATGCTGAATTAAGGGGTGGTCAAGCAAAATTACATCATTCGACATTTTCTGGGGCCTCCTTTCGCCCAATATTCAGAATCAGGTTGAGAACGATACCAGCGATAGCGGCGGTGGCGATGGCGGGGAGCTCGGCGCCGAAAAAGGGAATCATGCCGTTGCCCGCGAAAGCGTAGGACCCACCGAGACCGACGACCAAGACAACAGCGATGACAGCGGCGTTGCGGCCGTCGAAGATGTTGACTTTTTTCTCAATCATCAGGGCGACGCCTTGGACGGCGATGACGCCGAAGAGGTAAATGCAGGCGCCGTTGATGACCGCGGCCGGGATGGAGTTGACGAAGGCGTTGACCGGACCGATGAACGACGAAGCGATGGCGAGCAGGGCTGCGCCAATGACAGTGGCGTTCGAAAAGACCTTGGAAATGGCCTTGACGGCGATGTTTTCGCCGTAGTTGGTGCCGGCCGGGCCGCCAAACAGGGCTGCTACGATGTCGCCGATGCCATCAGCAACAAGATTAAGCCAGAGCTTATTCTTGATGTTGTATTTGCGGCGAGACTGCTTCTCTTCGGCCAGCTTGTCGACATAGAGGTCAATTTGGAACAAGTGGGCCGTGCTCTCGGGGATGGTAGCGATGGCGATGGGCATGATAGCGAGCAGGGCGGCAATCGAGGGAACAGGGGCCGTGAAGTGCGGTGTGGTAATGAAATTGGACGCCGCAACGCGGGAAAAATCGACCAAACCCATGGGGATGCTGGCTAAGAAGCCAACTCCGATGCCAAGAAGGATCGACGACTGCTGCCAAACGCCTTTCAGGAATACGGAAAAGAGGACGGTGGAAAGTAAGGTGATGAGGGCTGCAATCCAAGCGATGTTGCTGGTGAGGCCGGTCGCGGCGTCGTAGCCGGAAGCGTTGTTGAGGGCGACGACGAAGAGCGACCCGCCGACGATGAGGGCGACCGAACCGGTGACCGACGGGGGCAGGACCTTTTCGATTTTGGCCATACCAACGCGTGCGACAAGTAGCCCGGCAAGGGCCGAGGCGACGCCGGCCATAATGATGCCGAACTGAGCCTGACCGATGAGGGCATCGGGCGCGACTTCGCCGAAAGCTTTGACGCCGGTGAGGGCGGCAACGGCGGCGATGAAACTGAAGCTACTGCCGTAATAGAGGGGAATCGCGGTCTTGTCCTTGCTGAAAAACTTGGTGACGAGTTGGGTCGCGATGGTCGCCACACCAGATGCAAAAAGGGCGGTCGAGGTGTGGAAACCCATGAGTAAGGCGGCCAATACGGTGGCGGGGAACATGGTGATGAATTGCTGAAGGGAAAAGACGAGCAGTTTACCGGGTGATGGCGTTTCGTTGGGCAAATAGCCCACGGCATTGGGATTTTTGGTGCTTCTCATAAAGCTACCTCCTTTTAATAAAAGATTTGGATGTCAAGGTTCTACACCTTACCACCCATTACATAAGTAGTGTATCTTGGTTGATTATATCATAACGAGAGGGGTTTTGCAAAACTTTTATATAAAATGTGGTATAATATATATGTGGTCTGGTAGCTCAACTGGAAGAGCAGATCCGTCCTAAGGATAAGGTTGTAGGTTCGAGTCCTATCCAGACTACCAGAGAGACCTTTAGCGCCCTTTGTAGGGTGCTTGCTTTTTGGCGCGAACTGTGCCATAATTTGAAGTAAATGGCAAGGAATATTCCGGATAAAGGCTATGGTGGGATTTATGGGGCGGAGGCTGCGGGTAAAAATCCGGAAAATGTGAAAGGTGCGGGGTCGGCGGCCGAGGCGGCGGACCATTTTGCGGCGGCGGAAAAGTCGGCCAGCAAGGCGGCGCCAAAGATTAGCGATAAAACGACAAGCAGCAGTGCTGATGTGGCGGAGAATTATGCGCCGAAATATACATCGCTCGGGGTCCTGTCGCCCGACAATACCTCAAGCTCGGAAAAACTGACGAAAAAGGTGAGTGGGAGCGGGCGGAGTAAGAAGCCGCTGATTGCGGCGGGCGGGTTGACGGGTTTGATTGCGGTGTTGATGTTGACGGTTTCAAGTATGTTGCCGATTCACCTGATTGAGAATATGATTGATATGCGTAATTCGTTTGGCACGACGGCGGAGATGCGGGGGACGCGGTTGATTACGCGGGCGGTGGGGAAGCATAACACGACGGCGATAACGAACTTTTCGCGGCGGAATACAATGTCGGCGGGGCGGATTGCTCAGATGAACCGAGGGTTGGCGCCGGAGGGACTACGGTTGCAGCTGGATAGCGGCGGGCAAAATGTGGTGTTGCAGTCGGCGTTGGACCCGGGAACGAATCGAATTAATTTGGATGCGGGCGGCAATATGGAATTTCGGACGGTGGCGATGAATGAGGTGGAGTTTGCGGGGCTGATTAATGACCATCCGAATATTCGCAACGGCTTTAATAAGGGTGCGCGGACGATGACGGGGCGGACGGCGGGGTGGTATAACCGGGCGATGGCGTTTTTCTTGAACAAGAATGCGCTGACGCGGAATTTGTTTAAGGATTTTATCGGGAGAGCGGAGGGTAATGCCAATTTTCGGGATGCGCAGGCGCGGCTAGCGACCGCGGAAGCGAGAGTGGCGAAAAATAATATTGACTTGGCGACGCAAGAGCGGATGACGAATGCGGAGACGGGCGAGGTGTCGGACGTAGTAAACCAAAATCAGTCGGGGCGAAATTTGGACACGGCGAAGGTGGCGATTGGAGCGGACATTCGGGCGCGGGCGCTGCAAATTGCCGGGCGAGCGGGCGGAATCGGGGCGGCAATGTCGGCGAGTTGCGCGGTGTTTTTGGCGGTGGGGGCGGCGTCGGCGGTGTTTGCGGCGATTGAAATGTCGAAGGCCTTACATGTGGTGGCGGGCTGGTTTGAGGCGGGGCAGAAAACGATGGCGGGTGAGGGAGATGACAGCTATCATGCGTTTGGCGAGGCATTGACGGAGGCGACGGTGACGACGGCGTTTGATGAAAACGGCAATGAAATTGAGCTGCACGGCGGGGCGAAAAAGAGCGCGACGGAATCGGCGGGGTTGACGCAGGTCTTGATTGGTGGGACATTTTCGGCAGAGGACGACCAAAGCGCGATGAAATATCATGCGGAAAAAGCGGTGGGGTACTTGGGCTTGACGGGCGGAACGGTGGCGGGGTGTTTTGCGGCGATGATTGCGGGG
This sequence comes from Candidatus Saccharimonadota bacterium, assembly GCA_009777795.1. Taxonomy (GTDB): domain Bacteria; phylum Patescibacteriota; class Saccharimonadia; order Saccharimonadales; family Saccharimonadaceae; genus WQUV01. The sequence goes on from WRLC01000003.1 coordinate 26,951, forward strand.
GGAATTTTGGGGGCGGTGAGTGAAGTGTTTGCGATTGTGGTTTCGTTCATCCCGATTGCCGGACAGGCGTTTGCGGTGAGCCGGATTGTGGCGCGGACGGCGGGCAATTTGGCCTTGCAGGCGGGGATTGCGGCGGCGTTGGGCGTGGCGATTGGAGCGATTGTGCCGATGTTGGCGAAAAGTTTTGTGACGACGATTGCGACGGACGTGGGGGGCGAGGACTTTGGTAATATGATTGGCAGTGTGGGCGGGCGATATATGTCGGGTACGCATCAGGCGAATGGTGGCGTGGTGGCGACAGAGGAGCGGGCGTTGGCATTTTACCGCGAGACGCAGGCGGTTTTGGCACGACAGGCGGAGTTGGAGCGGTTGGAGCGGAGTCCGTTTGATATGACGAATCGGAATACGTTTTTGGGCAGTTTGGCTTACCGGATGTCGGGTTTTGCGGCGAGCAGCGGGTCGCTTTTGAGCAACTTTACGGGTTTGGCGAGTGCGGCGCAGACGTCGAGGTTGCCGTGGCAGTTTAATGCTAGCGCGAGTCAGGCGCTGGCGTTTAAGGAAAGTCTGGGGAATTGCCCGCAGTTGTCGTCGCTCTATCCGGAGGGGATGAGCGCGACGGATGACGGGCGGTTGCATACGGTGGCGTGTGATATTTTTGGTAATCCGATGCGGAGCAATGATTTGAATACGATGGAGTTTGACCCGGAATATATTTATTGGAAGACGGCGTTTACGTGTGATGAGGACGGCGAGTGTTCGTTTGGCAAGCAGGGTGGAGCGACGCAGACCTACACGGGGACGCATTTGGATGGGACGACGTGGTCGGTGACGGGTGCGGCGTCGATTGAGCTGGATGATAACGGGATGGAGAAAATTAATCCGAAGAGCGATTTGGGCAAAATGGTGGTTTATGGAGTGAACCGGTCGACTGACCCGGGAGTGTTGGACGTGAATATTATGATGGCGGAAAATAATGTGGGGCCGAGCTGGTTGGGTTGGGTGCCGGCGGTGGGGAGTATCCAGCAGGTAATCTCAACGGTGAATCAGAATGAGGCTTTGCAAAGTGGTTGGGTGGACGGGAAGAATTATTGCAATGGCTGTACGCCGGAATGGGATACGAAATACCGGTATTTAAGCCAATATATTGTGGACACGAATTTGTATGAGGGGATGGGGTCGATTGAGCGCAGTCCGGTGGTGGCGTTTTTGGAGGAGGAGGTTTGGCCGACCTTGGATCGTAGTTTTGAGGGGGTGTTGGCGCGAAATATGGGGGTGCCGAAGGAGTTTGTGGCCGACACGTTGGCGTTTACGTTTGATTTGTTGGAGACGCAATATGCTTACTTAGCGGCTTGGCCAGCAGCCTCCCAATCCTCGGCAGACATTTTCAGTCCTACGCTCCAAATCTGTTCAAAATCGCGAGCCTCTTCCTATCGGGGTTCTCACGATTTTTCACAGACTTGTTCACTCGGTGGAAATGTATTGCCTCGGATTGGGGAGTTTGCTGGCCACGTTCTTGGGTCTACTGGAACAGATTTGCGGCGACGGTTTAATGCGGAGGCCACGGCATGAACAAGGTGAAGCGATGGTTGGTTGTGGTGGGGGGGTTGGTTTTGGCGTTGTCGCCGACGATGGTGATGGCGAATCGGGATGAGTTGTTTTGGGCGGAGACGGGGATTCTGTTTTATGATCCGGATGATATGGCGATTGCGTGCGCGAGCATGGCGATGGGACAGGCGACGGGCAGTAGCACAGCGGGGTTGAGCGCGCAGCAGGCAGCGTTTGTCGATCAATATCAGGGGATTGCGTCGGCGCTGAGTGTGCAGTATGGGATTCCTTGGGAGGCGGTGATGGCGCAGGGGATTTTGGAGAGCGCGGCGGGGATGAGTAGTTTTGCGCGGAACCGGAATAACTTTTTTGGGATTGGGGCGGTTGATAGCAACCCGAACAATGCGCATTATTTTGAGACGCCGGAGGCGGGCTGGGAGGGGTACTATCGATTTATTCGGGATAATCCGCGGTATCGCAATCATGGGGTGTTTCGCGAGCCGACGATAACGGACCCGTATGCGTACGTGGCGGCGGTGAAGGCGGCGGGGTATGCGACGGATCCGCTGTATGTTGATAAGTTGGCGCCGATTATTACGGCGATTGTGGCGCGGGCGGGGGAGCAGGGTTGGCAGACGTCGGCGGAGTTGGCGGCGGCGAATCCGGAGATGTTGACGGCGGCGGAGCAGAATGCGGCGGGGGCGAATGAGGGGTCGGACGTTTCGAATTTCTTGACTTATTGCTCGGGGGTGAATTTGACGGGGAATTATGCGCAGGATTTGCATAATACGATTATGGCGTTTTCGTGGGATGGAATTCGGAGCCAACCGGCAAATAATCCGAAGCCGGAATATTATAGCGCGCTGTCGGGGATGGGCTTCTTTGGCAATCAGGATGCGTATGTGAAGGCGGGGGCGTCGTGTGATGCGTTTGTGGCAACCGTGATGCGGGCGAGCGGGGCGGATACGGATTTTCCGTGCTGCGGGACGAGCAACCAGCTGAATTATTTGGCGAACAACCCGCTTTATACGGAGGTGCCGAATTTGGGTAATGTGTCGAATTTGCAGGATGGTGATATATTTGTATTGAATGGGCATATTATGATATTTATCAATGAAAATGGGCAGCCGAAGGTGGCGCATGCGAGCCGGGATACGGGGACGACGTGCCGAAGTTATAGTGGGATGCTAACGACGACGGCGGGGGGGCGGATTTCGTCGTGCGCGCGGACGGGCGAGCGAGGGACGGTTTATTTTAGCGATAGCCGGGGGAGTTATCGGATTTTTAGGAGGAATGGGTGAGCAAGTGGGTTTATGTGTTGGGGGGTGTGGCGGCGGCGGTTTTGTTGGGGCTGGGGATTTATCGGGCGATTTGGTCGGCGACGTTGACGTTGGTGGTGGCGCCGTATGATGCGGTGATTTATGTGGATGGGGCGGCGGCGGTGAATGGGGCGACAAAGCGGGTGCGGCCGGGCGAGTATGTGGTGGCGGTGAGGCGAGAAGGGTTTGATGATGAGGAGCATAAGGTGGAAGTGCGGCGGGGCGATGAGGCGCGGGTGATGGTGGCGTTGTTGCCGTCGGACGGGGATTATTCGTGGTATATGGAGAATGCGGAGGATGGGTTGATTTTGGACTCGGTGATGAGCGCGCGGTCGACCGAGCGGGAGGAGCAGCTGACGGAGCGGTGGCCGGTGTTGAATGCTTTGCCGCAGCGGACGAATTTCTATGAGTTGACGTTGTTTGCGTTGCCGAGTTCGGAAAATCCGCGGATGGTGCTGATGTTGACAATTTATGAGATTCCGCGGGATGGGATTTTGGCGACGCCAGAGAAGTTTGCGGAATATTCGGCGGCGGCGCGGGGGTGGCTTTTGGAACAGGGGTTGGAAGAGGGTGAGTTTGAGATAATTTCGGGGAATTAGCGGCTGCAGGGGTCGGGCATTGACTTTTAGCCATAAGTGTGATATAATGGGGAGGGTATCCTACGGGGTACGGGTAGAATGTTTCCCTAAAACAATGGTGCGAGAGCGCCAAAATACTTTGAAAAGGAGAGAATGATGATGAAAAAGATGACTTGTTTACTGATGCTTGCTCTCGCAATCTTTTGTTTGGCGGGATGCACGAGGAGTACTTCGGCGATGCCGGAGAGAGAACAGCCGGTGGTTTCGGCGCAGAATGATGTAGCTGGGAGAGATGATAGCACATCAAGCACCGGCGAGCCAACTGAGCCAGCAGCCCCTGAAGGGGATTCATGGCTGGATGAGTTAACTGAGGCAGTAGCGCTTGGCGAGTATCCGAACTGGGATGAGTGGGTCACGGAAGACCAGTTTAACCGTGTGCTTGCAGCAAAAGGAAGCCACTTTGAGCCGCAAGGGGACTACACTTGGGATAATGGGATAGGTCTTACGGTTGCGGTGGAAACATCGCTTGCCCGTGGTCTTGGATCGGATGACCGTTGGCACATAGTGCCTTACTATGCCGGAGGGTTCGCTCACACGCCAAGCCCCGGCTTCACATCCCAAGTTTGGCGGGATGAGCGCTGGATAAGCAGATATGTGGTTGACGAGCGAGGCATGTCGCAGCGGTTGGCCGAGGACTTATGGACTCTACTATTGTACAGCGATTCGTTAGAAACGTTGGCTGATAACATTCTGTCTATCGACGGGATGAAAGAAGAGCTAGCTAATAAGTAATCAGCATCAATCTAGACTCTTATTTTATTTTTAGCCCCTTGGCGTACGCTAGGGGGCTTGAAAGTGGTTATGATATATGACATAATTATTGTAAATGGCGAGGACGATACCGAAAACCGGTTATGGAGGTATTTACGGCGAGGAGGACGTGCGGAACAAGCGCGCGGGTAATGCGGCGGACGATTTTGCCAGTGCGGAGAAAAATGCCAGCGGAGGCGCGCCAAAAAATAATGAGCAGACGACGAGCAGCAGTACGGACGTAGCGGAGAATGGAGCGGCAGGTCAAGGGCCGAAATACAGTGGCGACGGAGCGGGCGCTGGGAAAGCGGGTGGCAAAGCTGGGGGCGTTGCGGGAGCGGCGGCAAAAGCGACACCGATGGGCAGATTTATGGGCGGGATGAAGAACGCGTTTAAGAGTGGCGATGATGGGGACAGAAAGCCGCTGTTTGCGATTGGCGGGCTAACGGGTATTGTGGGGGTTATTATGATGTTGGTGTCGAGTACGCTACCGATACATATGATAAGCAATTTTGGCGATTTGAGGAATACGATGTTCGGGCAAAATAGTGAGCGGACGAACGTGCTGATACGCAGGATGACGAGAGGTGAGGTTGATAGCAACTTGTTTAGCAAACGTTCGACGATGGGCAACCGTAGGTTGGCACAGATGAACCGCGGGTTGAATGACACTGGGTTTCGTTTTGAATTTGATAGCGGCTCGAAGCACTATGTGATGTTAAGAGCGGAAGTTGATCCTAGCACGGGGACAATAAAACGGACCTCAAGCGGTCAGGTGGATTTCACGGGTGCGCAAAGGATAAATAGTGAGGTGGAGTTGAAGGCTATGTTCGATGGCGATAAGGCTTTCCGGACGGCATGGAATGATGGCACGAAAACGATGACTGGAAAGAATAGCGGTTGGTTTAATAGGGCGATGGCCTATATGCTTAGAGGTAATAGGCTGACGCGGAATTTGTTTAAGGGCTTTATCGCTAGGGAAGATGCGAGAGCAGCGCTGAGGGCAATGCAGGGGCGGTTAAGCAACTCGGAGAAAATCCAGACTAACGGGTCATTGACGGACGCAACTCGGACGGTCACGGAAGGCACCGACTCAAACGGCAATCCAACTACTACCGACACAACTACCTCACCGCAGGCAAGACAAAAAAGATTTCAAGACCTGAATGCTAAGATTACAAGCGATATACGAGTCAAAGCGATGCAGTTGGTGACGGGGGTAGCGGCGGCTTATTGTGGGGTGAAATTGGCGATAGCGGCGGTTTCGGCGGTATATGCGATGGATGCGGCAATGCGCGGATTAGCTGTGGTGGCGGGTTATTTTGAGGCTGGGCAGAAACCATTGGCTGGTGATGGAGATGACAGCTATCATGCTTTTGGCGAGATGCTAAATACGGCAACTGAAACTACTATTGTCGACGAAAACGGCAACAGAGAAGTATTGAATGATGGCGTGAAAATGAGCCCGACAGAGGCGCGCGGGATGCAGGCAATTTTGGTAGGCGGGCTTTCGGCCGGAGACGTGGTGGATGACCCGAGTGTGGCAAAATATAGCATGGAACAGGCAATGAAACATGTCTCGACATCAGCAAATGAGGTGCGGAACTGTTCGCGTGCGATGATGATAGCAGGAGGCGTGCAGATAGGTATCTTCGCAGCGCAAGTGATTGTAGGTATCTTCACTCTGGGTATTGGGGCCGGCCTAATCGAGATTGGTAAGATAGCGGCACAACAGGCAGGTAGCGCGCTGGTGATGTCAATCTTGGCGGGCGCAGCGATAAAGAAACTGGTGCCGATTATTGCGATGACGGCGATCACGGCGATTGCGACTGAAGTTTGGGGAGAAGATTTTGGTAATTTGGTAGGTAGCTTTGGCTCGCGATATTTCAGCAAGGGGCACCAAGGTAATGGCGGACCGGCTACGGGCTATGACAATGCGTTGGCGTTTTATGTTGAGCAGCAGAGGGTGCTGGCCTATGCGGCGGAGTTAGACCGAGCGACAAAAAGCCCGTTTGACATCACGAACCAGAACACATTCCTTGGCAAGATCTCGAGCAACCTAGCGATTGCTAGCGCCGGTAGGTCGAAGTCGATATTAGGACAGATGAATACATTAGGAGCTTTGACAGGCTCGATGCGGCTACCAGTGAACATGAGCTCAGCGGCGACTTATGAAATTGCCTTCCGCGATACGATTAATTGGTCGAGCGATGGGAATGGTTGTTCGAGGCTAGAGATGATTGGCGCGGTGGGGGATATGTTCTGCAACCCAATTCGTAGTAATGATCTGACTACGAGCGTGGACGATCCGGAATTCGTGTTTTATAAAACAGCGGCGTCTTGCCGGGGGAGCAGCAACGGCTCGCCATGCTCATTTGGTGTGCGCGCAACAAGTGGCTCGACCAATTCGGAAACTGGCCACTATCCGGGCAAGACTTACACTGGGACGCATCCAGATGGCAGGACATGGTCAGTAACGGTGAATGCGACAATTGAGACAGGTAGTGATGGCTTGGAAAAAATAAATTACGACTCAGATCTAGGTAAAATGATAAAGTATGGCGTTGATAGAAAAACCGACCCGGGAATCACCGACGCAAATATCGTACAGGAAGAGGCAAATCTGACGACTGGTCTAAATGCTCTGGACACTGTACTGAATGCAATCCCTGTTGTCGGTGATTTCATGCAGATTGCTCAGGGAGCGCGCCAAAACTTGGCGTTGGAGGCAGGCTGGGTAAATGGTGAGGCGTTTTGCGCCGGGTGTGAGCATGATAACGATGCGGTGCGGGCGAAATGGTCCACAGACTATCGATACTTAAACCAATATATAGTTGACACTAACGCATATGAGAATGTTGGGGCGATAGATAGCAACCCAGTGGTGGCGTTTATGGAGGAATATATTTGGCCGTTTGAGGATAGGAGCTATGCGGGAATCTTGGCGGCGAATATGGGCATGCCGAAAGAATGGGTTGTGGCGACGCTGGCTTTTGCGGAAGACTTGCGAGATTCGCCGAGCGAGGTTGATGATTTGATTGCGAGTGCGCCAAATATTTATATGACTTACTACCACGGGATTGATTTAGAGCAGTTGACCGTGCCAGAAGACGATGGCCCATATAGTGTCTTAGCAAACATGCAACAGTCGACGCAGACGGCTGGCGTGGAGTGGCGCCGACGGTTTAACGCCGAGGCGGTAGCATGAGAACGCTAGCCATAAGACGATGGCGGATTGTGTCCGCGGCTTTGGTGCTGGCTTTGTCGCCGCAAGCGGTCCTAGCTAGGAACGCTGCGCAAGAGGAAAAGTTCGCGGAATATGACATTATGTTTTATGACCCAGACGATAACGCTGGTTGTGGTACCAGCTCGTTTGTGGCGGCTTCTCCGGTATCCGGTTCTGCATATGAACGGTTAAAAGACGCGGTGCGGCAATATGGTGAATTCGCAATGGAGATGCAACGGACCTATGGCACGCCGTGGGAGGTGGTCTTCGCGCAGATGCAAATGGAGTCTGGCACTGGAACTGCTGGGCATGCGATTAACGGGGCGCATAATAACTGGCTTGGAATCACAGGCACAGGGGATGCTGGGTCTTGGACTTCGCCGGGTGGTCGTAACTGGGCGGTTTATAGTAGCATAGAGGCAAGCATCGCGGATTGGGCTGGGCCGCGGGTGCTGAGAAACGGCATGTACAACGCCGCGTTTCAATATCTAGATCCGAATAGCTATAGTCTGGGAAGCTTCTTGCAGGCGATGATTGCGGTCTATGCGCCAAGCTCGGATGGCAATAATGTGGAAGTATATGTGGCGAATGTGCTAAGCTTTATCAACGGACCAATTCGCGAAGTGCGAGAGGAAATGGGCTGGCCCAGCTCGGCGGAATTGGCCGAGCAAGAGAACATCCCAATTGGCGGGCAGAATCCGCTGGGCGGGACGGTAGACCCGACCCAAGCTGCCGGTACTTGTTTCATGGGTGGCAACGGCGATATCACCGAAGCAGCGATTGCCTTTTCGTGGGAGGGAATGAGAAGCCAGCCGAAAAATAACCCGACGCCGGCATACCGAGAAGCTATGGAAGCTGTCGGGTTAGCTGGTGTGAGCTGCAATGGTGGGCCGTCGGGTGCAAGCTGTGATGTTTTTGTGGCGACGGTAATGAGGGCAACTGTGGACCCGAACTTTCCGTGTTGTGGGACAAGCAACCAGCTAGCTAATTTGGCCGTCAACCCGTTGTACGAGGAGATTCCGAATTTGGGCAATACTTCAAACTTGCAGTCGGGGGATATCTTTGTCTTGAACGGGCATATTATGATGTTTATTATTGACAACGGAACGCCGAAGATGGCGCATGCGTCTTGCAACGACCGGACGGGTGAGCGGGGTGGAGTGTTCTTTAGCGACAGCCGTGGGGCTTACCGGATCTTTCGATATATAGGAGGTGCGTGATGCAAGAAGAACGCGAGCAACAACAGAGGACTACTTTGATTCTCGGGATTATAGTGGGAGCGGTGGTGGTCGGCGCGGTTATTTGGTACATATTATATAATGTGCGGTATTCGGCACGCTTGGAGTTGCATATTGCGCCGAACAACGCGCTGATTTACTTGAATGATAAAGAAATTAGGAATCGGAACCAGCAGATTAGGCCGGGGGAGCATGTGATACGGGTTGAGCGGGAGGGCTTTGAGACCCAAGAAGAAGAGTTTAGTGTGGCGGGCGGCGAGACGTTTAATGTTTCGATAGCGTTATTGCCAAGCGATGGGAACTTAGACTGGTATAATAACAACCCAAGGGATGCGCTGATTCTGGATGGTGTGCGGCAGCGTGAGCAGGACAGAATAGTGCAAGATGCGTTGAATTCGGACCCGATTTTTGGGATTTTGCCGTTTACGGAGGATGAGTTTGGGCTGAAATATGTGATTGAGGCGGCTTATAGTAATGGGGTGAGGTTGTTGATTCGGTTGAATACTTGCTCGGATATGGTGGCGGAATATTATAAAGAGCAAGCTTTTGAATGGCTGCGCTCGCAAGGATTTGAGCCGAATAATTATCATATTGATTACATGACGCTTTGCGGCTAGGTGAGGGTGATGAGGGGTTTGAGGTTGGGGGGCGGGGCGACGGCGGTGATGATGATTTGGTGGGAGGAGAAGTTTTTCATGAGGGCGGTTTGGCGGGGGCGGTCGAGTTCGGAGAAGACGTCGTCGAGGAGGATAAGTGGGGCGAGGTTTTTGGAGTCGGCGAGGGCGGCGGCTTCGATGAATTTTTGGGCGATGATGATGGTGCGGTTTTCGCCGCGGGAGGCGGTGCCGTCGGCGAGCTTGCCGTTGAAGGCGTAGAGGAAGTCGTCGCGGTGGGGGCCGAAAGTGGTGGCGCCGACGGCGATATCGCGGGCGAAATTGGTTTCGAGGGCTTGGAGATAGGTTTGTTCGTCGATGACGCGGCCGGAATATTTGAGCTGGACCTCGGCTGGCGCGTCGGAGATTTGGTTGTAGACGTCGGTGAGACGTTGGTTGATTTGGCTGGCGCCGTAGGCACGGCCGACGAGGATTTCGCTGCCGTATTGGGCGAGGATGACGTCCCAAGCGTAGAGGTTTTCGCGGGTGGCGTAGCCGGATTTGAGGAGTTTGTTGCGTTGGGAGAGGGCTTTTTTGTAGCGGCTGCTGGCGCGTTGGAAGCTGGGGTTTAATTGGCTAAAAAAACGGTCGAAATAATCGCGGCGGGAGGTAGGGGAGCGGTGGATGAGGTTTAAGTCGTCGGGCTCAAAAAGAACAACTGGGTAGCGATGTTCGGTTTTTAGTCTTTTTGATTTTTCGCCATTTATTTTAAAGGTCTTCCCTGTGGAATCGATGATTACTCTTGGAGTAAGACCGTCGGTTTTTGTTAGTTCGGCGAAAGAGTTCGGTTTTGTGGTTTGGATGATTTCGCGGTCGGTCGATTTGAAGCTGGTGCCGTGGAGGAGAAGGTAGAGGGCTTCTAGAATGGAGGTTTTGCCGGTGCCGTTTTTGCCGACGATGAGGGTGGTGGTGGGGGAAAAGTCCATGGCGAAGGCGTCGTGGGAGCGGAAGTTTTTGAGGCGGATAGAACTGACGATTTGCATGGCGGATTTTGCTTAGGCCTTTCGGGGCATGACGATGTAGACGAGGCTGCCGGAGTCGTTGCCGCGGACGATGAGTTTGCCGCCGCTGAAATCGAGGATGACTTCGGGGGCGTCGAAGACGCTGAGGGCGTCGATGAGGAAGCGGATGTTGAAGGCCATGGAGATGTCTTGGCCGCTGACGACGGCGGGCATTTCGGAGGAGTTGGAGCCGAGTTCGGACTCGACGGCGGCGACTTCGAGGAGGTTTTGTTTGCTGTTGGTTTTGAGGACGGCGGTGTTGTCGACGATGCGGGCGAAAACTTGGGCGACGCGGAGGAGGCGGAGGAGTTCGGAGCGGTCGACAACGGCGGTGTCGTCGCCAGCGTCGGTGATGAGTTGGCGGTAGTCGGGGTAGCTGCCGGAAATGAGGTTGGTGGTGATTTTGGCGTGGCTGGCGACGAGGAATTGCATTTGGCTGGCGCCGGCGCGGATGACGAGATCGCCATCTTCGGCAACGCCGAGGGCTTCATGGATGGCGGCGGTAGGAACGATGACGCGGAGGTCGTCGTTGAATTTAGGTAGGAGCTCGGTTTCGGCGAGGCGGTAGCCGTCGGTGGCGGCGGTGAAGAGTTTCTTATTAAATGAGTTGAAGCAGACGCCGGTGAGGGCGGGGCGGGAGAAGTCGTTGGAGGCGGCGCCGACAACGCGCTGGAGGTTTTGGCGGAATTCGGCGAGGGAGAGGGTGAGGGAGAGGGCGTCTTTTTCGAGCTCGGGGACTTCGGGGAAGTCTTCGGCGTCGGTGCCGTTGAAGGTGGCGGAGAAGCCTTTGCCGGAGACTTTTAGCTTGGTGTCGAGAGTTTGGAGCTCGAGCTCGGCGTTGGGGAGGTTGTTAATGAACTCGGCGAGTGGTTTAGCGGGAACGGTGATGACGCCGGATTTTTTGACTTTGGCGTCGAGGGTTTCTTCGCTTGCTAGTTCGAGATTGTTGGCGATGATGGTGAGTTTGTTGCCGTCGGCGCGGAGGAGGACGTTGCTGAGGATGGGGAGTTGGTTGCGAGAGTTGGCGATGCGGGAGATGTTATTTAGAGTTTTTGAGAGTTTGGTTTTATTGATTAAAAAGTGCATGTTGCTCCTCCTTTTATTAAAAGATTATTATTCTTATTAGGGTTGTGGTTCTTGTGGGAAAGTGGGGTTTTTACGGGGTTGAGTTGGGATTGACGGTTGTGGGTAAGTGGGGGGAAGGTGGTGGGGTGGTTGTGGGATTTTTTAGTGTTTGAGTTTGTGATTTTTGTGGTTGTGGGTAAGTGGGGAAGGAAGGGGGGAGTTGTGAGGGGGTTTTCCACATTTTTGGGCCGGCTATTGGTTAGCATGCGGCCTCCTGAATGTGGATGACTTGGTCGCGGAGGAGACCGTCGGTGGCGATGAGCTTATTGATTTTTTGGACGCCGTTCATGGCGGTGGTGTGGTCTTTGCGGCCGAGGGCGCGGGCGATTTGGGGGTAGGAGAGGGCGAGCTCGGTTTTCATGAGGTACATGGCGATTTGGCGGGGGGTGAGAATGTGTTTTTCGCGACTGTCGCTGGAGAGCTCGGTGACGGTGAGGTGGAAGTAGGAGGCGGTGGCTTTGATGATGTTTTCGGGGCTGGTGCGGGGGCGGAGTTTTTTGGTGTCTTGGAGTTCGGCTTCGAGGCGGGCGAGGGAGAAGCGGGGGCCGAGGCTCATTTGGAGGAGGCCGGCGTAGTTGAGAGCGCCCTCGAGCTCGCGGATGTTGGAGGTGTATTTTTTGGCGATGAATTCGATGATGTCGGAGCTGAAGTGGAGTTTGCTAAGCTCGGCTTTGGTGTTGAGGATGGCACAGCGGGTTTCAAAGTCGGGCGGTTGGACGGCGATAATCATGCCTTGTTCGCAGCGGGAGGTGAGGCGATCGGCGAGGTCGGCGATGCGGGATGGCGGTCGGTCGGAGCTGATGATGATTTGCTTGTTGTTTTGCTGGAGGTCGTTAAAGGTGTGGAAGAATTCTTTTTGGCTTTCTTTTTTGCCTTCGAGAAATTGCATGTCGTCGATGATGAGGACGTCGTTTTCGCGGTATTTTTCGGTGAAGCCGGAGAGTTTTTTCTGGACGCTGGCGACGAAATCTTTATAGAAGGTGTCGATGGATATATATAATATACGGAAGTCGGGGTGTTTGGCTTGGATTTCGTTGCCGACGGCTTGGATGAGGTGGGTTTTGCCGAGGCCGACGCCGCCGTGGATGTAGAGGGGGTTGTAGCGGGTGCCGGGCTCTTCGGCGACGCCGCGACAGGCGGCGAAGACAAGGTTGTTGTTGTCGCCGACGACGAAGTTATCGAAGACGTATTTGGGGTTGAGGTTGGTGGAGTGGTGCTTGATGGTGGTGGGTTTGGTGGGGAGGGAGGTGGTGAGGTCAATGGTGGTGTCTTTGCGGCGTTTGGCGATTTTTTCGGCGTCGCTGGCGCCGGCGACGATGTACTCGATGAGCTCGGGGGCGAAGTTGGCGGCTTTGAGGGCGTCGCGGACGGGGGCGGCGTATTTGCCTTCGAGTTGGCGGATGATGAATTTGTTGGGGGAGCTGAGGATGAGGCGGCCGTTTTCAGCGCTGATGAACTCGAGCTTGCTGAAAAAGGTTTTGAAAGTCAGCGCGTCAGTGCTGGTTTCTAGGGCGCCTTTGGCGGCGTGCCATTTCTGTTCCTCCATGTTAGTTATATTATAGTGGGAGAGGGGGGAGTTGTCCACAGGGTTTTGGTAATTTGTGGAATTAATTTTATGTTTTGTGGGTCTTGAATGTGAATAACAGAGTGGGAGTTTTCCACAGGATGGAGGGGCCCCGATAAGGGCTTGTGGATAAATACTTGATTTTTGTGGAAAAGTTTGTTATGATATACAATGAAAATAGCTTAAAGGAAAGAAGTATAGTATGCCAAAGCGAACATATCAACCACACAAAAGGCAGCGGCAAACGACGCATGGGTTTTTGGTGCGGATGGCGACGCCGAATGGGCGGAAGGTGTTAGCGCGCCGCCGGGCAAAGGGTCGCCAGAAACTAGCAGTTTAGGGGTGCGGTGTTAAGTGCGAAGTATCGGTTCCATTCCCGCGGGGGGGTGAGGGCGGTGCTTCGGGCTGGGAAAACGGAGCGCGGCAAGGAGATTTCGTTGGTTTGGGCGAAGAATCGGCGGGGTGGGACGCGGTTTGGTGTGGTGGTGAGTAAGAAGGTGATGAAGTCGGCAGTGGGGCGCAATAGAGTGCGGCGGCGAGTTTATGAGATAATCGGGGCTTGGTTGAAGGAGCAGATTGAGGCTAACGGCCTGCCACCGAGCCGGGATGGGATGGTAATATTATATAGTGCGAGTTTTCGCGAGATGGAAATGGCAGAATTCCGGGAGCGGCTGGTTAGCTTGCTCAATAAGACCTTGTAAAAGTTGGCGTCGCGTGTTATAGTCATGACATGAGTATTTGGGATTTGATAGTTGTCCAACCGATTTTTAACTTGTTGTTAGCGGCGTATCAGCTGGTCGGTGATTTTGGTGTGGCGTTGATTATATTTACGTTGCTGGTGAAGCTGGCGATGTGGCCGCTGATGAAGCGACAGTTGAGCCAGACACGTTTGATGCGAAAGATCCAACCAGAGTTGGCGGAAATTAAGAAGCGCTGCAAGGGCAACAAGCAGATGGAGAGCCTGCAGATGATGGAGCTTTACAAGCGACATAATGTGAAGCCGTTTGCTTCGATCTTGACGCTGGTGATTCAGATTCCGATTTTTATTGCGATTTATGGCGTGGTGCGGAATGCTTTGTCGAGCCCGGAGGCGGTGGAAAAGTTTGCCTATGGCTTTATGCAGGGCTGGTCGCGGATCAGTGAACTGATTACGAATTTTGACGCGTTTACGCCGCGGTTGTTCGGCGCGGTTGATTTGCGAGCAACGCCGTTGCCGCTGGCGTCGGTGAGTGCGGGAATCTTGTTGGGGCTGGTGTTGCTGTCGGGTGTGTTGCAATATGTGATGACCAAGCAGCAGATGCCGAAGCGAGATGGTAAGCGGACGTTGAAGGCGATTATGAAGGAAGCGGCGGATGGCAAGGAAGCCGACCAGAGTGAAGTCAACGCGATTGTACAGGGGCGGATGGCGTTTATGATGCCGTTGATGATGATATTTATTATGATCCAGTTGCCGGGCGCAATTATTTTATATTTCTTCACCTCTAACTTGCTGTCGGTAATCCAGCAAAAGATTGTGCTAAGTAAAGACTTGGATACGATGGAGGGCTTGGCAGAAAAGAAGGTTTTGAAGGAACTGCGAGACATACAGGAGGGTGAGGTGGTGAAGAAGCAGGGGGAGAAGACGGTGACGCGAGTGAAGATTGCTGACAGTAAGAAGGGCAGCAAGAAAGGGAAGAAATGAATAGGGAAGAGTCGATTCGTTTTGCGACGAAGTTCTTAGAGGACACAATTTCGTTTTTTGGAGTGAATGTAGCGGTGCGCTCGACGACAGAAGACGATGTAATCCATTTGGCGGTGCCATCGTCGACATTGAACGCGGTGCTGATTGGGCGGAATGCGGAGACTTTGCGAGGGCTGCAGAATTTGGTTGCGGCGGCGTTAGCGCAAAAGGAGGCGGCTTTGACGCGGGTGAACATCGATGTGGCTGGCTATAAGGAGCAGCGGGCGGCGCATATTGAGAGCCGGGCGCGCGACTGGGTGGAGCGGGTGCGACGAGAGGGGCGACTTGAGCTGGACCTGAATGCGGCGGATCGCCGGGTGGTGCATAAGTATGTCGAGGACATTTCGGATGTTGAGGGGCACTCTGAGGGCGAGGGGCGAGAGCGCAAGTTGATTTTAGAACTGAAGAAATAGTGGTATACTGATGGCATGAAGCCGACGAAGAAGCAGCAGCAGATTTTGGATTATATTGAGCAGTTCCGGGCGGAGCAAGGGGTGGCGCCAACTTATAGGGAGATTATGTTTGGCTTGGGGTATTCGTCAGTGGCGACAGTGGCGGAGCATATCCAGAACTTGACGGCAAAGGGGTTGCTTCTGAAAGAGGACTTTGCGGCGCGTTCGGTGGCAGTACCGCGGGAAAGTGTGCTGGAAGTGGATTTTTTGCAGGAGATCTCGGTGCGCCGGGCGCGTGGCGAGGATAAAGAGGCGGAGACATTGCAAAAAGCTTGGCAGATTTTGACCGATTAGAGGGCTTAATTGCCGCTTGACTTGCAGAAAAGAGATAAACTTGGTATAATAGGTGAATGAAGAAGCGTGTAAAGGATATGACGGCAAAGGAGCTGGACAAAGCGCTGGACGAGCCGGAGTTGGTGAACCTTTCGCCGAAAGGCGCTAAGGCGAAGAAACAACGCAAGAAGCGAATAGCATTATGGGTTTCGCTGGGTTTTGTTTTCCTGCTGTTGGCTGGCATTGGGGCTTTGATTTTTGTGGTTTCGAATGATTTAGGGAAGTCGTTTAGTGGCGGTATTTTCGGGTTGTTGCAGAAAGAAAAGCTGAAGACTGATGAACATGGGCGGACGAACGTGTTGATTTTTGGGGCGGATGACATAGGTTTGACGGACTCGATTATGGTTGCGTCGGTTGACCAAGAGACGGGCGATCGGCTGACTTTTTCGGTGCCACGTGATTTGTATGTTAAGCATGGTTGTGGCAAGGGTAAGATTAATGAAGTGTACTCCTGTGAAGTGCGACGAGGTAAGACAGAGGCTGAGGCGGCACAGGCACTGGCGAGTAAAATCACTGAGATAACGGGGGTTGAGGTGCAGTACGTAGTGAGCTTGGACTTTACTGTGTTGAAAGAGCTGGTGGACCGCGTGGGGGGAATTGAGGTGGTGATTCCGCATAATATGGCGGAGGAGAATGGAAGTTGTAATTTCCGGTACAAAGAGGGACAGGTGGTGAAGATGAATGGTGAGCAGGCGCTTTGTTTCTCGCGGGCGCGAAATAGTAATGGCGGTTATGGCATACCGAATGACTTCGAGCGAGGGAGGAACCAGCAGCGTGTAATCAGGTCCCTACAAACGGCGGCGCTAAATGATGGGAAGCTATTGACACCGACGGCGGCGCTTAGCACGATTGATTCAATGGGCAAGCACTTGAGGACAAGCCTACATACGAATGAGTTAAGGTCGGCATTGGACTTGCTGAAAGGCTCGGGGGACGGGAACGATCGGGGCGAGTACACGTTTATGGACAAGGAGAGAGGGGTTTATCTGTTGCGCGACGAATGTACGGTTTCGACGACTGAGGCGCCTTGTGGGGCGAACGGCGGGCAAATGATTTTGGTGCCAGCGGGGACGACCGACTGGTACAATTACGCGAAGATTCATGAGCATTTTGCCGAGGTAATGGCGGGCTAGGGCTTGATTTTCCTTTCGTAAGGCTATATATTATAGATAATAAATTGGGCAAAAGGAGGATAGTTAGATGCAAAATGGACAGAAGGGGCTAGTAAAGAGCTTGGCCGCGTCGTTAGTGGGCGGTAGCTTTTTTGCAGGGTTAAGTATCGCGGTAAGTATTGCGATGTTGGCAAAGGTAATGCCGACTTTGGTTTCACCGTTTGGGCTACTGATAAGCGGGTCGGGAGATGCGTATTGGCAGATGTTGATCTGGATTTCGTTTGCGATTGCGGCGATTGGTCTCGCGATTGTGCCTTTCGTATTAGTGAAGAAAGTGACCGATGGCGAGATGGTGAAGCACGAGTTCGCTAAGGGTGCGAAGATACTCTGGGTAATCGTTGCTTTGAACATGTTCTTGGCGGTAGCGACAATCTTTATCTCGCTATTTTCGATGGGGATTGAGGGTATGAGCGAGAAGGCGGCTGGGGCGCTGCAGAAGCAGTACTGGTTGGGGACGTTTGTGCCGGTATTGGTAGCAGCTTTGGTGAACGGAGTTGGCGCGTTCTTCCTAGGGGCGATTGCAAGCGGTAAGATGAAGCTGATGAACACCTTCAAGGTTGCTAGCATCTGTGTGGCTGGCGTGGCAGTGGCGTTGATGGTAGTAGCTAGTTTGGTGACGCTACATCCTAAGCAGAGTAGTGGAAGTGGGAGTAGCGACTATAACTTGGATATGATTTTAAGAGGAATGGGGTACTAAATGGCAGAGAGTGTTTTTGGTGGGAGCGAGGCGAAGCCGGAGGCTGGGGGTGTTTTTGCTGACAATAGCCAGCCAGCGGCGGTGAGTGGGGATGTGTTTTCGGCTGCAGCGCCTGTTGTGCCACAGGAGAAGAAGCCGTTGCCGTGGAAGAAGATCATGAAGATTGGCATACCGGTGTTGGCGGTTTTGTTGTTGGGCGGCGGAGTGTTGGCTTTCTTCTTGGTGCAGAACAGCGACGACAAAATCATTGGCGATGCTTTGGCGAACCTTTTGAAGGATAACGAGGTGAAAGTTGACGGCGAGGTATCGATAACGAACCTAAACAGCGCCGGCGATAAGATTAACGTGAAGTTTGGTGTTGAGTCGCGGTCTGACATAGAGGGCCGAAACGGCGAGGCGAGCGTTGACTTGCGAGTGCGTCCGACTATATCGGGCATAGAAGGGTTGGATGGTTCGCAAGAGTTTAGCGGCAAGTTGCAGGCGGCCTATGTGGACGAGAGCTTTTTTGTGAGGATGGACTATCTGCAGGTGGCACAGCAAGTTATAGATATGGTAGCGCCCGAGATGGGCACCGAATGGCCAGAGGAAGCGACACGTTATAATGACCGATGGCTGATGGTTTCGAACCAGACATTGACGGACTTGATTGGCAGTAGCAATGATGACCTGCAAGAGTGCTTGCAGAACGAGGCACAGGCATTGCGCGGTAATAAAAAGGCGGCTCGAGAGCTGTACAGGATTATGACGACGATTGTGAAGTTTGAGCGCGAGAGCAAGAGCGGTGGCACGGCGGTTTATAGCGTGGCGCCATCGACCGTACTTTCTGACTACTATGACTTTATGCGGCAAGTTTATGATAGCGGCGTGGTGCGGGGTTTTGTAGGCTGTATGGACGATTTCCAAGTTGGTGCGTCGGAAGACTTTTATGAGATGTTAAGCCGGGCGATAGAGCAGTATGAAGAGATGACGGCTGACGAGCGCGAGCGGAATGAAAGAAGCTTGAAGGAAACTATGAAGAGCTTGCCGAAGGTGACGGTGGAGATTAGTACTCGGGCGCGCCGCTTTACAGGGCTAACGGTCAAGGGATCGATGAATGAGATGCGGTTTGAAATTGGGCTGAAGCTTGAGAGTAAACACGATAAGAGCGTGTCGATCGTGGCGCCGGAAGGATATTTGGAGCTGACGGTAAATGATCTGAATGGATTTGGCGACTTGGATATTAACAGTATCCTGAACGCCGGGCAGACGGCAACGCAGCGTAATGCAACTGACAGAGTGATAGCCCAGCTGAATCAGTATATGGCGGACAACCAAGGCCGACTGCCGACATTAGAGTTGGGGTATGGCGGGGAAGTCATGGAAGACGATACGTTTTTTGAAGAATACCTAGCAAGTGGTTGGGACCCGGTTTTTACTCTAAGAGTATTAAACGATGACGGGAGCAAAGAGTTTCCGGGCTCGTATGGTGCGATGACAAATAGCGGGCCGTTTTTCCTTCAGAACTACTCGGGTGGTGGCTATAGCAGCATACGCTACTCGCGATATGGTGATATGAACGGGGATTTGTGGCTAGTTTATGGCGCGCGCTGTAGCGATGAGGTGGCAAGTACAGTGGACCGTGTGTCGGGTGGCAGTAGTGTGGCGATAACTACTTACTTGGGCGACGGGCAATACTACTGCGCAGATAACAGCTGATAGTTGCTTTTTATACGAGCTTGTGGTATGATATAAGAATGGAAAACGTGATTTCGGTGCGGGGCGCGAAGCAGCACAACCTGAAAGATGTTGATGTCGACATTCCGCGAGACAAGTTTGTGGTGATTACTGGTGTGTCGGGTTCTGGCAAGTCGAGCTTGGCGTTTGATACGATTTATGCTGAAGGTCAGCGGCGTTATGTGGAGAGTTTGAGCAGTTATGCGCGGCAGTTCTTGGGTGTGATGGACAAGCCGGACGTAGACCATATTACGGGGTTGAGCCCGGCGATTTCGATTGATCAAAAATCGACTTCGCGCAATCCGCGTTCGACTGTGGCGACAGTGACTGAAGTGTATGATTATTTGCGTTTATTGTTTGCGCGGGCGGGTGTGCCACATTGTCCGATTTGTGATCGGGTGGTGGCGAAGCGGAGTGTGGAGAATATCACGAACGAAGTTTTGGAAACGCCGGGCGGTACAAAAATGATAATTTTGGCGCCGATTGTAAACGAGAAAAAAGGTGAGTTTCAGCACATTCCAGAGCAATATATGAGCAAGGGATTTGTGCGAGCGCGGATTGACGGGATTATTTATGCGTTGGACGAATTTCCGGCTTTGGAGAAAATGAAAAAGCACACAATCGAGATTGTGGTTGATCGGCTGACGATGGATAAGGAGTTGGAGGCGCGAGTGGCACAATCGGTGGAGCAGGCGCTGGAAGTGGGCAATGGGATGTTGCAGTTGATGTTCCCGGATGAGGGCGACCGGATGATAACGCTGTCGCAAAAATATGCCTGCCCGGAGCATCCGGATGTCTTGATACCGGATTTGGAGCCGCGGTTGTTTAGTTTCAACTCGCCGCAGGGGGCGTGCGAGACTTGTACGGGGCTTGGGGTACGGCTGGAAGTTGACCCGGAGCTGGTGCTAAACAAGAATTTGACATTGGCAGAGGGGGCAATTCGTCCATTTAATCGAATCAACCAAGACTCTTGGTGGTTGAAAAAGCTAGCGGCGGTTGGCGCGAAACATGGGTTTGACATTAAGACGCCGCTCCGAGAAATGAGCGACGAGGCGATTTACAAGATTCTGTATGGTACGGGCAATGACAAATATAAAATGACGGTTGGTGGACATGGCAAGTGGGGAGATGGGGCGACCTATGAGTCGACTTATGAGGGTGTGGTGCCGAATTTGGAGCGGCGATATCGGGAGACGGATAGCGATTTTATGCGGCGGGATATTGAGAGGTTTATGCGGACGGAGAAATGCATAACCTGCAAGGGCGACAGGCTAAAGGCGGTGGTGCTGGCGGTGCGGATTGGCAAATGGAATATTATGGATATCTGCAATATGGATGTCGACACGGTTTTGGAGCATTTTGACGAAATGCCGGGGGCGATTTCGGAGACGCAGAAAATGGTGGCTGATCCGGTAATAAAAGAAATTATTGCGCGGGTTGGCTTTATGCAGAATGTGGGGTTGGGATATATTGAGTTAGCGCGAGCGGCAAATACGTTGTCGGGTGGTGAGGCGCAGCGGATACGGCTTTCGACGCAGATTGGCTCGGGTTTGCAGGGGGTGCTTTATGTGTTGGACGAGCCGTCGATTGGGCTACACCAAAGGGATAATGCGAGGTTGGTTGAGGCTTTGAAGCGGCTACGCGATATTGGCAACTCGGTTTTGGTAGTGGAGCATGACGAAGAGACGATTCGGGCAGCGGATTATTTGGTGGATATTGGACCGCGGGCTGGTCGGCGGGGTGGACGAGTGGTGGCGGCGGGTACGCCAAAGGAAGTGGAGGAAAATAAGCAAAGTTTGACCGGGCAGTTTTTAAGTGGTGCGAAGAAGATTGCTGTGCCGAAGAAACGGCGGAAGGTGGCGGTTGGCTTAGATGGCGGAAAATATATTGAAGTATGGGGGGCGCGGGAGAACAACCTAAAGAACTTAAATGTGAAGTTCCCGCTTGGCGTGATGACGGCGGTGACGGGGGTTTCGGGTTCGGGTAAGTCGACGTTGGTGAACGATATCTTGGCAAACGAATTGCTGGCACGGTTGCACCGGGCGCAGACGGTGGCGGGTGCGCATGATAAGATTACTGGGCTGGACAATCTAGATAAGACGATTGTGATAGACCAGAGCCCGATTGGTCGGACGCCAAGGAGTAATCCGGCGACTTACACGGGAGTTTGGAACTATGTGCGTGAGTTGTTTGCGGGGTTGCCAGAAGCAGAGATGCGCGGCTATAAAGCGGGGCGGTTTAGCTTTAATGTGAAGGGCGGGCGTTGTGAACGATGCCAGGGCGACGGGGTGATTAAAATTGAGATGCACTTTCTGCCGGATATTTTTGTGGAGTGTGAGGAATGCCATGGCAAGCGTTATAACCGCGAGGCGCTGGAAGTAAAATTTAAGGGCAAGAGTATTGCCGACGTGCTGGCGATGACGGTGGATGAGGCGGCGGAGTTCTTTAGCAACTTCCCGGCGGTTAGCAATAAGCTGAAGACTTTGCAGAAGGCGGGACTAGGCTATATTGGGCTGGGGCAGCCGGCGACGACGCTATCGGGTGGTGAGGCGCAGAGGATTAAGTTGGCGACGGAGTTGGCGCGGCCGAATACGAACAAGACGCTCTATATTCTGGACGAGCCGACAACGGGGCTACATAGCGATGACGTGGAGAAATTATTGGAACTGCTGAATGGGCTGATGACGGGCGGCAACTCGATGATTATTATCGAGCATAATTTGGATGTGATAAAGACGGCGGACTGGATTATTGATTTGGGGCCGGAGGGCGGAGTGAAGGGCGGGCATGTGATAGCGATGGGGACGCCGGAGCAGGTGGCGAAAAATCCGAAGTCGGCTACAGGGGAGTTCTTGAAGAAAGTTTTGCGTTAAGGGGTGCGGTTGCGGGTGGTGCGGAGAGTGGCGTAGCGATTGGCGGTTTCGAAGCGAGACATCGGGCTGACGAGGATGGTGGATTCGGGGAAAGAAGTGGCGAAGTCGGCGGAGATATAGAGCATTTCGGATTGATAGAGACCGATGGCAGGTAGGTCGGCTACCCATTCGCGGAGGAACTCTTCGTAGCGGGCGCGGCGGACACGGAGGTCGGTGGTGGCGTTGGCGGCAGTCAAATAGATGTCGGCGGCGCTAGAAACATAATTGGAGAAGTTGCGGGCGCCAACTTGCGAGGAGTGGAAATATTGGCTGGGGTCAGGGTCGCTAGGTAGGACGATGGTTTGGAGAAGGAGGTCGTAATCGCGGGCGTCAATTGTGTTCCAGAGGATTTGCGAGCCTTCGGGGTAGACAGTGAGCTCAACTGGAATGCCGGCCGCGCGGAGTTGTTCAGTGATGGCGTTTGCAACGGCTTGATTGCTGGCCAGAAATTGGAGGGGCTGGACGATGGCAGTACTGGCAACGCGAGGTGGGATAGCAGGGGCATTGAGCGGGAAGCGAGAGATTATAATTGGGTAGTCGAGTGGGGTGAGATTGCCGGCGACCATGCGGATTTTGGTGAGGTCGAGGGCAGCGGCGATAGTTTGACGAACGCCGAGTTGGGAGGTTTGGGTAGCGGAGGTGTTGAGGAACAAATAAGTGCCGGCGGAGAGGAGGGCGCGGCGCTCGCGGAAACTGTTGCGGCGGGCGAGCTCGCCAAAGTCGGCGGCCGAGAGCTCGGCGCTGGCGGTGATGGAGGCTTGATTAAGCCCGGTGATGATGTCGGCGTGGTTGGAGTAGGTGTGGATTTCGTAGCTGTTGAGTAGAGCTGGGCTGCCGTAGAAGCCGTCAAAGCGGGCGGTAGAAACGATTTGCGGGCTGGCGCTGGAAGCTTTGATACGGGTAAACATGAAAGGGCCGGCGCCGATGGGATTCATGTTGAAGTTGGAGTTGATGAGTTGGGAGGGTGGGATGTCGCCAAGTAAGTGTTTGGGGAGGACGAAAAAAGTGAGTTGCTCGGGGAAGGAGGCTTGAGAGCTCGGTAAAGTGAACGTGATGGTGAGGGAGTCTTTTTTAGTAGCGCGGATATTGGACCAGTTGTTTTGGGCGGCGTAGTGAGTGAGGGGATTTTGCATGAGCTCAACGGTGAAGAGGACGTCGTCGGCGGTGAGTGGCGTGCCGTCGTGGAAGGTGAGGCCTTCGCGTAGGGCGACTTCCCATTCGCGGGCATCGGCGGAGTTGGTCCAGCTGGCAGCGAGATTGCCAGTGATGTGGCCGCTTTGGTCGTAGCCGAGGAGGCGGGCGTGGATGAGATTGACAGCGGCGAGCTCGGAGTTGGTGGTGGCAAAGAGGGGATTTAGCGTGCGGATATCGCCGAGGGTGGCTTCGCTATAAAGGCCGCCGCGGGCGCTGGTGGTGGTTGAGGTGATGGAGCGCCAGAGGAGCAGTTGAACGCCAGTCATGAGGAGTAGTAGGGCAACGGTGCCGAACCAGAGAAAGACTTGTTTGCGGACATAGTGGACTTTATGGAGACTACCGACGAAATGGGTCTTGACGTGGCTAGTGCCGCGCTTGCCGAGTTCGGCGATGTCCTGACCAAGATACTTGGTGCGGCGGACGTGTTTTTTCCAAAACTTTGGCATTTACCCCCTATCAAACTTTGCTAAACCATAGGCACGAAAAATTCGGCGATGATGGACAAGATAAAGATGGAGACAAGGACAAGGGTGGTGTTGAGGAGGCTCTTTTCGAGGCCGCGGCGCTTGATGTTGAGCTCGCCGCTTGAGCCAAGCCCGGCGCCGAGGCTAGCCCCGCGTTGCTGAAGGAGAATGAGGATAATCGATAAGCTGGCACTGATGACCATAATTGTGCGAAGGAAAGTTTCCATAGGACTATTGTAGCACATTAGGCGAAAGATAGCAAGATAGGGCTTGACTTAGCGTAAAAGATGAGCTAAAATGATAATGTATAAATGTATCAAAAGAGGTAAGGAATGAGTCAAGCTATTATAATACGTGCGACAATGCCAAAGGCAATGTCGCACAATAAAAAGTCGGGGGGGGGGGTCTTTAGATGATAGACTAGCTGACCCGCGTCTTTTTTATTTATTTTCGTGCCTTCAGATGACTCTTTCTGGAGGCAAATACATTCAAGCTAAGAATGCTCCGATGGCGTCCCTTTACTACGTTTGTCGGGGCATTTTTGGTGGCAAAGAGTTAGAGTCAAAGGTAAATAAATTAAGAGGTAAGGAGAAAAAATGGTAAGGAAATATAAGGATATACAAGGTAAGTTAGGTTGGGTGAGGAGAGTGGCGGGAGCGGTGGGCGTTGCGGCGGCTTTCGGGGTATTGGTTGGGATGGTGTCGGATGGGATAAGGCGAGTCGAGGCGGAAGAAATCCAGATTAATGCTACGCTAGGTATGGGTTCTCTTTCGATTACTGATGGTGCTTGTTCCTTTGCTAATGGCAGTCAAACGGATTATAACGCTGCCAGTAATGTACTAGACATAAGCGTGCTGACCGACAGTATTGCTAGTAATTGCTTGGGTATTAGTGTGGTGTCTTTGAGCAATAATGGTTATACGCTAACCATTGAAGGCCCAAGCACAGGCAATTTGACTCTTGCTAACCATAACATCACTGGTGCTACTGGTAGTATTGCAGCTCCAGCTGTTTTTGACCATGATGTGGCGGAAAGTGCTTGGGGTTTTGCGATACCTAGCGGCCAAATAAGAGATGTGGCAAATGGTTTTGATGCGAGCTATAGCGTATTAGCGCCAAGCAATACAACCAATACCGCTAAATACGCCGCTGTGCCGACGACAGCTACAGCAGTATCGGCGACGACAACAGCTAACCCGTCAGCTCATAAATACGATTTCTTTTTTGCGGTTTCGGCTGGGACATATGTGCCGACAGGTACATATCGAGGGGTGGTGACTATTACGGCGGCTGGGAATGCGGCGCCGATGCCGACTGAAGCGCCAGCCGGTGCGGATATGCAGCGGATTACTTTGAACGGTACGTTTGGGGATTACTTCTGCCCAACTTCTCGCACCAGAGTAGTTGACGCGCGCGACAACAACAGCTACTGGATACGCAAAGTAGGCGACCTCTGCTGGATGGAGACCAACCTTGCCTACAAAGGCGGTGGTACCAACACTTACGGCGATACCATGACTATCACCGCAGGTACAACTGGTCCTAATGCCCTAGTTGCAGGAGTGACCGGCTCATCTGGTGCCTGCTATGGCGACAACGCAACGATGAACACTAACGGCCAAGGCTGCTTCTGGGAGCCAACTGGTAGCAACATCACAACAGGCACAACTGACCCAAGTACTAGCACTACAGGCACAGGCCAATACGGTGTGTTATATAACTGGTGTGCAGCTATGGGCGGCCAAGCTTCTGCTTGCCAGACCAGTACTGCCACCCAACCCGATACTACTATTAACGTATGCCCAAGCGGTTGGAGACTGCCGACAGGCAATAGTACAACTGGCGAATTCACATTACTAAATAACACCATCAACAGCGGAAGTACCAGCAGTCCGACAGGCCTATTAACCAATGGCCTTTATATGTACGCCGGCTTCTTCAACAGTGGCTCGTTCCTCACTCAGGGCTCAATCGGCTACTATTGGTCTTCTACTGTTGGTATCGCCTCCAATGCTCTCAGCCTGTACTACCTCAGCTCCAATGTCTATCCTGCGTACACGAGCAATAAGGGCCGCGGCTACTCTGTTCGTTGTGTCGCGCCTTGAAGTCTATGATATACTGTTAGTATGGGAAGGATCAAGTGGAAGTCGGTGGTGGCGTTGGCGAATACCGAGATGCCGATAAAGATAACGGCGGTGATCTTGGCGTGTTCGACGCTGGGGTCGGCGCTTTTGGGGTTGTTTCGCGACCGGTGGTTGAATACGATGTATCTGGCGACTTACAAAGAAGGGATTGATGCTTATACGGCGGCATTTTCGGTGCCGGATTTCATGTTTTTCTTGCTGGTGAGCGGGGCGCTAACGGTTTCGTTTATACCGGTTTTTACAGAGCGGCTAGGTAAGGGCAACCGGAAGTCGGCTTGGGAGCTGTCGTCGTCGTTGTTGAATATTATGGCGCTAGTGATGTTTGTGGTGTCGGTGTTGATAATCATCTTTGCCGAGCCATTGGCTTGGTTGATTGCGCCGGGCTTTTCGGCGGAGACGCACCAGCTGACGGTGAGCTTGATGCGGGTGATTGCGGTCAACCCGTTGTTGTTTTCGATTTCGACGGTTTTGCTCTCGATGCAGCAGGCGGTCGGGCGGTTCCTGTCGTTTGCGTTGGCGCCGATTATATATAATATATGTATCCTAATTGGTGTGCGGGTGTTTACGGGCGGGATTACGATATTTGGCGTGCAGATTTTTGACGGTGGGATTATGGGTGTGGCGCTGGGCGTGGCGCTGGGCTCGATAGTGCAGTTGTTGATTGCGCTATTCGGGATGATTGGACTAGGCTTTGAGTACGAACTAAAGATCTTCTGGAAGAACTTGGGGCTTCGGAAAGTGGGGAGCTTGCTACCGGCGCGAACGGCGGACCAGGGGCTGAACTATGTGGCGAGCTTTGTGAACACGAACTTGGCGTCGCGGATGGCGGCGGGGACGGTGCGGCAGTTGCAGCAGGCGACGACGTTGGCCAGTATGCCGGTGTCGTTGGTGGGAGTGGCGATTTCGACGGCCTTTTTCCCGAAACTGTCGCGTGAGATCAATGAGGAAGATGGCGATGCTTTTAACCATAGCTTGCGGACGGCGCTTAGGCTAGTGATTTGGTTGATTTTGCCGATTGCGATTGTGGCGTTTTTCGCGCGAGGATATGTGGCGGCGTTTATTGTGAACGGTGGTAATGCGATGATTGCGGGGCTACTAGGCGTGCTATGTGTGACGATTGTTTGCTCGAGCGTGTTCCAGATTTTGGTGCGGGCGTTTTACGCGAATCAAGACACGAAGACGCCATTCTTCGTGTCGCTGGTGTCGGTAGGCGTGATGGTGGTGATGGCAATTCTGCTGGCGCGATATACGAATTTGGGGGCGTTTGGCATAGCATACGCGAAGGCAACGAGCGCGATATTGGAAATCTGTTTGCTGTTTGGGATTTTGGGCTTTCGGCGGCGGAGCGTGTTTACGTTGGAGTTTGTGCGTGGTGTGATAAAGATGTGCGTGGCGGGGTTCTTCACGGCGTTGGCTGTCTATACAATGGTGCGTCTATTTCCGTTTCGATTATCGGACGTGAGCTTTATGAGTACCTTCCCGAAATTTGCTTTGATAACGGGCGTCGGATTTATCACTTATATAGTCGCAGGATACTTCTTGGCGGTAGATGAAGTGAGCCCGATTGTGGCAAGAATCAAGAAAATCGTTTTCCGCAATGTTGAGTAATTTACCGAGTTCGCCGGGGGTGTATTTCCATCACGATGAGGACGGTAAGATAATTTATATTGGCAAAGCGGCGAATTTGAAAAACCGGGTTAGCTCGTATTATCAAAAAACAAGGACGCGGGATGCGAAAACGCGGGCGCTGGTGGCGGAGATTAAGAAGACGACTTGGCGAACGACGGAAAGCGAGCTGGACGCGTTGTTTCTTGAGTCGGAGCTGGTGAAGCGATACCATCCGAAATATAATATTTTGTTGCAAGACGATAAGTCGGCGATATATATAAGGATTGGCGCGAAAGGTTCGCAGGTGCCGTATATAACGTTAGTGCATAACCCGATGGGTGATGAGGCGAAGTATTTTGGGCCGTATTATGCGAAGTTGCCGGTGAAGAAAGCTTTGAAAGCGTTAAGGCGGGTGTTGCCGTTTTATGAAAAGCCGTATGATGGGAAGCGGAGTTTGTATTCGCAACTTAATTTGACGCCGGGGCTGGAGCTGGCGGTGGACGCAGCGGATTACGAGGCGCGACTAAAAGTTTATAAGTCGAACTTGAGGACATTACAGAGGATTTTGGAGGGTAAGCGGGTGGAGGCGACGAAGGACTTTGAGCGTGAGATGGAGCAGGCGAGCGAGGCGCAGGATTTTGAGCGGGCGGCGTTGTTAAGGAATCAGATCCACGGGTTGCAGGCGCTTGGGCAGAGGATGGTATTTGCGAGTGATGAGTTTGCGGAATTGGAGGCTGACCCGGCGTTGATGGAGTTAGCGCGGGCGCTGAAGTTGTCGGAGCCGCCGCGGCGGATTGAGGGATTTGATATTAGCCACCAGAGCGGGACGAATGTGGTGGGGAGTGCGGTGGTGTTTAAGAATGGCGTGGCGAGCCGGGCGGATTATAGACTGTTTAAGCTTAGGACGCAGAAGAATGATGATTTTGCGAATATGCGGGAGGTGATTACTCGTCGACTAAAACACTTGGAAGATTGGGGTAGGCCGGACTTGGTGATTATTGATGGTGGGATTGGGCAGTTGACGGCAGTGGAAGACTTGCTACGTGAGGCAGGAATTCGTGTGGCGGGCTGGAACAAAACGGCGAAAGAACTGATTGTGGCGAATGAGCAAGGCTTTCATAGGACGGTGAGTTTGCCGGAGAGTTCGCATGCTTATAAACTAATTGTGCGGATCGATGATGAAGCGCATCGGTTTGCGATTAATTATCACACAAAGTTGAAGAGAAAAGCTGCGATACCGGACAAGAAGTAGGGCTCTTGCGGCTTGTTATTGGCTGTAGATTTCCATGTAGAGTTCGTAGAGCTCGTCGCTTGGCTCGGGTTCTTCAACGTAAGGGACGCGCATGACGATAAACTTAAGTGGCGCCATGGCGGGGATGTTGCCAAAGGCGGTCTCGCCGTAGGCTTTTTGGAAGGGGATAGTAATTTCGCGGACGCCACCGACACGGAGGCCATCAAGTGGGGTGCTGCAGGCGTTGTCGTCGGTTTCGATTCGGCCGCTGGTGCAAATGCGGGCGCCGGTAGCGAAGCCACCGACTCGGCCGATGAGGCCCTCTTTAAAACCGGTGATAAAATCAACGGTGGCCATGGTAGGGAAGCGGACGCGGGTGGCGGTGCGCCATGCGTTGAGGTCGTTAGGGTCGCTGATTTCAAAGCTGGAGTCGAAGACGGTTTCGTCGCCGAGCCAGCCGATGTAGAGGATGGAGTTGAGGTCGTTGATGTCGGTGAGTGGGTCGCCAGTGCCGACGACAAGGTCGCGGACCTGCAACTCGGAGACATTGGCAGCGACGAAGCTACGGACGTTGGCGCGGTATTTGGCGAAAGTCTCGAAGTAGAGCTCGTTAGTTTCGTCGGCGGCCGCGGCGAGTTCATCACCATAGGCAGCGAGGAGCTCGTCGAGGCGGGCCTCTTTCTCGCGGCGTTCGGCGAGGAGGATATCGTCGATTTTGTCCTGATTGTTGCTGCCAAGCGCCATGCTAATAAAAAGGGCGCCAGTTGAAAATACCATCAATGCCGCGATGGCTATGACGGCGATACGGGTACCGCGTGAGGTTTTGGTTTCAGTTGCAATCATTCAAATCTCCGTTCCTATATATATTATATATATCAGATAAGGGATAGAGATGCAAGCTTAAGCGGTTTGATAGCCGGCAGAAAGACAGACTTTCCCAATGGCTTGCATAATGTCGTTGATTTCGGCGGAAGACATGGTGTGAGTTGTGTCGGCGAGTGTGATATGAAAAGTGGTGGTTTTTTGGCCGTCTTTCTCGAAGATATCGAGGGGTTGGAGGCTCCATTCTAGGTTAGCGTCGACGAAAGTTGAGAAGGAGTTTTGGAGGGTTTGCTCGACTTGCTGGAAGCTCTTGGTGGCAGGGGCGATGATGCTGATGTAGCGCTTGGCGCTAGGGAAGCGGCTGGTGAAAGAACGCTTAGCGGGTTGGCTAGCAGGACAAACTTTGGTCAAGAAATCACTGAGGTTAAGGGACTCGGCGGCAAAAACGGGTTGGTCGGTGCCGAAGCGTGCGACTATGGCAGGCTCGAGTTGGCCGAAGCGGAGCAGCTCGGTGCCGCCCTGCATAATTTTGGCGGAATGGCTAGTGTAGAGGTTGTCTTGGAGCGGTTCGAAGGTGAAGTCGGTGATTTTAGCGGCGTCGAGCAGGCTGACTAGCCAGTGTTTGAGGGTGTAGAAGTCGCTGTTGGTTTGGAGGAGGGCGAGTTGTTGGCGTTCAACAGGGACGCCGGAGCTGTCGAGGCCCCAAGATTTGTTGAAGACTTGGTTGATTTCAAAGAGGGTGAAGTTGCGGTCAAGGTCGCGAAGGTTGATTTCGAGCTTGGAGAGGAGGCTTGGCAAGAGGCGAGTGCGGATGGCTTGGAGTTCAGGCGAGATGGAGTTGATGAGCTCGTAGGCGTCGTCAAGTGGAAGACTACACTTCTCGAGTAAGTCGCGGCTGATGAAGCTGTAAGTGAGGACTTCGTTGGCGCCGAAGGCGGCGAGCTTGTCGCGGAGTTGATGAGCGAGTTGGCCGAAGGGATCGGTTTGCGGAGCGCTGAAATCGCGCAATGGTAATTGATGCGGGAGGTTGTCGAAGCCGAGTAGGCGGCCGACTTCTTCGATGACGTCTTCGGCGATGTTGATATCGGTGCGCCAGTAGGGTGCGAGAACGATGAGTTCGCTGGCTTCGCCGGTTGTGCCGGCCCAGCCGGCGTCAAAGCCGACGTTTTGGAGGGCTTCTTCGACTTCGCCTTCGGTGTAATTGCTGCCGAGGAGGGTATTGAAGCTTTCTAGTCGAAGAGTAAGTTTAGGGTTTTTGGCGTTTTTACCGGCTTCGGCGAGGCTGGAGCGGAGGCCGAAGTTGAGATTTTTGCGTAAAGAGTTGGCGGTGAGCAAAATGGCTTGTTCGGCGAGGGCGGCAGGTTGGCCTTTGGTGAAGCGGGTGGTAGCTTCGGAGAAAATGCCGTAGCGGAAGCTGGTTTCGCGGATGCGGTAGAGATTGAAAGAGGCGCTTTCGACGACGACGCGTTTGGTGGAGGCGTCAATTTCGGTGCCGAGGCCGCCCATGACGCCAGCGAGGGCAATCGGTACGCCGCTAGAAGTGATGACGGTGTCGCGCGGGTCGAGATCAATAGTTTTGTGGTTGAGGAGGGTGAGTTGCTCGCCTTTTTTGGCGGCGCGGACGGTGATTTTGGCCATTTTGCCGCCGCCGAGGGCAAGGAGTTTGTCGTAGTCGAAAAAGTGGAGTGGCTGGCCGGTGAGGAGCATGAGATAGTTGGACCAGTCGACGAGTGGGTTGATAGTGCGGACGTTAGAAAGCATGAGCGGAACGCCGATTTGGCGAAGGTGGCGGAATTCGGTGAAGGCAGGGTCGGATGCGTCGGTTTTGTTAGCGAGGCCGGCTTCGAGGATGATGGCGGTGTAGCGGGAGCAGAGTTCGGGGTCTTCAATCTCGACGTCGAGAGAGATGGCGCCGTCGGCGCTGGTGACGGCTTTTTTGCCGATTTTGGCCCATTCGCCAGCGTCGATGCGGCGGAGGCGCTCGATTTTGTCGGCGATTTCGTTTTCTTCAAGGTAGGTTGGGGTGGTGAACTTTTTGCCAAAAATGCCGGCGACTTCACGGGCGAAGCCGATGACACCGAAGCAGTCGGGGCGGTGGGTGAGGGATTTATTTTCGATGTCAAAGAGGGTGCTGTCGAGCCGGAGGACGCTGGCGAATGGGGCGCCGACTAGGGAGGCGTCGTCGTCTTGGTCGTTTTGGTTAGTGTCGGGGTCGACTTCAAGGATGCCTTCATGAGCGGGGCCGAGGTCGAGTTCGTCGATGGCGGCGAGCATGCCGTAGCTTTGGACGCCGCAGAGTTTTTTGGCGCCGATAACGAATGGTTTTTTGTCGCCGAAGGTGGCAGGGACGGTGGCGCCGGGCGCAATCCAGACGGCGAGCAGGCCTTTTTTGACGTTGGGCGCGCCGCAAACTACGGGGATGAGGCCTTTGGAATTGCGGGCAATGAGGGTGTTTGGGGCGTACTTTTCCATGATGCCGGCGTCGTCGACATAGCATAAGTGGAGGTGGTCGGAGCTCTCGATAGGTTCGCAACTTTTGACCTCGACGACGAAGATGCCGTTGTATTTGCCGTTGTATTCAACGGCTTCTTCGACCTCGACAAGGCGGCTGCCGATGCGTTCGGCCAGCTCGGCGTCAGTGATGCCGCTGAGATCGACGAATTCTTCGAGCCATTTTCGAGATATAATCATTGGAGCTCCTTTAGGGCTTTAATACGGCCGCTTTCAAAAACGCGGACGTCGTTGATTTGGCGGGCGAGCATGACGAGACGGTCGATGCCGCCACCCCAAGCGAAACCGCGGAATTCGGTAGGGTCGAGGCCGGCGTGGTTTAGGACGTTGGGGTGAATCATGCCGCAGCCGAGCATCTCGAGCCAGCCGGCGCTTTTGCCGCCGGTGAGGGCAGCGGGCTTTTCGATTAGGAACTCGAGGCCGGGCTCGGTGAAGGGGAAGAAAGCGGGCTGGGTTTTGATGCGGAGTTTTTGGCCGTAGTAGGTCTCAAAAAAGTTGCGCAGGACGCCGAGCATTTGGGCGAGGTTGGCGTCGCGCGAGACGAAAATACCCTCGCATTGGTAGAAAGTGTGTTCGTGGGTGGCGTCGGTGTCTTCGTTTCTAAAGCAGCGGCCGTAAGAGACGCTGGCGATGGGTTTATTGTCGTTAATGAGGGCGGTGCGGCCGGCAAGGAGGATGCGGTTTTGCATGGTGGAAGTGTGGGCGGGTGGGATGAAGCCCTCGCTGGTGCGGAAAGAGTCGTAGGAGTCGCGGGCGGGGTGGCCGTCGGGGAAGTTGAGAGCTTCGAACATGTTGAAATCGTCGTCGAGCTGGCGGCTTTCGACAGCGGTAAAGCCCATGTCGCGGTAAATGGCGACGACGCGTTCGATTTCTTCAGTTAGGGGATGGCGGGAGCCGAGGTCGGCGGTGCTAAGGGTAGGTTTGGTGGCGATTTGGTCTTGAGTGCTGGGTGCGAAGGGCGCTGTGATGTCGATCGGTGGCAAAGTGGGCGGTTTTACTCGTAGAGTAGATTGGGTCTCGGCGACGATTTGCTCAAGGGAATCCTTCAATTCGTTGAGTTGGCGGCCAAATTCGGCGCGGCGGGCCATTTCGGTCTGCATGATTTGGGCGGTGGCTTCGCGCCAAATGTCGGATTTGAGGACGCGTTCGTCGCCGGCGCGGGCGCGTTGTTCGAGGGTTTCCCTAACCTTATCTAAGTCCATATAATATATATAGCATAAATCGTAAGGTGATTGCAAGAGGGGGGCTGGATATTGGCTAGTGTGATATAATGAAGGTAAAAGGATAAGCATTATGAAAAGTAAGAAAAGTGTGGCGAAAGAGTGTAATTTTAAGTGGTGGAAAGCGGTGGTTGGAGTTGTGGCTGCGGTTTTACTGGTTGCGATTTTGGGTTATATGGTGGAAATATGGCGGGGAGTTGGGCATGTCTCGAATAATGCGGCCGTGGCAGACTGGAGGGCAGTTGGGCTGCAACATTATGGCGAAGTGGGCGTGAGCGATGATGGGAATTGGTATTTGATACCGGATGTGCGGGTGAAATTGCCGTATTTTAAGACGGTGGAGAATGCTAGGTTTGTGCATGGGTCGTCGCCTTTGCGTTATTTTGTCGGTTATGAGATGTCAGATGATGCGAATAAGGCGGAGGGGTTTCGGATAACGTTGACGTACGATGTGTCGTTAGATAGGGAGAATATGATTTCGGATGGCTATTGTGTGGGGCCGTTTGCGATTGATTATAACTTGAGTGGCAGCGATTCTGAGTATCGGACTGTGGCCGAGATAGTTTTGAGCGATGGGCGGGCGGTTGAGCTGAAGGTGCGGACAAATGACCGTTGTAAGGATTTTGTTAGTGGTGAGCGTGGGGAGTTTTTGGAAGAGCAGTTTAGTAGGCTGGAGAGTTATTAAGCGGCGCCCATGCGGGAGATGAGGAAGATGATGCCGCCGAAAATGAGGATGATGAGGACGGTGAGCCAGAAGCGAGCGGCGTCGCCCTCGTGCCGGGCGAAATCGGTGATGTATTTGGATTTGTCGACCATGTCAGGTGGTTCTTGATCGGCGATGTCTTTGAGGCGTTTGGCATCGCGTTCGCGTAGCTCGCGGGCGACGCGGTCGGCTAGGCGCCCCTCGGACCCTTGTTGTCGTTGTAAAATCGCCATACTCTTGACACTCCCTTTTCAATTTGATACTATGATTATATCAGAAGGAGGATAAATGGCAACTAAAAAGGCTAAAAAACCAGCCGGCAACAACGCCAAGGCGCCAGCGAAAACTGCGCCGAAAGTAGTAGCCGCTAGGGGTGGAAATACCACTGTTAATATTACAGAGGTAAACGAAACGGTGATTATCGCGTCGCCGTCAAAAAATAAAGCGGACTGTGAGCCGAAAACATTGTTTTCTGGCTTCTTCAAGAAAAAACACGAGGACGAGGACATCTTGACGATTTTCAAGAGCCCGCGAATTATTGGCGCGGTCTTGGGTGAAATCATCGGGACGATGCTTTTGGCGCTCGTGGTCTTGGTCTTGACAAGAAGCTTGGAGCCAATTTATTTGATCTTTGCGTTCTTGTTCATTACACTGGCAGTTTACCCAATCTCGGGTGCGCACCTCAACCCATTGGTGACAGTTGGTATGATGGTGACGCGACGAGTGTCGGCAATACGAGGTGTATTTTACATCATCGCGCAGTTGATTGGTGCGATGTTGGGTTGGCTGGTCATTCAGTGCTTGATTGGTGTGGCGACGTCGGATATGGTGGACTCGACGGTGGCTGCAGCGACGATCCAGCCGATTACCGAAAACAGCAAGTTGGCTGGCTTAATCGCGGTTGAGGCAATTGGCGCGATTATCTACGGTTTCGCGTTTGCTAGGGCCTTGAAGTACAAGAAGTCAGCATTTACTTTCGCGGCATTGGTGGCAGCTGGTGTGTTTACAGTTGTTTTGGTCGGCTTGTTCTTGTCGTTTGACTTCTTTGGCGCGCCAAACTCGATTGCCTTCAACCCAGCGTTGGCTGTAGCGATGGAAGCATTCATGGCGAAGGACACGATTGTCTGGCAGGTAGTAATTACCTATGCTTTGGTGCCGTTGGTCGGTGGTATTCTAGGGTTCTTGCTTGCGGACTTTACGTCGGCGCTTTCGGGCGAGTCCTGCGATTGCAGCCGCAAAGATTGCAAGTGCTAAGATAAGTACAGTGAAAATGAAGAGAGCAGTGGGAGCAACGAAGACCCACTTGCTCTCTTCAACTGTTTGGCCGAGGAAGCGGCTTTGTTGGGTGAGCTTGTAGATGCCAAAAGGACCTTTGCTTTGCCAGTTGAGTTCGAAGCGGCGGGAGGTGCCGGGAAAAATGAGTTTGGCGGGTTCGGTGATTTCGCCGACAGTCTTACCAAAGAAGTTGGTGATGAGGAGGCGGCTTTCGGCGTCGAAGTCGGTATTGCCGGAGTTCTCGATGATGAGGGAGGTGTTGACGTTGCGGGATTGATAGCGGCCTTGCCAAGTGCGTTCGATGACGGTGCCGCGCTCAATGGTGTTGCCGTTGATGTTGGCATAGAGCAAGGAGGCGACGCGGCGGACGGCGACGACGCCGGAGGCGTCGGCAGGAGGGATGACTTCGGCCATGATACCGGCGTATTGGCCGCCGGCGGGAACGCTGGCGGGAATGGTGATAGTGAACTCGATGGTGCGCCGGGCGTTAGGCGCGAGGGTGAAAGAGGCGGCTTCGTCTAGGCTGTCAGATTGGTTGGCGAAGGAAATCCAGCGGTAAATTTGGGAATGGGCGGTGGCGGGGTCGTCGAAAATGTTGCGAGAGTAGTCGGGTGCGACTTGATAGGGGGCGGCGTAGACGCGGACTTGGTAGGGGGTGTCGCCGGAGTTGATGACGGTGATTTCGGCGGTTTGGGTTTGGCCGGGGTCGAGGGTGAGGCGTTGGGTGCTGGGCGAAATGGAAATGCTGACGTTGGAATCGGCGGCGGCGAGGGGCCGGGCGAGGCCGATGGTGAGGAGGGCGGCGGTGGTTAGGGCCGCGGCAAGGGTGGTTATGCGTGAGATTTTGA
Organism: Candidatus Saccharimonadota bacterium; assembly: GCA_009777795.1. Taxonomy (GTDB): domain Bacteria; phylum Patescibacteriota; class Saccharimonadia; order Saccharimonadales; family Saccharimonadaceae; genus WQUV01. Next base: position 63,029 of record WRLC01000003.1, read on the forward strand.
GGTTAGTCATGGCTAGACGTACCTAAACTTTAGGGGTTAGCGCTGGCAGTGTAGGTGACTTGGTTGGAATAGGTGATGCCGGAGTCAAGGGTGTAGTCGACGAGGGCGCCGAAGTTGACGAAGAATTGCGAGGTGCCGGAGGTGCTGGTGGCGAGGAGGGTGGCAGGGGTGGCAGCGGCAGGAACGGGCGAGAAGGTCGAGGTGCTGTTTTGGGCGGTGTTGGTGGATGCATTTACGACATTATAGCCCCAAGTGTTGGCGGTGAGGACAGAGGCGGCGGTGCCGATTGGCGCGACGACATCGGTGGTCGTGAGAGGGGCGGAAGTGCCGTCGTCGAAGAGGGCACCGTTGTTAGCGTCGGTGGCAATCATCGAGAGGGTGACGGTGGCGCCGTTTTCGTCGTTGCAGGAGAGGGTGAGGGGAACTTCGGTTGAGGCAAAACCGCTGTTGATGGTAGGGTCGGCAGGGATGGTGACAGGGTTGCTGGCCGTGGTGGTGAGAGTAATCACCGAGCTAGAGGTGACTTGGACGGTTTGGTTCCAAGTTGATGGGGTTGCGGCGTTGGCTGAAGCCAGACCGATGGCACCGATAAGGGTGGTAGCGGCGACGCCTGAGATTACTATTTTTTTCATTTTGCTCCTTTTTGCTTTACTTTTAGGTTTTTGTTTATGTACCCTCTCCATTATATCAAATCATAAGCGTTTTGTCAAGTGCTATTTGGAAATCCTAAATACTGCCCTCGCCTCGCTACTCCCCTCGAACGAAACAGCAGGGGCGTTGCACCTCCCTCTTGGCCTACGGCCAATTCACCCCCGCATCGTTCTCGAGGAGTGCGAGGCCTCGGGTAATTGTCAGGGTAGGGAGATTAGGATGGCGCGGAAGCCGATGTAGGCTTGTTGGGCGCCGTTGGCGTCGGACTGGGCGAAGATGCCGGAGCTGGCGCCGTTTTCGGCGTTGCCGCCGCGGAGGGTCCAGACGTAGCCGTTGGCGCTGGGCATGCGGGAGTAGTCGCTGAGCCAGCCGGAGTCGGTGGTGACGGATTGGGCGGTGTTGACTTCGTAGTTGGCGTGGCCGCCGCAGAGGGTCCAATCGCAGACGTCGAAGCCGAAATAGGTGGCGTTGCTGCTGGCGCTCCAAGCGGGTTGGGTGTTAAACGGCGAGGCCATGTAGAGGGTGATGAAAGCGGCGGGTGGCATGGTGGTGATGTTGGTTGGGGTGTTGTTGTAGTTAGCCATAACCATGTCGTAGGCGCCGCCGGACATGTCGTAGATGCCGTAGACGTTATTGGTGGTGGAGGCGAGGACGCCGAGGGTGCCGTTGTAGGCGTGGGAGGTGTCGCTGGAGCAGGCGGTCGGGCTTTGGAGAGTGGTGGTATTGAGGGTGGTGCCGCCGCTGTAGGTGCTGGTGCTGCCGCTGGAGCTGGGGCCACAGCCGGTGATGCCGGCCATGTCGTTGGTGAGGTAGGAGCCGCCGTTGCCGTCGGCGTCGGTGGAGGAACTAGGGGAGCCGAAGGCGGAGTTGATTTGGACGGCGTTGTAGCCGGCGCCGTAGGTGCTGGCGGCAAGATAAGCGGCGGCGCCCCAATCGGTGTTGATGGCCATGTGGGTGGTGGCGGTGCTGAGGGAGTGGCTGTTTTGGTTGACGGTGGTGCCGTTGCCGCCGGTGGCGGCGGGGTTGAGGACGCCGATGGCTTGGCCCATGTCGTAGAAAACGCCGGGGTATTCGCCAATGTTGGTGTTTTGGTTGGGTTTGACTTGGGGTGAGGCGCGAGTGCCGCTGGTCTCGAATTTGCCGACCCAAATGCCGTTTAGCTCGTTGCCATTAAGTGTGAAGGCGGGGTGAGTGGCCCAAGTGGTGCCGGTGGCCGGGCCGTAGGTGCGGGAGACGCCGCAGTCGTTGCGGTAGTCGTGGGCGGTGAAGGCGCTGGAATTGGGGGCGGTGAAGCAGGTGGAATAGCTGCCGGTGGGAGCTTGAGGGGTCTTTTTGGTGGTGGTGGTGTTTTCAAAATTGATGTCAAAATTGCCAGCGGCGACAGGGGCGTTGAAGGCGAAGTAGCGCTGGACTTCGTAGGCGTAGCGGGGGACGTAGACCCAGTAGCCGAGGATGTCGCTTTCGGGGACGTTAGTGCCGGGTGCGGCGTGGAGGTAGGTGGCGGGGTCGGCGACGGTGACGGCGTTGGCCCATTGCTGGGAGGAGTAGGAGCACCAGTTGGTGTTGTCGGCGATGGCCCAAGAAGGAGAGGTAGAGGTGCCGGTGAAGGTGATGGGGAACATGTGGGTGTCGAGGTCGACGCGGATGGTGGCGGAGGTGGCGTCGCTAGAGACGCAGGCGTTGGCCTGCGGGGTGAGATAGGTGAAACCGCCGGGCAGAGTGGCGCTGCCGCCAAAGCCGTCGATCTGGACGTCGGCGGCGCCAGCGGTGCCGGCGGGGGTGATGCAGGTGGCGCTGGTGTCGTTGATGACGGCGAAAAAGAGGCAGGAATTGCCGCCGATATTAATTTGGGTGATGTAAGGCAGGTCGGTGGTGCCAAAGTTAGTGCCGGTGATGGTGGTGGGATCGCCGCCGGTGGTGGAGCCGGAAGCGGGCGAGATGGCGGTGATGGTGGGTGCGGGGACGGGGTTGGCGCTGGCGGTGATGGTGATGGAGCCGTCGTAGGTGCAGGGGGGTTGGCTGTAGTCGAGTTGGGCGCCGAGCCAGAATTGGAGGTTGTCGCCGGCAGTGGAGAGGGTGTTGGACTGGATGACGGTGGCGGCGAGAGGAACGGCTTGGAAAGTGGTGGAGTCGAGAGAAAAGCCCCATTGATTGTTGGCGAGAGCGGCGGGTGAGGTGGCGGCGGATGTGAGATTGTAGGTGCCGCTGTCGATGGTGCAGGTGAGGTCGGCGTCGTCGGTGTTCAGAGTGGTGGTGTAGCCGGTAGGGTTGTTGGTAGTGGTGGTGATGGTGGCGCAGGCGATGCCGAGGGCGCCGGTGGGGGTGGGTTCGATGGTGATATTAAATTGCTGGGTGGTGTCGCAGAAGACTTGAGCGAGGGAAATGAAGGGCTCGTAGGTGCCGGAGGTCCAAGGGATGATGATGGGGGTGCTGGAGCCGCCGCCGTTGTTGGCGGTGATGCTGGTGCAATAGCTATTATCGGTGGTGATGTTAGGGAGGTGGACGGAGAGGTCGACGTCGCCAGCGGCCGTGGTGGCGATGCGGATGGCGGTGGTGCTGACGTAGCCGTCGGGCTGGGTGATGGTTTTGACGGTGTAGATGGTGGTGCCGCCGCTGGCGTTAGGGCTGGTGGTGACGGTATTGGTGAGAGTGGTGCCGTCGGCAGCGGTGAGGCTGATGGTAGCGGTGGTGGTGCCTTCGTCAACGGTGGGGGTGCCGACGCCGCTGACTGTGGTGCCGTCGCTGCCGGTGGTGAGGGCCATGGAAGTGCTGCCGTCGGGGTTGACGACGAATGAGGTGGCAATGCTGACGCCGGTGCTAGGGTCGACAATGGAGGTGTTGATGGGAACGCCGGAGGAGATGTCGCTGAGGTTGACGATGAGGACGACGGTAGGCGGCTGGGTGAGGTCGCAGGTGTTGTTGGTTTGGTCGCGGTTGGTGATGGTGATGATGCCGCCGCCGGTGGGCGGGGTGGCGAAAACAACGCCGGTGTTGGCGTCGAGATTGACGCTGCTAGGCGGGATGGTGACGGTGGGGGTGGTGGTGCCAGAGCCGGGCAGAGTGCCGTTAAAGGCAAAAACGCGGATGGCGGCGCCGGAGGTGTTGGCGGTATCGACGAGGTAAACCCATTGGTTAGTGGGGTTGATGGCCATCATGCTGGGGCCGCTGATAGTGCCAGTGGTGGTGGAGGTGTCGGTGCTGGGGGCGATGTCGGTGACGAAGTTGCCGTCTTGGTCGAGCTTGAGCAGAGCGGAGGATTGGTATTGCCCGGCGTTATTGACGCCGAAACTGCCGGAGAGGTAGATGCCGCCGTTTTCGTCGGCCTTGATGGAGGCGGTGCCGTAAATGGAGGCGGATTCTTGGGTGTTGTTGAGACCGCTGACGTTAGGTGGGGTGATGGGGGTGATGGCGCCGGTGGTGAGGTTGACTTCGACGACGTTGTAGGAGAGACCGCCGATGCTGAAGTAGCCGGCGGCTAGGTGGTTGCCGCTGGCGGAGACGGTGACGTTTTCGACGTAGTAGGTGTTGCTGCCGCTGTTGTAGGGGACGTAGAGAGGTGGGACGTCAGTGGCGACGGTGGGGCTGGTAGGGTCGAGACCGGCGACGCCATAGGTGGCGTAGTTGCCAGCCGAGCCGCTGTCGAAGGTGCCGCCGACGATAATAAAGCCGTTGGTTTGGTCGATGCCGGGCGCGCCGAGGACGGAGCCGGAGTAGCCGGTTGATGAGGAGATGGGGCCGAGGAAGGATGGGTTGGCGACGGTGGGGCTGGTGGGGTTTGCTTGATAGGCGGCGACGAGGGCGTTGGTAGGGGCGGTGAGGTAGACGACGTTGTTTTGGTCAACGACCATACCTTGGGGGTGGCCGCCGTTAAAGGAGAAGGTGGCGGAGGCGATTTCGATGGTGAGGATGCTTTGATAGGTGAAGGTGCCGTCGCCGTTGTCATGAAAGATGGCGATGGTGCGCCAGTTGGCGGGGTTGGCTTGGGCGGAAATGAGGCCGCCGCTAGCGTGGGGCATATCGGTGGAGTCGCAATAGACGTAGACAAGGTTGGCGCTGCTGTTGGTGGCAATCATGGTGGGGTTGACGAGATCGCCATTGGTGGCCCAAGTAGAGGTGGTGTTGCCGACGTTGCCAACATAAGTGTAGTCGACGGACGAGGAGGTGTCGGCGGCGGCGGGGGTGAGGATGCGGAGGATTTGAAAGAGGAGGACGAGGGCGAGCGCGGTAGCGAGAAGGACGGCGCCAATGCGCTTAAGAGGTAGCCGTCGCTCCTGAGTAATCATTTCTGTTTCTTGGCGCCCTTTTTAGGGGTGATGAAGGCAGAAGTGATGAGCGAGACGCCAACTGCGAGGAGGGCGATGGAGACGAAGATGTCAAGCAGGGCGAGTTTGGCGAGCGGGTGCCAGAGGACCCAGAACGAGAAGAGGGTGAGGATGATGCCGACTGCGAGGTCGAGGCCCCAGTATTTGCTGCCGAGCTTTTTGAGGTGGAAGGCTTCGAAAATGCGGGCGAGGCTGGCGACGAAGAGCCAGATGCCGAAGAAGCCTAGAACCAATGCGGCGCTGGCGCCAGTGTAGACGAGGATGAGTGAACCGAGGACGACGCTGATGATGCCGAAAAAGAGGATGGCGCCGCTGCGTTCTTTGTTCTTACTGAGGGCGAACGCGAAGATGTTGAAAAAGCCACCGACGAGGGCCGCGATACCGATGAAGACGGTTAAGTTGATTAATGTGCGAACTGGCGTGAAGAGGGTCGCGATACCAATCAACGCCACAATTACACCTAATAAAATGCTGAAGAATTTTTTCATATTCCCACTCCTTTACTTATTTATATATATAATTATAGCACATGATTTTAAAAAATGGTGGGCGAGGAGGGACTTGAACCCTCACACCGTTGCCGATAGCAGATTTTGAGTCTGCCGCGTATACCATTCCGCCACTCGCCCGATGGTTTATTATAGCATGGTGGGAGGCGAAAGGCAAGGAGGGGTTGCCTGACATAGGGAATAGGTAAAGGTAAGGCGCTTCGTGTGGTATAATGAGGTATAAATGGATGACGAGCAAAGAAAGCGGGTGGAAGAGTTGGCGCGTGAGCGGGTGAAGATGGCGTTTGGGCAGCAACGGATTGACGAGCAGACGGCGGACGAGGTGAGCCAGCTTTTGAAGCGGGAGGACGAGGGGAGTTTGTTTGGCAAGAGTGATGTTTTGTCGGAGCCGCAGGCGGCGCAGGTGAGTGTGCAGGGGAGTGTTGAGCAGACAAGTGCGCGGATGACGGACGATGTGGAGGAATACCATCAGGCTTGGCAGGAGTATTACCGGAAGTACTACCAATACCATTTCGGGCAGGAGATGCAGAAAAAGGATGCCGAGCACAAGGCAGAGGTGAAGAATTTATTGTCGCAAGAGGATGAGATTGACCAAAATGCGCGGTTGATGCGGCGGTTGCGCCAGCAAGTGCGGAATACGACGAGTGCGCGGGTGCGGAAATTCCGCCGGAGTAAACATTATCTGCCGATAGTATTGGGGCTGGTGGTGTTTTTGGGGCTGTTGTTTATCCAATATAACCGGGTGTTTTTTGCTTTTGTGCAGTCGTATATCACGCCGGTGGGGAATGCGAGGGGGTTGGAGATGTTGGCGGGCGATGATGCTTCGGGGCCGTCGCGGCTAATGATACCAAAAGTGAATGTGAGCGTGCCGATTATTTATGGTTGTGGGCTGGATGATGCGAGCCAGAAGCGCTGTTTGACCGACGGGGTGATGCATTTTGCGGTGTCGGGGGCGAGCGCTTTGCCGGGCGAAAATGGTAATTTTGCGGTGTCGGGGCACTCGTCGAACGATGCGTTTACGCCGGGCGATTTTAAGTTTATCTTTTCGCAGTTGCCGCGGATGGCGGTAGGGGATTTGGCTTATGTGAATTATGAGGGGGTGCGTTATACATATGTGGTGAGGGGGACACAGATTGTGGCCCCGAATGATGTGGAGGCTCTGCGGATCGGCGATGAGCGGCCGGTGATGACTTTGATTACGTGCTATCCGATTGGGACGGCGCGGCAGCGGATGTTGATTTTTATGGACCAGATTGCGCCGGCGCCGGATGGAGCGCCGGGCGAAGAGATGGCGCCAGCGCCGGACGGTGATGGTAAGGAAGTGGGGCCGGGGCCAGCGCCGACGTTGTTTGAGCGGTTATGGGCCAGCCTTACCGGCGGCGGATTATAGGCGGAGTTGGCGGAGTTGAAGTTGGGGGGTGTTGTTGATGGTTTCGAGGGTCCAGTAGTAGAGGGTGCGGCGGTTGACGAGGGCGGCAGGTAGGGCGTCGGCTGGGGGCATGGCGACGGCGTCGGGTAGGCGGATGTTGACTTGATTGGTGCCGTCGAAATCTTTAATCATGAGTTGGTGAGTGTCCGGACAGTAGAGTTGGGCGTTGCTGAGTTTTTGCCAAGCGGAGCCATGGCAGTTGTTGTCGAACTGGGAGGAGACGAGGCGTTCGAGATCGACGCTCTGGCCGCTGGCAGCGACGATGAAGCGGCCGTTGGTGGTGATGGGGCTGGTAGGGGTGGAGATGGGGTATTCGTTTTGGAGAGCGAGGCCGTTTATGCTGCCGAAGAGCGAGCTGGAGCTAGAGAAGTAGATGCGGAGTTGGGAGCGGCCAGCGATGGCGACGACAAAATCGTTGAGGTAGCGGGTGGCGGCGAACTCAAAGGGGGCGTCGTCGGTATAGATGCCGGAAAAAGTGCCGTTGGCGTTGACCGTGGCGAGGTGGTAGGTTGGTGAAGCAGTGTTGGACGGGGCGCTGGTGAAATAGAGGAGGGTGGCGTCGCTGGTGGTGAGGGCGAGGCGTTGGGGGAGGTTGTCGGTAGGGATGTGGACGTTGAGCTTTTGCGAGGTGGTGTTGGTGGTATCGTAGAGATAGGCGCGGGCGGAGGTGATGACAAGGAGGGTGCGGGAGTTGACGAAGGCGACATCGAGGAGCTCTTCGGAACGGTCGTTTGGTAGGTTGACGGTGGAGAGGCGGCCGCGGTCGACGTCAAGCATGGTGCAGCGGTCGGTGGTAGAGCTACGGCTGGTGGCGGATTTGCGTTGGCAGAGCAGGGCGAGGCTGTCGTCTTTGGACCAAGAGATGAGGTCGGGTTCGGTGATTTCGGAAGGAAAATTGATGGCGGTGGTATTGGCGTTGGTGGCGGTGAGGGTGAGGATATTGAGTTGGGGGCTGGTGGTGCGGGTGGCGGGGGTGAGGACGAGGGCGCGCTCGCCGATGGGGGAGCGCCAAACTTGTTGGGTGGAGGCGAAACTTTGGACGACGTTGCCGCCACGGTCGACGGGGAAGAGCTGAATGTAGTCGAACCAAGTGATTTCGGCTTCGGTGGCGGTGAAAGCGTGTTGCCAAGAGTGGTAGCCGTCGCGGTCTACGCGGAGAGTATGGTTGCCGGCGGAGATGACTAAGCGCTGGGCGGAGAGGGTGGTGCGGCGGCCGGTGTCGGTGTTATTGAGGATGATGTTGGCGCCGGTGGGGAAGGAGCCGACGCGGAGTAGCGCCGTGCGTTCCCAGACGGGGAGGCCGGATTCGCTGTCGCGGCGGAGGCGGTAGCCGAGGGCAATCATGACCAGAACAACGAAAAAGAGGGCCACTGCTAGGGCAAAGAGCACCTCATGCGCGATGATACGCGCGTTTTGCGCTTTTTTGTTCATATCAATAATATTATAGCACAGAGCTAGACTTTGCGGGTGGCTTTTTTGACAGTCTTTTTGGCAGTTTTGGTAGCTTTGTTGGCGGCTTTTTTGACGTCGCGCTTGAGCTCGCTAGCGACTTTCTTACTGACTTTGCGGCCAGTTTTGGTGGTTTGCGATGCGACAGCAGCGCCGCCGATGAGTGCGCCCAGTGCTAAACCAATTCCGAATTTTTTGCCCATACCCCTCCTATTTTTTGGCCTTTGAAAGCAGACCGGCGAAGACTTTAAGAACGCCTTGCGGGTTTGCGACTTGTTCAACAGATTTGGCGGCGGACTCGATGGAGAAAGCCGTGTTTTTGATGCTGGTGGCGACTTCGGCGGCTTCGTTGGAGAGCTTGATTAGCTTAACAATGAGGATGATGGCAAGGGTAAGAAAGAGGGCAAGGGTGACTGCGAGAATGAGCATGATGACTTGTGTAGCGAAATCCATAGTACTATGGTAGCATAAGCGTTTTGGCGTGTCAAGAGCCAAGACTTTGGCTCTTGGCCACTTGTGGTGGGCAAGGGCATCGTGGTATAATTGGGCTATGAAGATTGCGATTTTGGGGTATGGGCTAGAGGGCAAGGCGGCGGAGCGGTATTACCGGGAGTTGTATCCGGAAGCGGCGTTGGAGATCTTTGACAAGATTGATTTTGGGGCGGAGGATTTTTCGGAGTTTGATTTTGTGGTGCGGACGCCGTCAATTTCGCCGTATTTGTTGGGGTCGGCGAAAAAGATTACAAGTAATACAATTGAGTTTTTTGAGAAATGTCCGTGTCCAATTGTGGGGATTACGGGGACGAAGGGAAAAAGTACGACCGCGGCGTTGATTTATGCGATTTTGGAGGAGGCGCTGAAGGGGAAAAAGCGCCGGGCGTTTTTGGTGGGGAATATTGGTGAGCCGGCGCTGAATGTGTTGCCAGAGGTGCGGGCGGATGATGTGGTGGTTTATGAGTTGTCGAGCTATCAGTTGTGGGACTTGGCTCAGAGCCCGGCGATAGGGGTTTATACGCCGATTGCGCCGGACCATTTGGATGTGCACCGGGATCTGGAGGATTATTTGGGAGCGAAGGAGAACTTGACAAAGCACCAAAAAGATGGTGATACGGTGGTTCGTTATGGGGAGAACTTGGGGTCGGATACGTCGTCTTTGCAGCTGAAGGGTAAGCATAACCATGAAAATGCGTTGTCGGCGATTGCGGCGGCGCGGGCGTATAATGCGCGGTTTTTGCATCTGGAAGATTATGATTTTGAGAATGCGGTGGACGCGGCGCTAGAGAAGTTTCGCGGGTTGCCGCATCGGTTGGAATTGGTGCGGGAGGTTGGTGGGGTGAAGTTTTTTGACGATAACTTTTCGAGCGCGAGCCCGGCGCTTGAGGTGGCAGTAGAGGCGTTTGATGAGCCGTTGGCGGTGATTGCGGGCGGATATGACCGGCATTTGGGGAATTATAAGGAGATTGCGGAGTCGATTTTGGCGGCAAAGGACTTGCGGTTTGTGGCGTTGATTGGTGAGACGGCGCCGAAAATAAAAGAATTCTTACAGGGGTCGCTGGGCGCGAGTGTCCGGACATTCGAGGATTTGGAAAGTGCGGTTTTGGCGGCCTATGAGGCGGTGAAAGCGCCGGGCGGTGTAGTTTTGATGAGCCCGGGGACGCCGAGTTTTGATATGTTTCGGGATTTTAAGGATCGCGGAGAGCAATTCCAGAAAATCGTGAGAGGCCTTGGGGCGGGCGAGCTGGAGAAGGCGATATTTTTAGCATATATATTATCTGGCATAAGCTATTACAAGGCGTTTCCGGGGCAGCGGGTGCGGATGATGGAGGGGGTGGAGTTGACGCCGATGCAGGTGGAGTTGTTTAATGCGGCGTATCAGGAGGGCTTGGGGCAGTTTGCGTACGAGAATAAGTTGACGCGGGCTGATTTGGCGCATTTTGACGAGCGCCCGGCGCCGAGCGAGCAGGTGTTTTCGTTTGATGGGTATAGTTTTGATGGTACGGTTGCTATCTTTAAGTATTCGTATGGGGACTTGAAATATGAGGAGAGAGTGGAGTTTGCTAAGTCGGATTTGAAGCCGGAAATCATTAGTATGCAGAGCGGGGGGAAGGATAGCTTGCTACTTGCGACGATGTTGGAAGAGAAGCGGGCGAACTTTGCGGCGTGGTTTGTGCGGTCGGGTGAGCATCATCCGAAAGTTTTGGATAAGCTGGGCAACTTGCTGCTGGCGACGCGGCGGGTAGATCGTGAGGGTTTGGCGCGGGCGGCCCAAAAAGGTGGCAAAAATGGGCACATTCCGATAACTTATATTTTGCAGAGCTTGGCGTTGGTGCAGGCGATTTTGGTGGGGGCGAAGACAGTGGTGGTGGCGATTGGTGATGAGGGGACGGAGCCGCATTCGATGATTGGGGATTTGCCGGTTAACCACCAGTGGAGCAAAACGCGCGAGGCCGAGGAATTATATGGGAAGTATTTGGCGGAGGAATTGGCGGGGTATAAGGTGTATTCGCCGCTACGAAATACGTCGGAGCTGAAAATTGCGGAATTGTTTGTGAAAAAGTGTTGGAAAAAGTTTGGCCGGGGATTCTCGAGCTGCAATGAGGCGAATTATCGGCAAGGTGAAGATAATAGTGAGCTGAAATGGTGCGCGAATTGTGCGAAGTGCGCGAATGCGTTTTTGTTGTTTGCGCCGTGGATGCCGAGCGAGGAGTTGTTGCCGGTGTTTGGCGGGCAGGATTTGTTCGCGAAAGAGAGTTTGTGGCAGACGTTCAAGGGGCTTTTGGGAATTGATGGAGTGGAAAAGCCATTTGAGTGTGTTGGGTCGGTGGAGGAGCTCCGGACTGCCTATCATTTGTCGCATCCGGAAGAAAACTCTGATTATGCGGATTTGCCGTTTGACGTACCGAGTGCGGGATGATACAATAGTAATATGGAGAGTGGGCATAAGATTAAGGAAGTGTTGGCGAGATGGGTTTTGGACTCGCGAGGTAATCCGACGGTAGAGGCGGATGTATTTTTGGCAAGTGGGGCGTTTGGCCGGGCGGCGGTGCCGTCGGGAGCGTCGACTGGTTCGGGCGAGGCGTTGGAGCTGCGAGATGGCGGCGTGGCGTTTGGCGGTAAAGGTGTGAATTTTGCGGTGGAGAATGTGCGGACAGTAATTGCGCCAGCTTTGTTGGACGTTGATGCGACCGACCAGAAAAAGGTTGACCAGATTATGATGGGACTGGATGGGACGGAAAATAAGTCGAAGTTGGGGGCGAATGCGATTTTGGCAGTGAGTTTGGCGACGGCCAAGGCGGCGGCGATTTCGCAGCACCAGACATATTACCAGCATTTTGCGACGCTAGCGGAAAATATGGACTTGAAGATTCCGATGCCGCTGATGAATGTGCAAAATGGCGGGGCGCATGGCGGTTGGGCGACGGATTTTCAGGAATATATGATTGTGCCGAAAGCGGCGCGGACGATTGCCGACGCGGTGCGGATGGGGGCGGAGGTTTTCCATGCGCTGGGCAAGGTGTTGAAGGATAATGGTTATGATACTTTGGTTGGCGATGAGGGCGGTTATGCGCCGCGGGTGCATGGCGGCAACAATGAGCCGTTGGAGCGAATTACGCAAGCGATTCAGGCGGCGGGCTATGATTTGTGGCGGGATTTTGTGTTGGCGCAGGATATCGCGGCGAGTGAATTTCGCGAGGGCGATAGCTATAAACTGAAGACGAGTGGCGAGTTTAAGTCGAGCGATGACCTGATTAACTGGTACTCGGCGCTCTACGATCAGTTTAATGTTCGCAGTATGGAAGATGGTTTGGGCGAGGACGACTGGGAAGGCTGGAAGAAATTGACCGAACGGCTGGGCGAAAAAATGCAGATTGTGGGTGATGATTTATTGGTGACCAACCCAAAGTTGTTGCAGCGGGCGATCGATGAGCGGGCCTGTAATGCGATTTTGGTGAAGCCGAACCAGATTGGGACGCTTTCGGAGACGATTGAGACGGTGAATTTGGCGAAACGCAATGGCTTTAGGACGGTGATGAGCCATCGGTCGGGCGAGACGGAGGACGTGTCGATTGCGCATTTGGCGGTCGGCCTAGGTTGCGACGAAATTAAAACCGGGTCGCTGTCGCGTTCGGATCGGGTGGCGAAATATAATGAGCTACTCAGGATTTCTGAATTTAATCCATCGCTACCGTTTTCAAAGCCGTTCTAGGCTTCGGCCGGAGCTTCAGTTTCGGCCGGAGCTTCTTCGGTTGCTGGAGCTTCGGTTGGCTCCTCGGCTGGTTGGTTCTTGCGGAGTTTGTCGGCTTTGCGGATGGTGGCGGTTTTCTTCGGTGAGAGTTTGACCCATTTTGGTAGCTTGACGCCCTCTTTGGAGAGCAAAATGGCGACGCGGCCGCTTGGCTGGGCACCGTTGGATAAGAATTTCTCGGCCAGTTCCTTGTTTAGTTTGGTGGCTTTGGTGTGTGGGTTGTACGACCCAAGTTCAGCCACAACTCGACCGCTTAGCGGATGGCGAGAAGCTTCCTGAACGACTATTCGATAGACGGCGTAGCCGCTTCGACCATTACGTTGCAAACGGATTGCTAACACTTTTACTCCTTAGTTATTTATTGGTATATTATATCAGATATGCCGGGCTATTGCAAGAGGTTGTTAGGATAGGATAGCGCAGATGGCGTGGCGGGAGCCAGTGTCGCCCTGACTATGTGAGAAATATCGGCTGTCTGTGGTGGTATCGATGGGGGATAAAATGATGTTTTCCGAGAAAAGGCCTTCGGCTAGGAGTTGGCGGGCGGCGACTTCTTGGATGCTCTTGCCGTCGAAGGCAAAAAGCGGATAATTGTCCTTGCCGGCAGAAGGAGAGAACCAAGCGTGAAGGTTATAAGGGTGGACATTATAATGTGTACGTAGAAACTGGACGGCTTTTTGGGGGCCGTTTTGTTCCAAGTTGCGGCGACCACAATGCAGGAGCATCAGGACTTTTTGCGCTTTGTCATAGAAAACAATCCCGAGGCAATCGGCGAGGGTGAGGAAAAGTGCGATTTGTTGAGTCGTGGCTAGGCCGTCATTGGGTGTGGTGATGTGGTTGTTGGCGATAAAATAATCGGTGTAGCTTGCTCGGTCATAAGTTGTGCGGATGCGGGCGATGTTGGTGGCACCAAGAGAATTGAAGATTTTTTGCTGGTTTTGAGGGAGCTTCATGTTGCCGTCGGTTTTGTCGGAGAGGGCTATGAGGGCGCCCGGGCCAAAGGGAGCGACTACTTGCATAGCCCCTCGCGCAAGAAGTTGGCTGCCTCACCGGCCGAGAGGACTAAAACTAAATATGATTGCGGACGAAGCCGTCGAGAGGGCCGTCGCTGAGCAATAAGGTTAACCCCCCCCCATGGGAGAATTCGCGAATTTGGGCGAGGAGGGCGTCATTAAGCTGGGCGGGCTCTGCGTTCAGGCCGGCGGCGCGGAGTTGTTCGACGAAGGTTTCGGGTGGGATGGGCGGTTCGTCGCTGTTTTCACGCGAGAGGTTGGTGGGCAGCCAGAGGACTTGGTCGGCTTCTTCGAAGGCCCAGGGGTATTGGTCCATGACTAATTTTTGGCGCATGTTTTGGTGGGGTTCGTAGACGGCGATGATTTTTTGGTTGGTTTGGTTGGCGAGCTCGCGGGCGAGTTGGAGGGTGGCGCGGATTTCGTTGGGGTGGTGGGCGTAGTCGCTGTAGACGTTGGGGGCGATTTTTTCGAAGCGCCGGGCGGAACCGGGGAAGGTGTTGAGGGCTTGGATGATTTGGTCGGGCGCGACTTCGGGTAAAAGTTGGTGGATTGCCGCGTAAACTAAAGCGGCGTTTTGGCGGTTGTGTTGGCCGAGGAGGGTGATGCGTGGGTCGGGCGCGATGTCTTGGAGGACGTGCTGGCTTTGGGATTTGAATTGGTCGAAGGCGGCTTGGTAGTCGGCGGGGGTGGGGTAGATGTCGGGGTGGTCGTAGGTGATGGCGGGGATGAGGGCGAGGTAGGGGTGAAAGTGGAGGAAGTTTTTGTCGAATTCGTCGGCCTCGTAGATGAAAAATTGGGAGCCGTCTTGGTAGTCGGCGGGTGGGGCGAAGGTTAGGGTGGTGCCATTGAGGAAGGAGGCGGGGACTTTGAGTTGCTGGAAGCACCAGATGAGCATTGAGGTGGTGGTGGTTTTGCCGTGGGTGCCGGCGACGGCGATGAGCTTGAGGTCTTTGTCGTGGATGATTTGGTTGATGAGAGCGTCGCGTTTGCTGATTTTGAGGCCGAGCTCGCGGGCTTTTAGCAGTTCGGGGTGGTCGGGCTTGATGGCAGAGCTATGGATGAACCAATCGATGCCGTGTTCTTGGTGCATGCGGGCGAGGAAGTCGCCGGTTTGGGGGCCGATTTCGATGGTGGGGTTGAGGTCAGTGAGGGGGCCCTGCATGAGGGAGGTTTTGGTGTCGGAGCCGAAGATTTGGTGGCCGACTTTGGCGCTAAGGATGGCGAGCGGGCCGATGCCAGCGCCCATGATGCCAGAGAAATATATATGCATATATATATTATAGCAGTTGTTGGTATAATATAGATATGTTGAAGGCAAATCGGAAGTTGCTGGCGGCGATAGCGGCGGCGGCTGTGGTGGTGGGCGGGCTGGCGTATGTGGCGGTGCCGCAGATTTGGCAGAGGCTGGGTTGGGGCGAGAATTCGGCGGTCGAAACGCCGGGCACTCAAAATAACCTCTGTTCTGAGTGTCCGGACACTCAATTAGGCGGTAATGATGGCGGGGCGGATAATGGGCAAAATGGGGCGGATGCGGGTGGCTCGGGGGCTGGTGATGCGGGCAGTGGCGGGACGGAGCGGCAGGCGCCGGAGGCGCGGGGGCCGGCGACGGGGCCGTCGCGGTCGAATGCGGCGATTCCAACTCAGACGGCACCGACTGAGGCTCAGGTTGATCGGCTGACGACGTTTGTACGGAATGCGATTAGCCAGAAAAATATGCGGAATTTGGGCGGCTGGCAGAAGGTGCGGGCGGTGCATGATTTTATAATTGACCATGTGGATTATGATTGGACGTGTTTTAACAGCGAGTGGCGGACCAACCCGCCGGAGTGCAATCGCAATGGGAACTCGTCGTTTTCGGCGCAGGCGGCGGCGTTTAATCGAGTGGCGGTGTGTCAGGGGTATGCGCTTTTGGCGGAGGCGTTTTTTGATGAGTTGGGGCTGGCGAACCGGAAGATTACTTCGGAGACGCATATGTGGAATGTGGTGCTGGTGAATGGGCGGTATTTGCATGTGGATATTACGTGGGATGATTTGGGCGGGACGGAGAAGTCGTATGATTATTTTTTGGTGGACGATCCGCGGACGGTGAATACGACGACGGCGGACCATAATTTTAACGTGAGTGTGATGAATAGTTTGAACGCCGGGCGGGCGGCGTTTGATGAGGCGTGGCGACGGGGGATTTTGACGCAGATTTTGGGGGCGGAGGGGGTGATTGGGATGTTTAGCACGCCGACGTCGGCCGAGGCTTTGGAGGTGCTGAATTTGAAATTGGCGCGGAAGGGGAAGCCGGCGATGACGATTTGTCCGGCGAAACCGGGGGGCCACGAGGCGCATATGCGGGCGTCGGGGACGGGGATTTTGGGCTCGGCGGTGTTGGATTGGTTGGTGGAGCAGAATTTGGCGATATATAATTGTGTGTTTTGGGAAATTAATGCGAAGGATTGGGCGGCTTGGTTTGTGTAGAGTTTTCGCCTCTGGACTTTTTGGCGAAAAAAGAGTATAATAATAGGATATGAAGAATATCAAGTTTGGCGCTAATTTGGCGGATATGTATGCCATACCGTTTAAGCAGAGCTTGTCTGATCGGGAGATCGCCGAATTGCCAGACGGGGCCGTGGTTTACGGTGAGTTTGGTGGGCGGATGGGCGATGAAGATGGGGCTTTTGCGGTGTTTTATTTTGATGATAAGGTTGTTGAGTGTCGCAAGAATGAAAAAGACGACAAGGAGGGTTACGACGCTTTGCTAGGGAAGCTCAGCCACGACGGAGATGTTTTTAATTATTCGGATGGCGGTTTCGGGCGGGTTGTGCTGACAAATAAGGCCTATGATATCGAGATTGACGGCGGGCATTTGGTTCTTATGATTGATGATAGGAAGTATATGTTCGAGCCGTGGATGCGCGAGACGATGATTGCGCTTACAAAATTGTTTAAGGAGAATGTTATTTCGCGAGGGCTGACGTCGTTAGAGCCGTTGATGGGAGAGGTGCGCGAGCTAGCAGGGGAGCAGGGCAAGATTTCGAGGTCGATGATTCAGCGAGATATGGGGCTGGGGTTTGAGATTTCGGGGCAACTTTTTGAACGATATAAACGAGAGGAGGCAGAAAATGCGACCATATAAAAGTGATTTCAACATGTATACTGCGCTCTATGAGCTATCTACGGAGCGACCGGTTTTTGGATCGGAAGCCGACTTTCAATTCGCCCTAGCTTGGAAGATCAAGGAGTTATATCCGAAAGCTGAGATAAGGCTCGAAGAGTATTATGACGACGGGAGTGGCGACGGCAAGAATAGGTATATAGACCTGATAGTTGAGCTGGATGGCGAAACTATTCCTATCGAATTGAAGTATAAGACCGCGGAGTTCCGTGGTGAGGTAAATGGGCGGTTCTATAATCTGAAGCCACAAGGAGCGAGGGATATAGGTGGGTATTTATTTGCGGAGGATATTCGTCGTATTGAATCGTATGTTGGGCGATCCAACGAAAAGATTAACAGAGGCTATGCGGTACTACTTACTAGCGAAAAGGGTTATTGGGAGCAAGATGGTAAGGGTAAATTGTATGAAGATTTTGCACTGCCCGATAGGAAATTGTTGGAGAAAAGGCTGAAGTGGCGTTTGCCGCAAGCAGAAGACGCGGCAACGCATTGGACCGCTAAGTATCCGCCGATAACGCTGGATGGCAAATATCCGATTGATTGGCAGCTTTGGGATAATAGCCCTGCTGGCGACTTTCGGTTTATAGTCATGGAGGTAGAGAAATGACAATCAGTAAGTCGGATTATATGGCGTTTTTGAAGCACCCGGCGTATTTGTGGGTGAAGAAAAATGCCAAAGAGTTGATACCGCCGGTCGATGCGGCAACGCAGGCGATGTTTGATACTGGGAATGACTTTGAGCAATATGCTGAGGCTCGATTTGATAATATCACTCGCCTCGGTTTCAATAATTACAAGGAATACTTATCGCTACCGGCTCGGACGGAGGAGGCGATAAAAAGTGGCGCAAAAATGATTTCGCAAGCTCGCTTTGAGAAAGATGGTTTCACTTGCATTAGCGACCTTATCGAGTTTGTTGGCGATAGGGAAGTTGACCTAATTGAAATTAAATCCAGCACTGAGGTCAAGGACGAGCATCTCTACGACCTAGCATTTCAAACAGTTGTGCTTGAGAGTTGTGGCTATAAAGTTCGGAATATTTCGGTAATTTATGTGAATAACCAGTATGTGCGGGATGGCGAGATTGATACTTTTGGGCTGACCATACAAGAGGATGTCACGGAGCGCGTGATGGCCGAGATTGACCCGACGAAGGTTCGCATGAAAAAGGCTATGGAGACAGCCATGCTAGGCGAAATGCCGGACCCATCTGTGCGGCATTGCCAGCTTGGCTCGTATAAAGAGTGGCTTGGGGTCTATCGCAATATCAAACAGATACCAGACTATAGTATTTATGACTTGGAACGGGTCAAGATTGAGTCGCTCGGTCAACTAGAAGATTTGGGCGTCGAGCTGCTCGCGGATATTCCTGATGACTTCCGGTTGTCAAATAAGCAACGGCTGCAAGTTGTGGCAACTCGCGCTGAAGAGTCGATTATTGACAAAGAACAAACCAAGGGCTTTTTGGATGGGCTGAAGTTCCCGCTCTACTTTTTCGATTATGAGACGCTTGCTAGTGCTGTGCCAGCCCTTGGTGGCATCCGCCCATACCAACAGGTGCCTTGCCAATATTCGCTCCACGTCCTCAGAACGCCGGACGGTGAGCTCGAGCATATCGAGTATCTACACCAAGAAAAGTCTAATCCATCGCGTCCGCTTGCTGAGCGGCTTATTAAGGACCTCGGGGATTCCGGAGACATCATTGTTTGGAACCAAGCTTTTGAGATGAGTCGAAATCGCGAGCTTGGCGAGATGATGCCGGAGCACGCGGAGGCCATGCAGGCTATCAATAATCGGGTTGTTGATCTTATGATTCCGTTTTCGCGTGGTTGGTATGTCGATAAGCGATTTAAGGGATCGGCAAGCATCAAGAAAGTTTTGCCAGTTATTGTGCCGGAGCTGTCCTATGCTGTGCTCGACATCAACAATGGTGGCGATGCTCAGAAAATGTGGATGGAGGCAATTCTTGAGGGCAAGCATGATCGCGAAAAAGTCGTGCACGATTTACTGAAATACTGCGAGCTAGACACGTTAGCGATGGTGGAGATTCATAAAAAGTTGAGGGAGGTTGTAGATGCAAATTGAAAAGTTAGTCGAGTTGATTAAGTCGGGTAAGCTATTATTTATATTAAAACAACAATTATTACTATATTATGTCAAATTATCGTTTTGTGTGTCTATGGTGGGCGAGATGGGACTTGAACCCATAAGGCTTTTGGCCAGCAAATTTTAAGTCTGCCGCGTATACCAATTCCGCCACTCGCCCACAGAGATATTATAGCATGAAAAGAGGGTTTTTGGTAGGTTGGGGAGCTGTGATATAATGGAGGAAAGAAAATAAGGGAGATAAAATGGCGTTAGTAAAGTGTGCAGAATGCGGCAAAGAAGTGTCGGATAAGGCAAAGAGTTGTGTCAAGTGTGGGGCGCCGATTGGGGTGGTCTCGGTGTTTGCGAAGGCGTCCGCTCAGGAAGTGGGGGGGGGGTCTTTAGTGGTGGGGTTGACCTAACAAAATCTGCGTACGGCCAGATATTCAAGCTGGTAAAAGACGGAAAATATAAGACTTTAGTCGCCGACGCGGTGGGCGCGAAGTACTCGGCGATAAATTTATTGGAAACGGGGGCGGTTTTCGGCTTGCTGTGGTTTATTTCGTCGAAAATCGGTGGAGGGTTCTTCGGTTTTGTGTTCAACGTTTTGACGGCGGCGGCGCTATTGATGGTGATTCTGGTGGTGATGGGGCTTTTGAAAAAGAGCGACAAGCCAGAGGTAAAAAGCAAGGCGGCGAGCGTGAAAGAAGAGCAGGAGCGGGTTTGCGAGGGTTGTAAAAAGCCGATTGGTGCAGGGGCGCAGTTTTGCAAGAATTGCGGCCACAAGGTGGGTAAAAGTGATGTGGTGGTTATCATTAACAATCCGGAGACGACAGCGAACGCGGATATGATTGGCGTTTTGTCGTATGTGGTGATTATGGCGTCATGTTTCTTGCCGTTTTACTATGGGATAATGGCGTTTAGGGTGCGGGTGGATGTGAGTTTGCTAACGGCGATGAGAGTGGAGGATTTGGGAGGCGAATTCGAGGAAGCGGGAGCAGCGTTGATGGCATTTTTCGGGGTAATAATAGTGATTGCGTTGGCTGGGTTGATAGGTAAACTTTGCGGCGTGAAAAACAGTTTGTTGGTGGCTATACCGATTGCGTTATTGGACATGATTGGGGCTTTGACGTTGATTGCGATTGTGGTGGCGAATACGCAAGAGCTGTCGGGAGGCGTGACGGCGCTGGGCTTGGGCGCCGGCTTTTGGCTGTTCTTTACTGGAACTTGCGGGCTGACATATTATTTGTTGGCGGGCGCGGAGTCGAAGAAGTTGCGCAACCGGCGGGTGGCGTGTTATTTTGCGACAATCGGGGTGTTGGTTTTGTTGGCGGCGATTGTTTTCTTGGGTATGATAACCATGTACACGGCATAGAGGGTATTTAAGGAAATAAGGAAAAGGAGATGAAAGATGTTTTGTGAAAAATGTGGTATGAATTTGGGCGCGAAGACGAAGGTCTGTGAGGCTTGCGGGTATAAAGATGACGTGAAGCTAGAGGAAAAGAAGGACCTGAAGCGGTCGTTGATTATCGGCGCGGTGCTTCTGTTGGTGCTAGGGCTGGCGATTGCTTGGGCGGTGGATAATTTTCTGGGTGGGCAGCCGGCGCCGGCGAGGGAGCCGGAGCCTGATATAACGCTGGTGCCGGGGGATGGCGGAGGGACAAGTGGCGGTGGGGCGGTGGATACGAGCCCGAGGTTTCGAGAAGCGGATTTTTATGGCAGGTCGTACGAATATAACACAACGACGTTTGGCGGCAGGTACGTTTTTAAGTCGGGTGGCCGGGTAGAGGGGCTTAGTTGGGTGGAAAATGGCGGAATTGGTGCCAGCAGGGGCAACTTTAGCGTGGAGGGCGACACTATATATATTATATATAAAGAGTGGATGGACGTGGTAGCCGACTGGCACGCGCTAGCTAACCCGACGGAGACGCGGCTGACGATAATCAGTATCGAGGAGTTGAGGGATGACAAAGGCCGGGCGTTTTGGATGGAGTAGAGTTGTGGTATAATGGGGAAAAGGAGAATAATATGGTTTAGCGGATTTCATAGGACTGGTTTGTTTTTATTAGTAGAATAAAGGAGTTTTATGAAATTAGCTAAATTAGCGAGAAGTGAGCGTTTGGATGTGTTGTTTGCGGTTTATATCGCGGCGGCGGTGATGGTCAACCTGATGGGGGCAAAGGTGATGCCGATTGGGACGATTTTGGGGATGCAGTTTAACATTAGCGTGGCGATTGTGTTGATGCCGCTGTTGTTTTCGATTGTGGATGTGGTGTGCGAGGTTTATAACCGGAAGCGGGCGAATAGTATGGTGCGGGCGGGGATTATAACGGTGGCGATGATGACGGTGTTCGCGGCGTTTGCGGTGGCGGCGCCGGCGGCGGAACGGTTTGGGGCGGCGGAGGCGTATAATCAGGTGTTTGCAATTTCGGTGCGGTTTGGGATTGCGAGTTTGACGGCGTTTGCGGTGTCGGCGCTGCTGGACGTATTAATATATAGTCGGATGAAAGCGCGGCATGGTGAGGGGCGGTTGATTTGGTTGAGGAACAATGCGTCGGGTTGGGCCGGGCAGTGGGTTGACTCGGCGGTGTTTGTGGCGATTGCGTTTTATAGCCCGGCGATGAGCATTGGGGCGAACCTAAATTGGATGCTGGGGATTATCATTCCGTATGCGTTGGCGAAGTGCGCGATGAGTGTTTTGACGACGCCGTTGGTTTATGTTGGCGTGCGGTTCTTGAAAGACGGAAAATTGTGGTATAATGGTGGTGATGAAAGCAAAAAGGCGAGTAGCGCAGCACCAGCGAGAAAATTACTCCAAGAGTAAAAATCGTTCTAACAGGGGTGGCGAAGAGCGACCTTTGCCACGTTTGCCAAAAATTGCGAATTTGGGTGAAGAGGGCTTTTTGGCGTGGGTGAAGTCGATTTTGGCGTTTTTGGGTGTGTGGTTTGCGAATTTGGGGCGGCGATATGTGCGATTTTGGTTTAGTAAGCGGGGGATAATTCTGAGCCTGAAGATTTGGGGGACGATTATTATTGTGATGGTGCTGCTGGTGGGTGGATTGTTCTTGTATTTTTCAAAAGATTTGTGGATGATTAGCCCGAGCGAGCTGGATAAGAAGGTGGTTTCGACGACGAGCCGTTATTTGGACCGCAATGGCGAGCTGTTGTGGGAGGATCGGGGGGATGGCGATTACCGGATTGTGGTGGATGGGAGTGATATTAGCCAATATGCGCGATGGGCGACGGTGGCGATTGAGGATAGGCATTTTTATAGCCATAGAGGGGTGAGTGCGCGGGATACGGCGCGGGCGCTTTGGATGACGATGACGGGGCAGTCGGTGCAGGGCGGGTCGACTTTGACGCAGCAGCTGGTGAAGCAGGTGTTCTTCGCGGATGAGGCGGCGAATCGAACAATGTCGGGCGTGCCGCGGAAGATTAAGGAAGCGATTTTGGCGATTGAGGTGGAGCGGATGTTTACGAAGGAAGAGATTATCACGATGTATCTGAACCAGTCGCCGTTTGGTGGGCGGCGAAATGGGATTGAGTCGGGTGCGCGGGCGTATTTTGGCAAGAGCGCAAAAGATTTGACGTTGGCGGAGGCGGCGCTTTTGGCGTCGATACCGAATAATCCGACGCAGTTTACGCCGTTTTGTTATAACAATGAGAGTGAGGCGAGTTGTGCGGGGCGGCGGGAGCGGTTGCTGAGCCGGCAACGCTATACGATTGTGGTGATGGCGGAGATGGGCTTTATCACGCAAGAGCAGGCGGATGAGGCGTTGGCGTATGATATTATTGGGTCGATTCGGCCGAATGAGACGCAGTTTACGGATATTCAGGCGCCGCATTTTGTGATGGAGGTGCGTAAGCAGTTGGAGGAAGAGTTTGGCGTGGCGACGGTGCGGGCGGGTGGTTGGACGGTGACGACGACGTTGGACATCCGGGCGCAGAGGTTTGCTGATGCGGCAGTGGCGACAGAGTCGGCGTTGATGATGCAGTTCCCGAACGCGGCGAATAATATGGCGGCGACGTCGGTGGACGTGGAGACGGGGCAGGTGATTGCGATGGTGGGGTCGATTGGGTTTAGTGTGCCGGGCTATGGTGAGTTGAATGCGGCGACGTCGATGTTGGAGCCGGCTTCGACGATTAAGTCGTTGGTGTTTGCGGAGTTGTTCCAGCAGCGGGCGGGACGGAATTATGGGCCGGGGTCGTTGATGCGGGATGAGAATATTGATGAGTGGTATTGTAATAATGAGTGTCATATTGGCAACACGACGCGGCGAACGGGTGATTTGACGGTGCGGTATTCGTTGGGCGCGAGCTTGAACCGGGCGGCGGTGAAGGCGATGAATGTGGCGGGCGCGGAGAAGACGGTGGAGACGATTCAGAAGTTGGGAAATCATTCGTATTGTGCGGATGGGCGGGGTTGGGTTGGGTTGAGCTCGGCGATTGGTAATGGTTGTAATGTGCGGATGGATGAGCATGCGAATGCGTTGGCGTCGTTGGCGCGGGGCGGGGCGTACAAGCCGTTGGTTTATGTGCTCAGGGCAGTGGATGGTAATGGGCGGGTGGTGAAGCAGTGGAATGATGTGCGGGCAGAGCAGGTGGTGGATCCGCAGTCGGCGTATTTGGTGTTGGATGTTTTGAATGATCCGGTGCCGCGGCAGCAAGCGTTTGGGGCGCCGACGACGGGTAATGGGTCGTTGGGCTGGATTGTGCCGGGCGTTTGGACGGCTTCGAAGACGGGTACGGGTAGCGGCATCAACAACGCGCGGAAGGATAACTGGTTTACGAGTATTTCGCCGGTGGTGACGACGGTGGTTTGGTGTGGTAAGCATGATGGAACGAACATCCGGGCTTGTAGCGACTTTGTGCGGCGGACGGCGGGGGCGATTCAGACGGGGATTCATGAGGATATATATATGGCGGAGGGGCGTTATAGCAGAAATCAGGCGCCG
This sequence comes from Candidatus Saccharimonadota bacterium, assembly GCA_009777795.1. GTDB lineage: Bacteria > Patescibacteriota > Saccharimonadia > Saccharimonadales > Saccharimonadaceae > WQUV01. Next base: position 86,851 of record WRLC01000003.1, read on the forward strand.
ACGCGGCCGAGCGGGATTCATACGATGAGCGTGGCGGGGACGACGGATATTGCGTCGTCGTGGATGAACCGGAACAATAGTGGTTGGGAAGAGATGGATATTGATTTCGATACGGCGACGCGGGGGCGGGCGACGTTTTGTACGTGGCCGCAAAATCGAGTGTCGTACCGGGTGCTGGGCGTGGTTGACTTTATGAGTGGAACGATTAGTATAGTGGGCGGGCCGGAGGGCTTTAACCCAGAGCCGGTTGACGAGAAAGATTTGGTGTGTGGGCCGATGCCGCTACCGGTGATTCCGGAGCTGCCGGTCGGAGATGGAGATTAGGGGCTGCTAATGCGAGAAAAATTGCAGCGGTTGCGTGATTGGTTGTTGATTCCATATCATTATTGGCAGGGGGTGTTTTGGGCGTTGGTTTATGGGTTCCCGACGCGGGGAATGACGGTGATTGGCGTGACCGGGACGAACGGTAAGACGACGACCAGTTTTATGATTTATGAGGTTTTGCGGGCGGCGGGGAAGCGTGTGGGGATTTTGACGACGGTGAGCTATGGGGCGAACGGGCGGCTGACGACGCCGCATGAGCATGCGACAACGCCGCATCCGCGGCTGCTGAACCAGCGGCTGAGGGCGTTGAGAAAGCGGCATATTGATTATTTGGTGTTAGAGACGACGTCGCATGCGTTGGCGCAAAATCGGATTTGGGGGATTAAGATTGATTCGGCGGTGTTGACGAATATGACGCATGAGCATTTGGATTATCACGGGACGTTTGAGCGGTATATGGAGGCGAAGCGGAAGCTGTTTTTGAAGGCGGAGTTTGGGATTGTTAATGCGGAGGACGAGGTGGCGCCGTTGTTTTTGGCGAGTGTGCCGCATAGTATGACGTTTGGGGTGGACGCGGGGGATTTAAGGGCAAGTAATATTAAGCTGGAGAGCGATAGCGTGCAGTTTGCGCTTTGCTACCGGGATTTTTGTGCGAATCCGAAGATGCCGATTCGGTCGAATATTGCGGGGGAGTTTAATGTTTATAATGCGTTGGCGGCGGCGGCGGTTGGGTTGCATTATGGGTTGAATTTGGCGGATATTGCGGAGGGGATTTCGAATCTGGACTCGGTGGATGGGCGGATGGAGGTGGTTGATGTGGGGCAGCCGTGGACGGCGATTATCGATTATGCGCACACGCCGGATGCGTTTGCAAAATTATTGCCGGACATGAAAAAGGCGGCGAAAAAAGATGGCGGGCGGTTGATTGTGTTGTTTGGTTCGGCGGGTGGGCGGCGCGATCCGAGCAAGCGGGCGCCGCAGGGGGAGCTGGCGGGGCAGTATGCGGATGTGATAATCTTGACGGAAGAGGATGACCGCGGGACGCCGGCGGAGGAGATTTTTGGTGATATTGAAGAGGGGATTTCTAAGACGCGGTTTGCGAAAAAGAATTTGTATAAAATTGAGAAGCGGCCGGAAGCAATTGAGTTTGCGGTAGAGATGGCGCGGCGTAATGATGTGGTGTTGTTTTTGGGCAAGGGGCATGAGCGGACGTTGGAGCGGGCGGAGGGCGATGTGAAATATTATGAGTTGGATTATGTGCGGCGGGCTTTGAAGAGGCGTTTTGCGAGTGGTAATAGGGTCGAGAATAAGAAGTAGCGGAAGGGCTTAAGGACGAGGTCGCTGGTGGGGGCGAGGAGGGTTTCGGTTGAGTGGCCGTCGACGTGGGCGGAAAAGCCGCGCTTGAAGTCGGAGATGCCGTCGTTTAGCAGGCCATTCAAATCGTAGATTTTGCTGGTTGCTTGGGCGGCGAGGATGGCTTGCCATTTGAGAAGGTAGTTGGCGCGGTGTTTGAGGCCTAGGCTGGTGGCGCCGCCGTAGAGTTCGAAGCAGGCAGCTGGAGTCTTTATACACCAAACAAAGGCCTCAATAGTGTTGTCGACGAGGGCGACGAAGAGGTGGTTGGCGGCGGCCATGTTTTGGAAGATGGATTGGTAGTAGGTGTCGGGATGGAGGGGGAAGTTGGAGCGGGTGGCGGTTTGGTGGTAGATTTCGAGGATGCGGGGGAGGTCGGCGGCGGTGGCAGGGCGGATTTGGAGGGCGGAGTTGCGTTCGCCGCGGCGGATGTTTTGGCGAGTGGTGGAGTCCATCTCGGCGAGGAGGGTATCGGCGGATTTGGTCAGGTCGAGTTGGACGGTTTTGCTAAGGAGAATGTGGTCGCGGGGGGTTTTGAGTTTGGTGCGCCAAATGTGCCAGTTGTCTTGGGCGACGTTGGGCTCAAAGCGAAGCATGAAAAGATTTTTGCGTTTGGCGACGACGCGGAGCTCTTGTAAAAATTCGTCGGTGAGGTTGGGGCCGCGAGGGATGTAGCCGAAGCGGCCGAGTGGAGTTTGGCGGATGAGAATTTGGGCAAAATCGGCGCTGGCGTCTTTGGGATTGGCGCGCACGGCGTGGGCGACTTGCCAAGAATTAGTGGATTTTTTGACTTCGCCCCACCCGAACAACTGCAAAGGGTGGCCGTGCTGGCTTTTGACGAGGTTGTCCCATTTTTCAGGACTTTCCATTTTTCACCTCTGTGCTGTCGGCGGCTGCCGCCGAATGCTCGCTTTGCTCGCAAGGATATTCGTACTCTAATCTCGCGGTCCCTAAGTCAAGAATACCTGCGGTGGTAGTTAAGTGTGGGGGGAAGTGCTCTTCTTTGGGCGGGATGACATGATAGTCGCCGTAGCGTTTGCGGAGGTAGGAATCGTAGCCGACGGGGAGGGGGATTTTGACGTCGCGGAAAGGTTTTTCGACGGTGTCGTGCCACCAGCATTTGGGATTGACGTAGCGTTCGCCTTCGAAAAAGATGGCGGTGCAATAGCGGACTTTGGGGTCGTAGAAATCGTATTTTTTGGCGTGGTGGAGGAAGAAGCGGGCGAGGAGCGCGTCGGGGAAAAGTTTGGTTAGGGTGCGGCCGAGGAGGAAAAATGGGCGATTTTGAGGCTTGATGGCGCGGATAGGGAAGTGGGAGGAGCGGTAGCGGTTGGCGAGTTTTTCGAGGCTGTGCATGAAGCGGACGTGGCGGTCGCGTTTGGGTTTGAGGTCGGGCAGGCCGTCGAGGGGGAAGATGTCAAAACCGATGCCGTCGCGGTAGGTGGGGTCGTAGATGCCGAGCGGGCTGTTGTTGTAGGTGTAGCGGCTGTCGACGATGAGGAAATTGTAGCAGCCGTAGGAGGAGTATTTGGCTTTAGATTTTGCGACATTGGGTTCATTGCAGAAGGTGATGTGGGCAGGGAATTGGTGGCGGAGTTGCCAGAGTTTGTCGTAGTCGCGGCGGGGCATGGCGAGGTCGATATCGTCGTCCCATGGGATATAGTCTTTATAAAGGAGGGCACCGATAGCTGTACCACCAATCGCGAAATATGTCAAGTTGTGTTTGGCGGCGATTTTTTGGAACTCGAGAAAGACGGCAAAGGAGATTTTTTGGATTTCTTTGATTTGCTCGGGGGTGATGTCGCGCGCGGTTGTCATAAGTTAATTATATCATAAGCTAGACGCCAACTTTGGTTTTGAGGTTGCCGGAGTAATGCCAGTTGGCGGCGTTGGCGCCGGCTTCGGTGTAGTTGTCGCGGATGTGCTGGAATTCGGCGGCGGTGTTTGGGCTCATGCCGAGGCTACTGAAGGAGTTGCTGCCATCAAAGAGCATGTCGAACTTTTGCTCGCCGAGGCCGCCGATTGTTTGGCCGTTCATCTGAGCGAGCATCGCTTTGCGGGTGTCGCCGGAAGTGTCCGCGGCGGCGAGCATTTGGGCAGATTCGCCATGCATACTGGCCAGCTGGCCGTTGTATTTGCCGCTGTCGATTTTACCGCGGAAGGCGGCGCTGTTGAGATATGAGTTGATGCCGGTAGAAATATCGCCGCCGGTTAGAGTGCCGGTTTCGGCGTTGTCTTCTAGTTGTTTGCCGAGTGCGTGGAGTTGAAAGGCCTGATCTTTGATGTCGGGGGCTTTGGTGAGGACTTCGCTAAGGCGGCGTTGACCAGCGCGGTCGATGCCGCTTCGCATGTAGGCATCGGAGATGCTGGCTGCCCTGCCCCACTCGCCTTTGTCGGCCATCTTTTTGATAGCGCGCTCGACGTGGATAGGGTTTGCCCCAGCGCGGATGTTAGTGCCGTCCATGACTTCATCAAAGACATCGTTGACGCCTCGTTCGGCATAGTTGGCGTCGATTTTTTCGCCGTATTTGCGTTGTTCCATTTGTAAGGCGGTTTTGGCGGCGGCTTGCTGCTCGGCTTCGTAGCTGTTTGGCCCGGCGGCGGCGACATTTTTTTCGCCGAGCCTGCTACGAGCTGCCTCGGTGTTAACGCCGGGGATAGCTTGGGCTGCACCGAGAGCGGCGCCTTGGATGTTGCGGCCAGCTTGAGCGAAGCCCTTTTTGGCGTTTTGGGCGGCGTGGGCGACGGTGTTGCGTAAACCTAGGGCTTTGTTGGCCGGATTACTTATGTAATCGAAGGTCGCGTTGCCAGCTTGGTATTCGCCGCGTCTGATAGCGTTGGCTCGGCTGGTTTTGAGTAAGCTTCTGTTATCACCAGAGTAGACGCCGAGGCTGGCGAGGGCGGCATCGTCTTTGGCTTGGGCGGCGGCGAATTCGGCTTTTTGCATTTTAGAGACGGCGCTGTTGGGTTTGGCTGCGGCTTTGGCGTTGGCGGCTTCGGCTTTGGCTTTGAGTTGGGCGGAGCGAGCGGCGCGGCCAGTGTCGACTTGGCGTTGGAGGTTGCGTAGGCCGGGGGCTTTATTAAGATTGTTCTGGCCCCATTTGCCGGCGCCGGTCATTTTGCCGGTGATAGCACCGCCGAGGGCGCCGAGGCCTTTCAAGGAACCTTTGATGATGGTGATGACGGCAAAATAAGGCGCAATCATGGCAATCATGGCGACGACGAGGTACATAGTGCGGGCGGCGACGGCGGCGAAGAGCCCGGCGTTGGGGCCAAAAATGGAAGCGACGACACCGACCATTTCGTCTTCGGGGATGCCCTCGGCGGCGGTGATGATAATCTTCCCTGCTAGTTTGCCGGCGCCGATGACGAGGCCGCAGGCTGGGTAGACGACAAGTAAAGCGACGAACATTTTCCACCAGTTTTTAAAGAGGCTTTGGGTGTTGGGCAAAATGCGGGCGGCGAAGGCAAGCGGCGCTAAGACGACGAGGATGATGACGCCGACTTGACGGACGACGAGGAGAAGGAAAAGGATGAGGACGCCGATGAGGGCGGAAAGAAGGAAGAGCGCGACGGCGGCGAAGAGGGCGCCGAGGCCACCCATCATGACGGAGCCTATGGCTAGTGCGCCGATGACTACGCCGGCGCCGATGAGGATGGAAGAGAGCCCGGCGAGGAAGCCTTGGCCGGGGGTCATTTCGCCAAGACCGCCGGGCAGAGTGTTGGCGATGCCTTCAAGCAGGGCTTTGATTTGGAAGCCGACGATGTTAGAAAGGTCGATCATGGCTTGGGCGATGAAGAAAGAGAGGTTAATCAGGATGGCGGCGAGGATGATTTCTGGCAACATTTTTTTGATGCCGTAGTTGGAGATGCCGATGCTAGTGATTTGGGAGAAGATGACGACAAGGAAGAAGATGACGAAGAGGATGTTGGCAAGGTTGCGGAAGGTGGACCAAGCCTGGTGGGTGCCGCCGTTGGTTTGGTAGAACTCGACGTTGATTTGGAGGAAGTTGTCTTCGATCCAGCGGTAGATGCCGCCGAGCATCGAGTCGACCATGTTCATGAGAGGGCAGATGGCCCAGCCAAGTTTGCCGAGTTCGCAGTCGGGAGCTGGGGCTTCTTCGTCTTCGACATCGGGTGGAGGGGTAGTCGGTTCACCCGGGGTTGGTGTGGTCCAGCCGGCGCCGACATCATGGTTGACGACGCCACAACCGTTGTTGGTGCAGCCATCTTCTATTGAAAAGTAAGACAGACCGTCGATGGCGCTGAGAGCCAAGTCCATGGTGGTATTAGGTATGGAGCTAACGATGGCGCGTAGTATTTGAGAGCAGGTTTGGTCGCCATGAGGGGCGCTTGCGGTTTGCAAGGTTATTTCGTCGCTGCTACGGTATTCTACAGTAGCGTTGTTGCCACTTCTGGTACAGGTAATCCGGCCGATGAGGCCGGTGCGGACGTTGCCGTTGTCGTCGAGAAGAGCTGGGTTGTTGGGCAATAGGCGCGCGTCGACGGCAGATGCTGGGCTGGCTGGGAATAGTGCGAAGATGCTGGATAGAATAACCACCGCCGCAGCCAAAAGAATTCGAAAGCGCTTGTGCATATATTAATTATAAGTCTATATTGGTGAAAATGCAAGGGGGAGTTATAAGCTAGCGGCGGCTTTGAGGATGGATTCGGCTAGGAGTTGTTCGAGTTGGTCGAATTCGGATTTAGTTTGGGCTTGCTCGAGATATTTATAGTAGGCTGATTTACGTTCTCGCTCAATGATTGGAGGTAGAATCCCTAGGGTGAGGGCTTTGGCGAAGATGATGAGGCGGCCGGTGCGGCCGTTGCCGTCGGAAAAGGGGTGGATTTGCTCGAAATCGGCGTGGGTGTGGGCCAGCAGGCCGATTGGGTCGGTGGTTTCTTCATTGAGCCGAGAGCAGAGACTTAATAGGAGCTCGGGTATCTTTATAAAGTTTGCGAGGGCGACTGATGAGCCCATAATACGGACGCTGTGGTTGCGGTAGGTGCCGGCATCGGAAATAATGCCATTCATGAGGCGTAGATGAACGGCGCGGATGAGGGCAGGCGTAAAGGTGAACGGACGAGCTTTGTCAGTCAGCTCGTCGAGTAAAAAGTGAAGGGCGGTTTGATGGTTGATGGCCTCACGTTGCTCGGTGGCGGTGCGATTTTTGAGGACTTTGTTATCAAATATTACTTCCGAGACATCCATTTTGGTCATGGTGCTACCTTCGATGGCATCGGTGTGATAGGTGAGGTTTAAGGTGATTTTGTCGAGAAGAGGGCGGTTTTCTAGGAGCCTGCGAGCAGTGAGGCGATGGGCGATGGCTTGCCGCTTGAGGGCTGTGAGCTGGTTGGGATTGGTGGCAGTGGCGCCAATAATTTCGGCGTAGACTTGGTCGATACGGGCGAGATAGTCGGCGCGAGTTGGTGTGGAGCGGCCGTTGACCCACGAATTAAGGGTGACGAAAGAGACGCCAATTTTGGTAGATAAGGATTCTTGGCTGAGGCCAGAAGCGGCTAAGATTTGCTGTAATTTGTTTTGATAGTCCATGGGAGTATTTTAGCAGACTTTATAAAGGGTGTCAAGAGGGTATAAAGTTTATAGGCCAAAGGCGGTGCGGCGGTTTATGGGATGTCGAGACCGGACTTGAGGCTGGTAGAGTAGCCCCAGTTAGCGGCGTTAGTGCCGGCTTCAGCGTAGTTTTGGCGGATGTGAGTGAACATGCCGGCTGGGGTATTGTCTCTGATGTCGGCGACACTGAAGGCGTGGGAGCCAGCGATGGCGGCACCGGTGGCGAGATTACGGCCTAGGAATTTACTGAGATTCTGTTCACCTAGGCGCCCGATTGTTTGGCCGTTCATCTGTTCGATAGCCTCGCGGCGGACGTTGCCAGTGGTGTCGAGCTGAGCCAACCTAGTAGCGGTTTCGCCGTGCATGGTACTGAGCTGTTGGTTGTATGTGCCGCTTTTAATCACGGCTTGCAAACCAGTGGTGCCAGTATCAGTTATGAAGGAATCGAGGCTGTCGGTGGTGCTAGGGTTGTCCTCCAGTAGCTTACCGTAAGCGTGGAGGTCGAAGGCCTGTTCTTTGACATTGCCGTTAGCGAGTTCTTCGCCGAGGCGTTTGCGGCCTTGGCTAGTGATGAGGCTGGTATCAGAGGTGTAGGCTTGGGTGATTTGGGCGGCCTTTTCCCATTCGCCTTTGTCGACCATTTTTTTGACGGCACGCTCGATTTGAATGCCATTGGTAATACCAGCGCGGATATTGCCGCCGTCCATGACTTCATCGTAAACGGCCTGTGCACCCATTTCGGCATAGGTGGCGTCAATTTTTGCTGCGATTTTCTTATCTTGCATTTGGACGGCGGTTTTGGCTTGGGCTTGCAACTCCATTTCGTAGCTGTCAGGACCGGACGCGGCAATGTTTGCGGCGCCTAGTGCGCTACGCTTGGTTTCGAGGGCGGTTTGGGCGGACCTTATGGTGCTGGATTTGCCAAGAGTGGCGGCGGAGGCGACGCCAAGACCGACTCTTTGGATACCCTGCCCGACGCCTTGGATGTTGCGGCCAGCTTGAGCGAAGCCCTTTTTGGCGTTTTGGGTGGCGTGGGCGACGGTGTTGCGGACGCCTAAGACATCGCCGCGTGCTATGCGGTCGAAGGTTTCGTTGCCGGCCTGATACTCGCCGCGTTTGATGGCGTTGGCGCGGCTGACTTTGAGTAGGTGAGCGTCGTTGCCGGCATAGACGCCGAGACTTACGAGTACGGCGTCGTCTCTGGTCTGGGCGGCGGCGAATTCGGCTTTTTGCATTTTGGCGACGGCGCTATTGGGCTTGGCGGCGACTTTGGCGTTGGCGACCTCGGCTTTGGCCTTGAGTTTGGCGGCGCGGCCTGCTCTGCCGGTGTCTAGGGTGCGCTGGAGGCTGCGAACGCCGGGCGCTTTGTTGATGTTGCTTTTGCCCCACTTCTCTACTCCCGCCATCTTGCCGGTGATGGCGCCGCCAAGTTTGCCAAGGCCATTGAGCGAGTCTTTGATGATAGTGATGACGGCAAAATAAGGTGCAATCATGGCAATCATGGCGACGACGACGTACATGAGGCTACCAGAAACTGCCGCGAAGTGGGAAATCTGACCGCCAATTTCGGGGCCGAAGATGGAGGCTATGCGGCCGACGGTTTCGGTGCCCATGGTGCCGCCTTCGACGGCCATGATGATAATGCGGCCGGCCATTTTGCCGCCGCCGATGACGAGACCGCAAATCGGGTAAACGAGGAGGAGGGTGGTAATCATCTTCCACCAAGTTTTGAAGAGGCCTTGAGTGTTAGGCAAAATGCGGGCGGCGAAGGCTAGGGGGGCGAGAACGACGAGGATGATGACGCCGACTTGACGGACGACGAGGAGGAGGAAAAGGATGAGGATACCGATGAGTGCGGCGAGCAGGAAGAGGATGACTGCGGCAAAGAGGGCGCCAAGGCCGCCGGCGAGAGCGAGGCCGATGAGGGTGGCGCCGACAGCGACGCCAGCGACAATGGCGACGGCGCCGAGGACGGAGGTGAGGTTTTCGAGCAGGCCGGCGTTTTCGACGACGGGCCCGGCGCTGACGAGGTTCTCAAGCAGGGCTTTGATTTGGAAGCCGACGATGTTGGAAAGATCAATCATGAATTGGACGATGAAGAAGGAGAGGTTGATTAAAATTGCGGCCATGATGATTTCGGGGAGCATTTTTTTGAGGCCGTAACTGCTGATGCCGACGCTGGTGATTTGGGAGAAGATGACGACGAGGAAGAAGATGACAAAAAGGATATTGGCGAGGTTGCGGAAGACAGACCAAGCTTGGAAGGTGCCACTGCCGGTGTTGTAGAAGTCGAGCTGGATTTGGAGGAAGTTGCTTTCGACCCAACTATAAAGTCCGCCAAGCATTGAGTCGATGCCGGTCATGATGGGGCAGAGGGCCCAACCGAATTTGCCGAGGTCGCATTCGCGCGCGGTGGGGTCTACCGCGCCGCCTTCTGAATCCCAGCCCGGCGGGAAGCCATCATTGGGGTCCATGACATCGTTTAATTGGATGGTGGTGGTGACGGCAATAGTCGTTGAGACGTTGGTGCCGGGGACACCGATGGTGATGGTGTCATTGCGGGTGCTGATACCAGAGGGCCCGACTGAGCAGCCTAACCCAAGCATTTGGATGCTTAATTGGTCGCCGTTGATGCTGGTCATAAGGGATGAGTTGGTACTATTGGTGCGGGCCCAGCTGGCGGTGGTGCCGGAGAGGTTGACAGTGACGGTCTCGACGTTGGAAGTGCCGACGCTGTCTCCAAATATAGTGTTGACGTTAAGAACGGGGCAAACTAATTCTATGGTGTTTGGAGTGGCGGTGATAGTTGCGTTGGCTGGCGGCTGGTCGCTCGGGAAGAGGCGGGCTTCGTAGTTGCCTAGGCTATAAGCCCGGTCGGTATCGGTGTTCAACCAGCATTGTAGGCCGGGCGGGCAGCGGACAAAGGTGTTGCGGTTGCCGGTTGTCAGGTTGTCTAAATAGCTATTGACAGCGTTTTGGCAGTTGAGGGTGTTGTCCCATGTGAAGAATGCAAAATAGCTGGAGCCGGCATCAAGGTCAAGCGAGCCTTGGAAGCCGTCGGTGAAGGTAAAAGTGATGGTGCCGTACCGGGAGTCGGAGCCGCGTTCGCAGCGGATGTCTTGGATGTGCTCACCGTCGGTTGTGCTGTGGGTGCTGCTAAAGCTGTGAGGGGAGCCGATAGGAGCGGCGATGGCAGTATTGACGAAGAAGAGGGCGGAGAGGCTGGATAGGATAATCACCGCCGCAGCCAAAAGAATTCGAAAGCGCTTGTGCATATATTAAGTATATAATTATGTGGGGAAAAGTGCAAGAGTGGGGTTGTTGTCTGATATAATATGGTGTATGAAAGGGATTTTGGAAGGGCTGAATCCAGAGCAGCAGCGAGCTGTGGAGACTTTGGAGGGTCCGATTTTGATTTTGGCGGGTGCGGGTAGCGGTAAGACGAAGACCTTGACGCATCGGATCGCGAATTTGATAGCACATGGGGTGGATTCGCGGCGGATATTGGCGGTGACTTTTACAAATAAGGCGGCGGCGGAGATGAAAGTCCGGACGCAGAAGTTGGTTGGGGAGTCCCTTCCCTTGCCTTTTATGGGGACATTTCATGGGATTGCGTTGAAGATTTTGCGGATAGATGGCGAGGCGGTGGGGTTGGCAAAGAACTTTATAATTTATGATGCGGATGATCGGCGGTTGTTGATTAAAAATATTATTAAGGCGCAGGGTTTGGAGTTTTCGCGTTCGCAGCTTCGGGACGTGGAGAGTGATATTTCGAGCGCGAAAAATTATAATATTAGTGCGGACGAATATTTGGCGCAGGCGAACACGGCTTATACACAGAAGGTGGCGCAAGTGTTTAGAACATATGAAGAGGAGCGGCAGAAAAACGGGGCGCTTGACTTTGACGATTTGTTGCTTGATTGGTTGCGGCTGCTTGAGTGTCCGGACATTCGCGAGAAGTACAGAGAGAAATTTGAGCATATTTTGATTGACGAGTATCAGGATACGAATAAAATACAGTATCAAATTGTGCGGAAGTTGGTCAATGAGCGGCGGAATATTTGTGTGGTGGGAGATGACTGGCAGTCGATTTATGCGTGGCGGGGTGCGGATTATCAGAATATTTTGAACTTTGAGCGGGATTTTAAAGGTGCGGCGGTGATAAAATTGGAGCAAAATTATCGTTCGACGAAGCCGATTTTGGATGCGGCAAACAAAGTGATAAAAGAAAACGTCAACAGGACGGAAAAGACAATTTGGACGGCGAACGAGAGTGGGATGCCGATTGAAGTGGTTCGGGTTTATAATCAGTTTGAAGAGGCGCGATTTGTGGCGGACAAAATTGAGTATGCCGGTATGCATGGGGCGAGCTATTCGGAGTTTGCGATTTTGTATCGGACGAATGCGCAGAGCTTGCCGTTTGAAAAGGTTTTTTTGCAGCGGCAGATTCCGTATAAAATTATTGGCGGCCAGCGTTTTTACGACCGGGCGGAGGTGAAGGATATTATTGCCTATTTGAATTTGTTGATTTCGCCGAACGATTCGGTGAGTTTTATTCGGGCGGTGAATGTGCCGGCGCGGGGAGTGGGTGAGAAGTCGGTAGCGAAATATTTCGCGGGCGAAGAAATGCGTGGCAAGGCGGGGAAAGGTCTATTGGAATTTCAGGAGTTGCTGGCGGAGCTAAGGGCAAAGGTGCCGACCTCGACGCCGCGGGAGATTACGGAAGAGTTGGTGGAGAAGTTGCAATATTTGGATTATCTGAAGTCGCGCAAGGACGAGAGGGCGGATGCGCGGGTGGCGAATGTGAAGGCGTTTGTTGAAGAAGCGGGTGAGTACGAGAGCTTGGATGATTTTTTGGGGTCGTTGGCGTTGTTTGCGAGCAGCGATGAGAGCGCGGGAGATGACGCGATTACATTGATGACGGTGCATTCGGCGAAGGGTTTGGAATGGGATGAGGTGTTTGTGGTGGGGTTGAATGATGGGATTTTCCCAACTTACCGGGTGTTGGAGCAGGGCGAGGGCGAGGGGGTGGAAGAGGAGCGGCGGTTGTTGTACGTGGCGATGACGCGAGCGAGGAATAAGTTATATATTACCAGTTTTGAGCGGTCGATGGGGCGAGATGGGTCGCCTGTCGTGCATGAAGAGTCGCGGTTTTTGAGGCCGCTGATGTGTAGTGAGATAGATAATAGTATGAGTGGCGATGAGATTGAGATTTGTTATGATGAGGGGATGGAGGATAGCGGATGGTGAGGGCAGTGGTAATTGGTGGTGGGACGGGTAGCTTTACGATTCTATCGGGGCTGAAGCATTACGTCAATGATTTAACGGCGCTAGTGAGTATGGCGGATGATGGAGGATCGACTGGGCAGTTGCGTGATGAACTGGGAGTCTTGCCGCCGGGAGACGTCAGGCAATGTTTGGTGGCACTTGCCTGCTCGCCAAAAGTGCGGGATTTGTTTAGCTACCGGTTCGATTCGGGCTCGTTTAAGGGGCATTCGTTTGGTAATTTATTTTTAACGGCGTTAGAGAAAATGACAGGAGACTTTCGGGCCGGGGTGGAACTAGCGACGGAAGTACTGCAGGTGGCGGGTAAGGTAGAACCGATTACATTGGACAAGGCGACTTTGATGATGCAGGACGAGGACAAGGTGGTGCGGGGTGAGCGAGAAATTGACGATGGGGTTTTTGTGGGTCGGCGGCCGAAGTTATGGTTGGAGGGAAGTTTGGCGGCGGGTCCGGTGGTGGCGAACCCGGCGGCGTTGGAGGCTATCCAGCGGGCCGATTTGATAATTGTAGCGCCGGGCAGTTTGTATACGAGCTTGGGCGCGGCTTTAGTAGTGCCGGGAATCGGTGCGGCCTTGAAAAAGTCGAAGGCGAAGAAAGTTTACATTTGCAACTTGGTGAACAAGCCGGGGCAGACGGACAGGTTTGTGGTGCAAGATTATGCCGATGAGTTGGAGCGGATGGCGGGAGTGCGGTTTTTGGACTATGTGGTTTATAACACGAGGAAGCCGGATGCGGATTTGCTAGAAAAATATGCCGCGGACGGGGAGCTGCCGATTGATTTGGGCGAAAAGGCGAAGGCTGGCTATGCCCTGCTCGGGACTGATTTGTTGGCGGATGAAATTTGGCAGGGCGGTTCCAAAGCCGATGCGTTGGCGAAAGTCCGGACTTTGATTCGGCATGATCCGGACAGGACGGCGCGAAAAATTATGCAAATATATTTTAGTTAGAGCGGGTTCTTTCGGGGATGAAGTGGGCGGCAAATTTGTATTTGCCGCGATTCTTGACGTAAAAATAGCCGAAGCATGAGAAAACGACGGCGCCGATAAAGTTGACGAAAAGGTCTTTCATGGTGTCGTTGATACCGATGTCGAGATAGCCGCCGTCAATGGTAGTGAGGACATTGCCGTCGGCGTCGTAGAGGACGGTTTGGGCGATATCGCGGACGACGATGGCGTTATTGGCTTGCTCGGGGTCGAGCTCGACCGTGGAAATGATGGTGACAATGCGGTCTTTTTGGGTGTCGAGGAGGAAGAGCTTGTCCATGCTGTATTCAAAAAACTCCCACATGACGCCGACTGTCATACTGAAACAGAAGGCGGCGAGGGCTAAATATAGTGGCGAGAGTTTGATATTCTTGCTGTTTTTATTGAGCAGGTCAACGAGGGCGAAGCCGATACCAGCAGCGAGGAAGCCGTTGAGGGTGTGGAGGAGGGTGTCCCAGTGCGGAAAACGGGCGTAGAAATTGTGGATTTCGCCGAGCAAGGTACCAGAGAGGATGAAGAACAAAACGATGACTTCGAGGGTATTAGGCAGGGTGATTTTGAAGCGTTTTTGGAGAAGGGTGGGGAGCATGAAAAGGATGAGAGCCATAAGGCAGAGGAAGGCGTTGTTCCAATTGCCGCGGAGGAGTTGGCCAATCATGCTGGCAATGACTAAGGCTCGTAAAACAATATAAATAATAGCAGTGCTTTTTGACAATTCTTTCATAAGTAAATTGGTAGTTTTTTACTTCGTAAAAATCTTCCAGCCGTCGTCGATTTGCAAAAGTAGATAAATTTACTTTTCCATCTCTCCTAGGCTGGTGGAGCGACAGGGATTCGAACCCTGGACCCCCTGCTTGCAAAGCAGGTGCTCTAGCCAGCTGAGCTATCGCCCCATATTTGTGGTGGGTGGTGGTTCCGGCTGGACTTGAACCAGCGACACAAGGCTCTTCAGGCCTCTGCTCTACCAACTGAGCTACAGAACCGCCTTAATAGTATATCATGCATGCGATGCGAAAGCAAGTCGAAGATAGGGGCACGAGTATGGTATACTGTTTTTATGAATTTGTATTATACAGACGGTAGTGCGAACCCGAACCCGGGGCGGGGTGGCTGGGCGGTGGTACTTTTTACGGACAAGCCGAAGGCAGGTGAGGGCGAAGTAGTAGCGAGTGGGGCCGTGAACAATGCAACGAACATCCGGATGGAGGGCTATGCGTTGGGGGCGGCGATTAAAGAGGGCGAGGCGGCGGGTAAGCCGTATAAAATTATTACCGATAGCCAATTCTGGTGTAATGTGCTGACGAAATGGGCGCCGGGCTGGGAGAAGCGAGGCTGGAAAAAAGCAACGAGCGGCGAAATCCAAAATCTCGATCTTGTGCAAAAACTTTATGAATTATATAAGCAGGCAAAACCGCAAGTTGAGTGGACGCGTGGACACGTGGGAGACCCGGGAAATGAAGCGGCGGATGAAGCTGCTAACAGAGCACGACAGCAAGCTGCATAAAATGTTTAAAAAGGCCCTTGACACGCCAAAATCCTTATGCTAGGATGGAAGCATAACGTATCAAACATAAAAAAGATAGGGGTTAAAATTGGGGGCAAGTCGTAGTCTGGCTAGCCGGTAATATAAAAGGAGAAAAGATGGGTATTAGTTTGGTACGTAGGATTGCGTGCGGGACGCTTTGTGTGGCGGGGTTTGTTCTGCTGGCAGGGTTAGCGAGGGACAGTTTTCGTCAGGTGGAGGCCCAAGAAGTGCAAATAAACGCGAAGTTGGGGACAGGGTTTGTCCAAATCACGGATGGCGCTTGCGGGTCTGGGGACCCAATTTTGCAAGACGCCTATGATGAGAACCATGATACATTAGATATCCGGGTGATGCCAAATAGTATTGCTAGCAATTGTTTGGGCATCAATGTTCAAACTGATAGCGCGCTAGGCTATACATTAACGATTAGTGGCCCGAGTGATGGCAATTTGACCTTGGCAGGGCAAGCGATTAGCCCGAAAGATGGCTCGTTAACTGCGCCGACGGTTTTTGCGATGAAGACACATGGTGCGTCTTGGGGGTTTGCAGTACCGGAAACACAGATTAAAGGTTTCGTTTGGGGTTTTGACGATGATTATGAGGTAGAGGGGCAGGCAAACTCGGATAATACGGCCCATTATGCGCCGGTGCCGACGGCAGCGATACCGCTTTCGAGGACAGATGGAGTTTCGAACGACGACTATGATATTTTCTTTGCGGTGGCGGCAGGTGGTAATGTACCGACAGGCACTTATTCTGGGACGGTGGTGATTTCGGGAGTGGGGAATGCGGCGCCGATGGCGGATTGTGCTAATGCGGCAACAGGATTTAGTAGTGGTTGCACTGATGGGCGGATTGCAATGAGGCTGCCAGCGGGGATGACGCCGGTGATTTATACAGGGAGCGACGCGGCACCGGAATGGACGGTTGTGGCCTCGACCGACACGAGTTGGTATGACTATGCACAGAAAGAATGGGCTAATGCAATTACGTTTGGTACAGCGGGGAACCGTAATTTGGCGGTGGGGACGAAGCTCTCCCCTACTCAAAATACGGCGATTTACAATGACATTGTTGGCTATTGGGTGTATGTGCCGCGCTATGAGTACCGTTTGATTAATACGGGCTTTGACGGGGTGTCGAATTGCAGTTCGATAAATCCGCAGTTTTGCCCGCAGGCGTTTGAGATTCGCTTTGTACATACGAATGTAGCTAGAAAGGCCGGTACAAAGACTGGTGATTGGCATTCGCACCCAGCATTTCAGACGGACTTGAATGGTGACGGCGATTTCTTTGATGCGAACGAGCAGGTATCGGGGATTTGGGTAGCGAAGTTTATGGCGAGTGCAGAGGGTAAGGTGGCTGGAGTAGTAGTGAACAGTAATGGTGAACTGACTGCGCAGGGAACGGCAACGTTGGATTGTACGGATGACACGATTACTTTTGGTGGTGATTGTAATACGAGCGCGCCGAAGGCGACTTTTTTGCCAAATGTGCCGATATGGGCGAGGGCTAATCTAGCTAATATCTTTACGAACACGCAAGCAGTGCCAGCAGAACAAGGGATTACGCTGGGCTCGACGACTGGTATGACAAATGGCTGGAACAACTACACATGGGGGGCGGCGATGTACCTTGCGCAATCGCTTTATGGTGTTTGTTCGAATCGATTTTGTACATATGATGGAACGCAAAATATAAAACGGAATGATACGAATCAGCAGAAGACTTACAACAATGGCTACTACAACGAGGGAACGATTGCGGCAACTTCGCGTTCGCGTTATTTGACGGGCTGTGGACCAGTGGCGGCAGGTTCGGATGGCTATAACTTGACATGCAATGTGTGGTTTGGCACGATTGGCAAGACAGCTTCGACGACGCAAAATCAAACCGGCATCTACGATATGGCAGGTGGAGTTTGGGAATATACATTTAGTGCTTATGGGCCTAACGACGATTGCATTTTGCTTGGCACGACTGGGCTGGGGAATACTGGGCCGTGGAGCTCTGGGCAAACGATTGCGAAGTGTCCAGCTGGCTCGACGATGACCAATAGCATGGATAAAGGATACTTTTACAATAAGTTTGGCGGAGGAGTTGTTTATTCGTTGAATCAGATGGGGGCTCCTGTAGAGAATGCTGCTGAACGAGCGTCTTATGGTGGTCTGGCAAACAACCCACTATTTTTTGGTTCTGCGACGTCAGAAACGGTGAGCTTTGGTAGCTGGGTTGGTGCGTGGGATGGCGGCTGGAATATAGATTTGGTCCAGACGGTGGGCTCAGTACGCTCTTGGATAATTCGAGGTGGCTTGTCTAATATGGGCTTCAGGGCTGGAGCTTCGGCTTTTGCTGATGGTTCGGGCTATTCTGCTAATGGTGGCATTAATGACCACTTCGCTTCTTATCGTGTTGTGGTGTCGGGATTCTAACAATTAGCTAGACAAGAATGGCTTTGATACGGCGGACGCCGGCAGAAGAAGACTCTTCTTTAGTAATTTTGAAGCGGCCGGCTTCGAGAATCTCGCCGGTATGGGAGACGTGAGGGCCGCCGCAGATTTCGCGTGAGATGATGTTGTCGCCCTCGCCGATGGTGTAGACAACTACTTTGTCGCCGTATTTGTCGCGGAAGACGCCGTGGGCATGGAGAGTCTCAAAGGCGTAGTCGGTATCAAATTCAGCATGACTGACTGGCAGGTCGGCGTCGAGCCAGTCGTTGACTAACTTTTCGACGGCGGAGATTTGTTCGGGAGTGAGTTTGTTGTCGTAGGTAAAGTCGAAACGGAGGCGTTCGGCGGTGATGTTGGAACCGCGTTGGGCGGCGTCGGTTTTTAAGACTTGGTTTAAGGCGGCGCCGAGCAAGTGAGCGGCGGTGTGATACTTAATTGTGAGGTCGGAATCGTCGGCCAAGCCGCCCTTGAACATGCCTTTAGTGGCAGTTTGGGAGCGCTCTCTTTGTTCTTGCAGCTTGGCGTCAAATTCGGTTTGCCAGTCGGCGGCTAGTTTAATGCCCTGCTCTTCGGCAACTTCAAGCGACAGTTCGAGCGGAAAACCAAAAGTGTCTTGGAGAGTGAAAACTTGGGCGCCGGTGAGGTTGGCTTTGCTGGCGGCTTTGGCAAATTCTTTGAGACCGCGTGCCAAAGTTTTGTTGAACTGGGTTTCTTCGCGGGTGAGAACTGCGATAATCTCCTGTTGCTTGGCGGTGAGCTCGGGGTAGGAATCTTGGTAAATCTGGGCAACGATGGGGACGATCTTGGCAAAGAAGTTGTCTTTTAGGCCGAGTTTTCCAGCTTTCAAAATGGCGCGGCGGCAAAGGCGGCGCAGAACGTAGCCGTGTTCTTTATTGCTGGGCGTTAAGCCACCAGAGACTAGGAAGACACTGGCGCGGAGGTGGTCGGCGATAACGCGCATTTCGGCGCGGTAGTCGGAATATTTAGTTTTGGAGAGTTGTTCGAGTTCTTTGATGATTGGAGTGAAGAGGGAGGTCTTGAATACATCGGCCGAGTCGATGCAAGCGGCGGCGATACGCTCAAGGCCGCCGCCAAAATCAACGTTTTTTTGTTTTAGCTCCTCAAAAGAGCCGTCGGGTAGGCGGCGATATTGCATGAAGACTTGGTTGCCGATTTCCATAAAACGGCCAGAGTCGCTGGCTGGATGGGCCTTGCCAAAGCTAGGGTCGTGGGCGGCTTCGCCAAAGTCGTAGAAGACTTCGCTGTCGGGGCCGCAAGGGTCGCCGATAGGTGTACTTTTGATGTCGCCGGCGCGGCTCCACCAGTTTTCTTTGTCGTTGTAGAAGAAAATGCGCTCGCCGTCTTTGATGCCGCGTTTGTCGCCGTCTTTGGCGGTGCCGATGTCGGCAATGTCCGCGCTAACGCCGGCCTCTTTGAAGACTTTTTGCCAGATTTCGGCAGCTTCGTTATCGCGGGGGATGCCGTGTTCCTCGTCGCCGATGAAGCATGTGGCGTAGATCTTATTTGGGTTGAGCCTGAGGTCTTTGGTCAGAAAGTCGAAAAATTGGCGGATTTGGAACTCTTTGAAATAGTCGCCGAGCGACCAGTTGCCGAGCATTTCGAAAAAGGTGGTGTGGCGGTTGTCGCCGATGTCAGTGATGTCCTGCGAGCGGAAGCAAGGTTGGGAATTGACGAGGCGGGCGCCGCCTTCGTGTTTCTCGCCAAGCAAGTAGGGCATGAGCGGCTGCATGCCGCTACCGGTGAAGAGGGTAGTTGGGTCATTTTCGAGTTTAAGGGTAGCGGGCGCGATAATCTTATGCCCCGACTTTTCGAGTCGTTCGAGAAACTTGGTTCTTACATCATTAGCATTCATGAGTATATTATAGTCTCAGCCAGATGGAAAAGCAATATGATATAATGGGGGTATCATTGGTGGGGCGAGAAAACGCCCTTTTCTACTACAGATAACTTTAAAAGAGAGGAGGTAGTATATGACGAATCTAGAGATACAGGAACAGTTGAACCAATTAGCTCAGGCGGTCGCCAGCCTGACAAATACGGGTAGGTTATCTGAGGGTATGCGGGCGAAGAGCGAAGTAGCTTTTGTGAAGATTTGCACAAAATACTCTTGGAGTAATTTCAAGTATTGCTCTATAACTAACAATATCCTGATTGATTTGTGTGATGGCAACCCTCCTTGTATGAACTTGGCGATAAAACGGTGTGTGTTGATGACCAAGTGGAGCAAATGGATTCAGTCTGGCGAGCTGCAAAGACCGGACGTTCAGGATGTTATTAATATGCTAAAAATGTCGTCCGAGGATCAGGCGGAAAAGGTTTTGACCTCTTTGTTGCTTGAGGTGGATAAGGCGGAGGCGTAGTACTTTCAAAGAGCCGGCCCATATAGGGGTCGGCTTTCAATGTTTCTTGTGTAAGCAGTTATGGTGCGGGTTAAGAGACTCTAACTCTCGACCTCATCCTTGGCAAGGATGCGCTCTAAACAACTGAGCTAAACCCGCTTGGTTAAATTATAGCAAAATTCGGCTACGAATGCAATAGGGGACGAGTTTACTCCAAGAGTAAGTATGCTAAAATAAGAGTATGGCGAGGCGAATTTTGGGTTTGGACCCGGGAACTGGGATTTTTGGGTTTGGGGTGATTGAAGTTGTGCGGCAGGCGCCGAAGATGGTGACGGGCGGGGTGATTACGACGCCGAAGCATACTCCTCTGCCCGATCGGTTGGTGGAGATTTATGAAGTGCTACGGGAAATTATTGAGGAAACTCGGCCGGATGAGGTGTCGATTGAGAAACTTTACTTCACGAGTAATATTTCGACGGCGATTTCGGTGGCGGAGGCGCGCGGGGTGGCGATGTTAGCGGCGCATCAAGCAGGGGTGCCGATTTTTGAATATAACCCGAACCAAATTAAGCAGGCGTTGACGGGCTATGGCAAGGCGGACAAGAAGCAGATGCAGGAGATGGTCAAGCAGGCGCTAGGGCTAAAAATGGTGCCGAAGCCGGACGATGCGGCGGATGCATTGGCGGCGGCGATAACGCATTTATATCTTTCGCGTGGGTTGAGATAGGTTAGCGGACGACAAGGTTGGAGACGGGAACGAGGCTGGCGAGTTCGGGCTGGCATTTTTCAGCGGAAGTAGGGTTGGGGAGCTGGATGCCCTGCTTTTTGCCATCGCAGACGGCGACAAAAGTGACGGCGTCGGAGCCGGGGTATTTCTCGGTGATAGCTTTGACTTTGGCGATGAGGTGGTCGGTGGGGCTATCGACCTTGATGTAAATAGTTTTTGCGCTCGGTGGGGTGGAGGCGCGAGGGTTGATGGGCGTGCGGCCTTTGGTTTTGGCGGTGATGCGTTTGCCGGTCTTTTTGTAGTTGGTGAAGAGGCTTTCGTTAAGGGTAAGGATTTCGGAGGCGATGAGTTTGATGTCGGTTGGGCGGTTGTTTTGGTCGTGGGTTTCGATGGTGCCGGTAATTTGGATGATGGCGTCGCTTTCGAGCATGTGGCCGTAGAGTTGGAAGATTTTAGGGAAGATGATGACCTCGACCTCGCCGGTTAAGTCTTCGACTTGGAGGAAGGCCATTTTGTCGCCTTTTTTGGTGATGATGGTTTTGACGCTGGCAATGGAGCCGCCAAATTGACCGGACAGGCCGTGGGAGTTTTCGGTCAAGTCGCCAAGCGGCAGGGTTTGTTCGTCGAGATAGTCGGCGGCGCTGTCGAGTGGGTGGGCGGAGATGTAGAGGCCGATGAGTTCGCGTTCCCACTGGAGTTGTTCGCGTTCGGTGGCGATGGTTGGCGCGGGGATGAGCTCAATGTCTGGGGTGATTGTTGTCATGTCGGAAAAGAGGCCCATTTGGTTGCTAAGGGCGTCTTTGCGGGCTGTGATGGTGTATTCGGAGATGCGGTCGACATTAAATAGGAGGTCGCTGCGGGTACCGAATTCTTCAAAGGCGCCGGTTTTGATAAGGGCTTCCCAAGCTTTTTTGCTGAATTTGAGCGGGGCGCGGCGGGCGAAATCGGAGATGCTAAGGAATGGGCCGTTTTCTTTGCGGTCTTCGCAGAGCTCTTCGACTAGGCCGTGGCCGACGCCTTTGACGGCGGAAAGGGCGAAGCGGATGGTGTTTTTGCCCGGCACAATAGCGAACTCATTATAGCTTTGGTTGATGTTGGGGCTTTGGACTTTGAGGCCCATTTTTTTGCATTCGGCGATTTCGATGGCGAGGCGGTCGGTGTCGTCGGCGTCGGCGGTCATCAGGGCGGCCATGAAAGCGTCGGGGTAGTGGGCCTTAACGTAGGCGGTCCAATAGGCGATGAGGGCGTAGCAAGCGGCGTGGCTTTTGTTGAAGCAGTAGTTGGCAAATTCTTCAAGGTCGTTCCAGAACTTCTCGGCTAGCTCGGCGGAACTGCCGCCAATTTTAACGGCGCCGTCGATGAAGCGCGACTTCATTTCGCGCATGAGAGACATTTTCTTTTTGCCGACGGCTTTACGTAGGGTGTCGGCTTCGCCGCCGGTAAAGCCGCACCATTCCTTGGCAATTTGCATAAACTGTTCTTGATAGACGAGGACGCCATAGGTAGTTTCGAGGGCGCTTTCGAGGCCGGGGTGGAGGTAGGTGATGGGCTCGATGCCGTGTTTGCGGTTGATGAAGCTGTCGATAAATTGCATCGGGCCGGGGCGGTAAAGGGCAACCATGGCGATGATGTCTTCAAAGTGGCTGGCTTGGAGGCCCTTCAAGTAGCGTTTCATGCCGGACGATTCGAGCTGGAAGACGCCGGTGGTGTCGGCGGCTTTGAAAAGTTCGAAGGTCTTGGCGTCGTCAAGGGGGATGTCGGAGAGATTAATCTCCTTTTTGTAAACTTTTTTGATGATGCGAAGAGCAGAGTTCAAGATTGATAAGTTTTTGAGTCCGAGAAAGTCCATTTTGAGGAGGCCGAGGTCTTCGACTTGGCCCATCGGGAACTGGGTGGCGACGACGCCTTTTTGGGCGATTTCGAGCGGCATGAATTTAATCAGGTCGTCGGGGGCGATGACGACGCCGCAGGCGTGGACGCCGTGGTTGCGGATGGTGCCTTCGAGGTGGGCGGCATAGTCGATGACGGTTTTGGCTTGGGGGTTGGACTCGTACTCGGCTTTGAGATCTTGGCTTTCTTTGAGTGAAGTTTTGAGGGGTGTATGGCGGCCTTGGATTGGGTCGGGCACGAGTTTAGCGAGGCGGTCGGCGTCTTGGTAGGGGACGCTAAGGACGCGGGCGACGTCGCGGACGGCGTTTTTGGCCATCATTTTACCGAAGGTACAGATGTTGGCGACGCGTTCGCTGCCGTACTTTTTGGTGCAGTAGTCGATGACTTCGTCGCGGCGGGTGTCTTGGATGTCGATGTCGATATCGGGCATGGAGATGCGGTCGGGGTTTAAGAATCGCTCAAAGAGGAGGCCGTATTTGAGTGGGTCGAGGTCGGTGATATTGAGACAGTAGGCGATAATTGAGCCGGCGGCAGAACCGCGGCCGGGGCCGAAGATGATACCTTGGTTTTTGCCCCAGTTGATGAAATCTTGGACGATGAGGAAGTAGCCGTAGAAGTCCATGGCGGCAATGGTGCCGAGTTCATATTCGAGACGCTCAATAATTGCAGGATTTTTAGTGTAATTATTGCCATAGCGTTTGGCGGCTCCGGCGAGGACGAGCTCGCGGAGGTATTCTTTTTCGGTTTTGCCGTCGGGGCAAGGGAATTCGGGGATGAGGACGCGGCCGAGCTCGATGCTAAGCGAGCAGCGGTCGGCGATTTTTTTGGTGTTGGTGATGGCTTCGGGGAAGTCTTTGCCCCAGCGGGCGATGATGTCCTTTGGGTCAATGACGTGGAGTTGGAATTCTTTGAGGCTCATGCGGTCGGGGTTAGAGATGAGGTCGGCAGTGCCGACGGCGAGGAGGATTTCGTGGGCGTTTTGGTCGTCAAGGTGGACGTAGTGCCCGTCGCAGGTGACGACTAGGGGGATATCTAGCTCTTTGGATAACTTTTGCAGGCCTTTGTTGACCTTTTGTTGTTTCTCCCAAAAACAAGGGGCGTCAGGGTGGCCGTGGTCTTGCATCTCGAGGAAGAAGCGGTCGCCGAAGATTTTTTTATGTCGCTCGGCGAGGTCGCGGGCGACTGGATAAGCGTCGGCGTTGATATTTTCGGAGATTTCCGAGCTGGCGCAACCGCTAAGACAGATGATGCCAGCGTTATACTTTTCGAGTGTTTGGTAGTCAATGCGAGGTTTATAATAGAAGCCGCGCAAGTTGGCTTCGGTAATCAAGCGGCAGAGATTTTGGTAGCCTTCGTAGTTTTCGGCCAGCAGGGTGAGGTGGAAGCGCTCTTTGTCTTTTTGCGGGTCGCGGTCTTCCATGCTGCGGGCGGCGACGTAAAATTCGCAGCCGAGGATTGGTTTGACGCCCTGCTCAAGGCAGACTTGATAGAGCTCGAGCACGCCGCTCATGGTGCCGTGGTCGGTGATGGCGACGGCCTCCATGCCGAGTTCTTTAACGGTGTCGACGAGGTCGGGAATTTTGGTCAAACCGTCAAGCACCGAGTAGTGCGTGTGATTGTGCAAATGCACGAAATCGCTTGGTTTTAACTCCCCTTTGCTCATGGGTATATTATACACTACTCGTAGCGCAGGGCGTCAATAGGGTTCTGGCGGGCGGCGCGGCGGGCAGGTAGGGCGCCGGCCAAGAAGGCGATGAACATAATTAAGACAACGATGCCGGCGATTTGAGGTGGGTTGAATTCGATGAGGGTGAAGCCGGGCAGGTTCGAGAGGAAGGTGTTGTTAGCAATGTTGTTGCCGACGGCGCGGGCGACTAGTGCGACAGCTATACCGACGACCGAGCCCCAGAAGCCGAGCATGATAGCTTCGGCGGAGAACATGAGGAAGATTTTGCCGTTGGACAAGCCCATGGCTTTCATGAGGCCGATTTCGCGGGTGCGTTCTTGGACAGCCATGAAGAGGGTGTTGATGATGCCGATGCTGGCGGCGAGCAGGGCGATGGCACCGAAGATGTTGAGGACCATCGAGATGGCGTCGAATATGGACATGACCATGCCGACTTGCTCGGCGATGGTCATGGCTTGGAAGCCAGCGTCGCGCATGGCGGTGCGGATGCGCTCGACCTCTTCGTCGCTAGCGTCTTCGGGGATTTCGACGACGGCAAACATGAAGCTGTTAGGGGCGCGGAATTGCTCGGGGATGTTGGAAAGCGCAAGCTCTTGGATGGCATCGGCGGCGGCAAAGTTGATGAAGCTGCGGCCCATGCTGACGACGCTGCGGTTTTGGACGCCGACGACTTTGACTTCGAGATTTTTGATGGTTTCGGGGCCGGTGTCGGATGGTAGTTGATGGAGGGCGACGCCGAGCTCGACAGTTTGGCCGATGATGCTCTCGTCGGTAAAGCCGAGGGCTTCGGCATAGTCGGGCAGGATGATGATTTCGGGCATGTCGGAATCGTTATCGACGGTGCGGCCGGTTAGCATGTCGATGTGGAGGCGACTGGAGGGAAAGGTGTTAAGAGAGATGTCAAATCGTTTGCCGTTTTCGAGCGATTCGATGTATTTGGCGGAGACCATCGGCAGGCCAGTGGCACGTTCGACGCCGTCGATGTTGCGCAAAGTCTTGAGATCGGACTCGGTAATCATTTCAATCATTGGCGTGGCATTGGGGTCAAATTCGGTTGGGCCGCTGCTGCCGATGCCAATGGAAATGTCGGTGAGATTCTCGCTGGTTTTGAGGACCTCGAGGTAGCCGTTGCCGCCGACGTTATCGAGTTGTTTGTTGACATATTGGTTGACGCCGTAGTTGATGCCGCTGTTAAGAATAATCGTAAACGAGCCGACAAAAATGGCGATGATGGTCAAAATCGAGCGGATTTTGTTGCGGAAGAGGTTGGCGTTGGCCATGCGAAGAGTGTCAAAGATTTTCATTTTTTGCTCCTTTTGCCTGCTGGGCTGGTTTTTAATTCGACGCGTCCTTTGCCGTCTTGGCCGACTTTCAGTTTGACTTCTTTTTTAGTGTCGCTGATGATTTCGCCGTCTTTGAGACTGATTTGGCGTTTGCATTTTTTAGCGATGTCTTCGTCGTGGGTGACTACTATTAGAGTAATGCCCTTTTCTTTATTGAGGTCGAAGAGGATTTTCTCAATCATGGCGCCGGTTTGGCTGTCGAGGTTGCCGGTCGGTTCGTCGGCAAAGATGATGCTCGGGTTGTTGACGAGCGCCCGGGCGATGCAGAGGCGTTGTTTCTGACCGCCGGAGAGGTCGTTGGCCTTGTTTTTGGCTTTTTCTTGCAAATCGACGGCGCGGAGGGCTTCCATGGTGAGTTTTTTGCGCTTCCAAATACTGGTGCCAGCGATGCGTAGCGGCAGCATGACATTATTAAGCACGGTGTCGTTGGCGTTCATGAAAAATTGCTGGAAGACGAAGCCGAGCTCGCGGTTGCGAGTTTTGTTGAGGCGGCGGCTGTTTAGTTTGCCGATTTTGTCGCCGTTTAGATAGAGTTCGCCTTTGGTCGGCTTGTCGAGGAGGGCGAGGGTGTGCATGAGGGTGGACTTGCCGGAGCCGGACTTGCCGATGATGGCGACGCTTTCGCCTTGGGCGATTTGGAGATTGATGTTTTTGAGGGCGGTGAATTTCTCTTGGCGTTTTTTGCCGTAAATTTTGGTGATATTGCGAGCGTCGAGTACGAGCGGCTGGTTCATTTTGCTTGCTCGTTCCAGCGCGCGATGGCGTCTTTGATGACTTTTTTGGCTTCGTCGATGCCCTCGAAGCCTTTGACAATGGTGGTGTCGGGCTTTTTGAGGTCTTTATAGTGGCTGAAGTGGAAATTGATTTGCTCAATTAGTTTTGGTGGCAAGTCCTCGAAAGTTTCGTAGATATTACCGGTGCTGCGGTCGTCGGCGACAACAGCGATGATTTTGTCGTCGACTTCGCCGTCGTCCTCGAACTTCATGACGCCGAGGATTTTAGCAGTGGTAAAGGTGCCGCTGGCGAGCTGGAGCGGGGAAACGAGGAGGACGTCGAGTTCGTCGCCGTCTTCGTCGAGAGTTTGAGGGATGAAGCCGTAGTTGGTGGGCTTGGCGAAGATGTCGGGCTCAACGCGGTCAATCATGAAGAGCCCGAGGTCGCGGCGGAATTCGATTTTTTGGGTGCTGCCCATGGGGATCTCGACCACAACGGTAATCTCGCCGTTTTCGTAATCGCCGGTATCTAAAAGCTTGTTGAAATCCATATAATCTCCTTTTTTCTAGAAGCTATTATATCATAGATGTGTTATAATGTGTATATGATTGTATTAGAGCGCGTGACTAAGAGGTACGGCAAGGCTGATGAGACGCCGGCGCTAGATAATGTTGACCTAAATATTAACCCGCGTGAGATGGTGGTGATTGTGGGGTCGAGCGGTTCGGGCAAGTCGACGCTCTTAAAAATGATTACGCGCGAGGAGTTGCCGGACGAGGGTAAAATTACGGTCGGGGGGATAGATTACGATACGCTGGCGAAGAAGCATATCCCGCACTTGAGGCGGCGGATTGGGGTGGTGTTTCAGGATTTCAAGTTGTTGCCGGATAGGACGGTCTATGAAAATGTGGCTTTTGCGCTAGAGATTGCCGGGCACACCAATGCGGAGACGCAGAATATTGTGCCGCGGGTGTTGGATTTGGTCGGGTTGCTAGATAAAATGAATAAATTGCCGGCCCAGCTCTCGGGCGGGGAGAAGCAGCGGGTGGCGATTGCGCGGAGCGTGGCGCGGCAGCCGCGGATTTTGATTGCCGATGAGCCGACGGGGAACTTGGACAATAAAAATACGTGGGAAATTGTCGATTTGGTGAAGAAAATTAACGATTTAGGGACAACGGTGCTGTTTACGACGCATAATTTGGAGATTGTGCACCGGCTGAATGCGCGGACAGTGCGGATTGAGGATGGCAAAATTGTTGCCGATGTGCCGCGGGGAAAGGTGGTCAAATAGATGGCAAAGACTAATAATAAAAAGGTGGAGGCGCGGCAGAATTTGAAGGCGCTGACGAAGACGGAGGCGCGGCCGATGTTGCAGTTGTCGCGGCAGGTGAAGTATGGGTTGAAGTCGTTTTTGCGTAATTCGTGGTTGTCGGTGGCGGCGACTTTTGTGATGATCATGGCGCTGACGATTGTGGTGGTGGCGCTGGTTAGCCGGGATATTTTGAACAATACGTTAAACGATATTAAGGAAAATTTGACATTTTCGGTTTATTTGGAGCATGATTTGGGGCGCGAGCGGGTGGAGTTGGCGGCAAATCGGGTGCGGGAGCTGGAGAGCGTGCGTTGGGTTGGGTTGGTTTCGCCAGAGGAGGCGATGGAGCTCTACCGGGCGGACAACCATAACGACCAGTCGATGATTGACGCGTCGTTTGAGGCGACCAATCGCTTCCCGTGGATTATGCATATTAAAGTAGTCGATCCGGAGCAGACGGGTGAGGTGGAGACATTTATCCGGACGGATAGGAGCGTGGCGGATTTGCTGGCGACTGACCGGCCGCCGTCGTTTGAGGGCGAGAAGCGGGAGATTATCCAGAATATTGCGCGGACGACAAGCTTCGTGGAGAAGGTGGGGCTGGCGGCCAGTTTGCTGTTTGTTGGCGTGGCGGTTTTGATTGTCTTTAACACGATTCGGATGGCGATTTTCAACCGGCGAGAGGAGATTTATATGATGCGGCTGGTGGGGGCGTCGCATAGTTTCATCCGGGGGCCGTTTATTATTGAGGCGATGATTTATGGGACACTGGCGGCATTGGCAACTTCCCTGTTAGCGTTTTCGCTGTTTCGGGGGCTGCGGGCATACCTTGAGGATTATGGCGTGACCGTGGCGCCGACCTATGAGTTTGCGGCGGATTACTGGTGGGCGATGGCGCTGGGCTTGCTGCTACTAGGGGTGATGATTGGGGCGTTGGCGGCGCATTTGGCGGTGCGTAGATACTTGAAGTTGAACCCTCGGTAGTCGTAAAGTTGACTTTTTAAGGGAAGTGTGATATAATGGGGAGGGTACCTGTGGGTTGAAATTTTACAGAAAAGGAGGAAAAATGACATGGCATTGCAAATCATCACAGACACCAGTTGCGACTTGACGTGGGCGAGACTAGATGAATTGAAAGTGAGGTGTTTGCCGCTGGGGCTGACAATCGCGGGTAGAAGCTACCCGGACGAAGAAGGTTATCTGCCGGACGTAGATGAATTCTACGAGATGCAGGCGGAAAGTGGCGGCGCGACGGGGACGTCGGGGTTGACGGTTCCTGCGATTAAGGAAGCATTTGAACAAGTCTTGCAGGCGGGCGACGATGTGTTGTATCTGGGAATTGTGCCGGATTTGTCGGCGGCGACGTGGAATAGTATGCATATTGCGTTGGCGGAACTGCGAGAGGAGTATCCGGAGCGGAGAATCGAGACGCCGAACACGCATTCGATTGCGCCGGGGCTGGGTTTGCTGCTGGAGCGGATGGTCGAACTAAGAGATACGGGCGCCAAGATGGATTTGATGTTGAAGGAGCTAAGCTATTGGGTGGAGCGGACGGCGCATTGGTTTACGGTGGATAATTTTAATCAGTTGAAAAAGTCGGGCCGGGTGTCGAATATTGAGGCGGCTGTGGCGGGTTTGCTGCATATCAAGCCGGTGATGCGGCTGCCGCTGAATGGTAAGCTGGAATCGGTGGGCAAGGTGCGCGGCGAGAAGGCGATTATCCGGGAGCTGTCGGACATTGTGTATGACACACTTTACGAGGATGGCGGCAAGGTTTGGGTGTCGTACGGGGCGTCGAGCCAGCGGGAGCGGGCCGAGCAGTTGGCCGAGGCGATTCGCGAGAAACGCCCGGGCGCGCAAGTCTCGGCGTCGCAGCGAATTGGGCCGATTATCGGCGCACATACCGGGCCGACGGTGTTGGCGGTGTTCTTCTTTTCGAAAAAGCGCTAAGCGCAAAAACCAGTCAATATGAATATTGGCTGGTTTTTAAATTGACAAGTTATAATTACTTATGTTAATATAATAATATAGTAAGGATAAGGGCCAAAGCATGACAAGCATTAAAACACAAAAGATTATGGGGGGGGGCATTCAATGCCTAATCTCCGCTGCCTCATCCTCTCTCTCCTTAGCCTCACGCTGATCATCACCCTCGGCCTTCATCTATCCCCCCTCACCACCTACTCCATAGACACCGAC
>WRLC01000004.1 GCA_009777795.1 Candidatus Saccharimonadota bacterium
CTCCAGCCATCTTCAGCAATAGCATTGATACCAGCAACTGGGGCTTTGCCATCCCTAGCTCCCAAGTCCAAGGTATCACCAATGGTTTCGACTCTAGCTATAGTATCCTAGGCCCAGCTAATGCTAATAACACAGCTAAGTTCGCTTCCGTACCAAGTACAGCTACTCCTATCTCTTCCACTACAGCAGCTAACCCCACAGCCGACAACTATGACTTCTTCTTTGCTGTCTCTTCTGGCTCCTACATGCCTACAGGCACCTATACAGGCAAAGTCATCATCTCTGCTCTAGGTAATGCTGCCATGCCTCCTAGTCCCCTCTACTTACAGAACATCACGATTAATAACTGTCCTGTTGTCCGTACTATGGCTGTGGATGCTAGAGACAACCACACTTACTGGGTGAGGAAGATTGACAATCTCTGCTGGATGGAGACTAACCTTGCTTATGCTGGTGGCACTTCTAATGGTGGGGTCAGTACTTTTGGCGACACTCTCGCCATGACCCAAGGCCGTTCTAACTCTCCCACTGCCATGCTCTATGATATCCCACCCGGCGCTAACCCAACTACAGCTCCAGCCGAACCCAGCACCAGCACTACCGGCACTGGCCAGTACGGCTACTTATACAACTGGTGTGCTGCCATGGGTGGCCAAGCCTCTGCTTGCCAGACCAGTACTGCCACTCAACCCGATACTACTATTAACGTCTGCCCATCCGGTTGGAGGCTACCGACAGGAGCTGCGACAACTGGAGAATTCACCTTGCTAAATAACAGCATAAATGGTGGCTCGACCACCAGTCCGGCTGGACTATTCGCGCAGGGTTTGTACCTTTACGCCGGCGGCTTCAGTGGTGGCGCGTTCTACAATCAGGGCTCACGCGGCAATTATTGGTCTTCTACAGTTGACAGCGCCGACACTGCCTTCAGACTGCTCTTCAACAGTTCCGAGGTCTATACTGCGACCGCGGGCAATAAGAGCTACGGCTACTCTGTCCGTTGCGTCAATGACTCTACCACAGCAGCCCAGCCAAGAGACTTACCTCCTCCAGCCCCAACCGGCTCCGACATCCAGCGTATCACCCTAGAGGGTACGCCCGGCAACTATTCTTGTCCCATCACCAGAACCCGAGTACGAGACGCTCGTGACGACTCTACTTATTGGGTGCGCCGCATTAATAGTACCCAATCTGGTGGTGGGGACCTTTGTTGGATGGAGACCAACCTAGCCTATGCTGGCGGAGGGGATAGTACTTATGGCGATGTCTTGCCAGCTTTTACTCAGGGCATTGGCGCCAACATTGCATCCGGACAGGCCTGTTATGGCGATAATACAACAATGGCCGCCAACCCTGCCACCCTCTGTTATTGGAACCCTCCCGGCTCAAATATCACCACAGGTACTACTGACCCAAGCACCAGCACTACAGGTACAGGTCAATATGGACTGCTATATAGCTGGTGTACCACTATGGCCGGACAATCAGCCGCTTGCCAAACTAGCACCGCCACTCAACCAGACCCAGATGTCAGTATCTGCCCGGCGAATTGGAGACTGCCAATCGGCGGCACTGGTGGTGAGTTTGTCCTCCTCAACAATACCATCAATGGTGGCTCGACCACAAGCCCAAGCGGGCTCCTCACCAACAGCCTATACATGTACGCTGGCGGTTTCTTCGGCGGAGTACTCGGCAGTCCGGGCTCGGGTGGCTACTACTGGTCTTCTACCGTCTATAGTGCCGCCGCTGCATTTAGGCTGGGCTTCACCAGCTCCACTGCTGCTCCCGTGGACTCTAACGGTAAAGGCATCGGCTACTCTGTTCGGTGTGTTGCGCCCTAACCCCAGCGATATTAGGCAAGTTGTGTGCTATAATATTAACTATGCTACATCACATCGGTTTTATCGTCGACGGCAATCGCCGCTGGGCCAAAGAGCGCGGCCTACCCACGCTTGAGGGGCATCGCCGCGGCCTTGACGCCCTGATGGAAGTCATTGAGGCCTGCTTCGAGTCCGGTATCGAAATCGTTTCTGCCTACATCTTCTCTACCGAAAACTGGGACCGCAGCCAAAAAGAAATCTCCTACCTGATGGAACTCTTT
Source organism: Candidatus Saccharimonadota bacterium (assembly GCA_009777795.1). GTDB lineage: Bacteria > Patescibacteriota > Saccharimonadia > Saccharimonadales > Saccharimonadaceae > WQUV01. Next base: position 2,102 of record WRLC01000004.1, read on the forward strand.
GAGGTCATGTTCGACCAGCAAGTCAAAGCCCTGCATGAAAAGGGCGTCAAAGTCTGTTTTCTCGGCAGCCGCACCTACAACGTCTCGCCCAAACTCGTCAAGCTCATCGAAGAGGCCGAAAACCTCACTAAAGACAACACCAAAAAGACCCTCGCCCTCTGCTTCAACTACGGTGGCCAGCTCGAACTCGCCGAAGCGGCCCAAAAGATTGTGGGGGGGGGCTTTCGTCAGGAAGACATCACGCCCGAGCTCATCGCCCAGCACCTCTACCACCCCGAAATCCCGCCCGTCGATTTCCTCGTCCGCACCTCCGGCGAGCAGCGCATCTCTAATTTCATGCTCTGGCGCATCGCCTACGCCGAAATGTTCTTCCCCAGCAAAGCATGGCCCGAGATGACCCGCGAGGACGTCCCCCTCCTAATCAAAGAATTCAGCCGCCGCCAGCGCCGTTTCGGTGGCAACTAAACTTCAACAACTAACCCAATTTCTTCAGCAGCAGTTCCCGCGCTCGCGCCGGGTTCGCCTTACCGCCCGACTCTTTCATAATCAACCCAATCAAGAAGCCCACTGCTTTCATCTCGCCAGCTCGCACATCTGCCACCGCCGCCGCAGCCGCCGGGCTGGCCATCACTCCGTCAATTATTTTCTCTAGCGCCGCGTCGTCATTTTCCTGCAATAAATTCATTTCTTTCGCTAACTCCCGCGCAGTTTTGCCATCGCTAAAGTTCACCAAAAGCTCTTTCGCCGCCGTTTGCGAAACTTCCGACCCCTGCACCATTTTTGCCAGCTCCAAAAGCTGCTCTGCCGTCGGCGCCTCGTCCATCACCACGCTCGCCAGCCAATTCGCCACAATCTTCCCCGTCGCCGCATCCGACTCTTCCAGCACCGCCATCAATAACTCGGCATAGCTCTGCCTGTCCAAAATTAATTCTACAATTTCACTAGGCACCCCAGCCTCCCGAAACGCCGCCCGATAATCCTCTGGCAACTTCGGCATTTCGGCCAAAACTCCCGCAATATATTCCTCCGCCAAATTTAGCGGCGGCACATCCGGATCCGGCATATAGCGGTAATCCTGCGCCTGCTCCTTGCTCCGCTGCGCCGTCGTTTTGCCTGTCGCATCGCTCCACCCTCGCGTCTCCTGCCGAATCTCCCCACCTCGCCCCGCCTCTATTAGCTCCGTCTGCCGACCAAACTCATAAGCCGCCGCCCGCTCCACCGACCGAAACGAATTTAAATTCTTAATCTCCACCCGCGTACCTAATTTCTTAGCGCCAACCGGAGCCACCGAAATATTCACATCAAAGCGCATATTCCCATGGTACAAATCTCCATAACTCACCCCCGCGTAGGTCATTAACCGCCACAGTTCCTCCGCATACAACCGCGCGTCTTCCGCCGAATGGATGTCCGGCATCGACACAATCTCGAGCAGTGGCGTCCCTGCCCGGTTCAAATCCACCAAGCTATAATCACCAAAATGCGTCAACTTCCCCGCGTCCTCCTCTAAATGCGCATGCTCAACCCGCACCTCATGCCCATTTGCCAGCACCACCTTCCCCTCGCCGATAATCGGCTTATAAAACTGCGAAGTCTGGTATCCTTTCGGCAAATCCGGGTAGAAATAATGCTTTCGGTCAAAATGCGACCTCTGGTTTATCTTCGCCCCCAGCGCATACCCCGCCCGCACCGCCAACTCCACCGCCCGGGCGTTCAAAAGCGGCAACATCCCCGGCAACGCATAGTCCACCGGGCTCACGCACGCGTTCGGCTCCTTCTCTCGCGCGTCATTATCCACCGCACTAAACAACTTCGTCCTCGTCGCTAGCTGCACATGGCACTCTATCCCCACCGTCATTTCATATTTGCCGCTCATTTTGCCCCCTCAATTTCCGCCGCCAACTGCAACAGCCGCGCATCACTTCCCCTCGGTCCAATCAGTTGTACCCCCACCGTCAGGCCGCTCTTCGTCTCCCCCGCTGGCGCCGCCAATGCTGGCAGACCCGCCAGCGACGGTGGCGTCGTCATCACGTCCTCCAGATATAATTTCAAAATATCATCATCATGCTCACCCACCTTAAACGCTGGCCCGGGCGCCACTGGGCAAACCAACACGTCATATTTCTCGAACGCCTCCTCGTAAGCCTTAATAATCAAAGTCCGGACTTTCTGCGCCTTCAAATAGTATGCGTCAAAGAACCCCGACGACAACACAAAGTTCCCAATCATAATCCGCCGCTTATTCTCCGGCATAAAGCCCTCATCGCGGCTCCTACCATAAATCTCGCCCAGCGTCTTCGCATCCTTCGCCCGATAGCCATAACGAATCCCGTCATATCGGCTCAAATTCGACGAAATCTCCGCCGGCACCACAATATAATATACCGCCAACGCATATTTCAGAATCGGCAAGCTCACCTCCGCCACCTCATGCCCCGCCTTTTCCAATTTCTTTATATAATCCTTCACCGCACCCACCACCTCCGTATCCACCCCCTCACCCATAAAGTCTCCAATCACCCCGACTCGCAGTTTTGAAGTTTCTACTGGCTGGTCAAAAAAGTCCGGCAGTGTCGTGTGGTCCTTCTCATCCTCCCCGGCCATAATCGACATCACCAACCGCGTATCCTCCGCCGTCTGCGCCAAGCACCCCACCGTGTCGGTCGACGACGCCATCGCCACCACCCCATAGCGACTAACCGCGCCAAAAGTCGGCTTCATCCCAAACACTCCATTATAGCTCGCTGGCTGCCGAATCGACCCGCCCGTGTCCGACCCTAGCGCAAACGGCACAATATCCAACGCCACCGCCACCGCCGACCCGCCCGACGAACCACCCGACACCCGCGTCTTATCCCGCGAATTCAGCGTCACGCCAAACACCGAATTTTCCGTCGAGGCGCCATGCGCAAAAGCATCCATATTCGTCCAGCCAATCATAATCGCACCCTCGTCCTCAATCCGCTTCACCGCCGTCGCCGTCACCGGCGCATGGTAGTTCTTTAGCATCTCCACGCTCGCCATCGTCAAATCATCCGGGTCGCTAAAATTGTCTTTTAGCGCATACGGCACGCCCGCCAACCGCCCGACCTCCTCACCCGCCGCAATCCGCCGGTCAATCTCCACCGCCCGCGCCAACGCCTTTTTCTCATTCAGCTTAGTGAATATATTATATGCTTCATATTTCTTCGCCGCCGCCAAGGCCTCCTTCACGCGCTCCAAAGAACTCTTCCCATCGGATTTCTTCATAATACCCTCGGAACTTTTATTTGATCATCCTTCACCTCCGGCGCCAACGCCAGCAACTCCGCCCGCCCCGCCTCGAACTGCACCACCTCATCCGCCCGCCAAACATTCTCCATCGGGAACACCTGAAAAGTCGGCTCCACATCCGTCGTATCCAATTCATTCAACTGGTCAAAATAAGCAATCACCCGCTCCATATCCGCCCCCAACGACGAAATCTCCGCTTCCGACAGCGACAAGCTCGACAACTCCGCCAAATGCTCTATCTCGTCCCTACTAATTCCCATAGAGATAGTCTAGCATATTTTCGCCCTCTATGCTATACTTTTCCTGTAAAGATGCGTAAATCTCGTAAACTTATTAACCAAATCTTCAATAGTAAAGCCCTCTTCATCTTCGTCCTCATTTCCCTCGTCGCAGCCACCGTCTATCTCACCGTCCGCCTCATCACCAAAACCGAAACTCGCGATGATTACCCCATGTCTCTCATCCAATCTCTGCTCGGCATCTTCCTCCTCTTTCTACCTAGCATCGCCGCCCGCCGCTTCAAAGCCACCCTCTCCTCTTGGATGCTAATTGTCTACGTCGTCTTCATTTATTGCGCCATCTACCTCGGCGAAGTTCACAATTTCTATCACCGCGTCCCCCACTGGGATACCCTCCTCCATTTTACCAGCGGCATCTTGCTCGGCATCCTCGGCTACACCCTCATCAGTTTCCTCAACAACTCCCGCGACATTCCAGTCGCCCTTTCGCCTATTTTTGCTGCCCTTTTTATTTTCTCTTTCTCCATGGCCCTCGCCGTCATTTGGGAGATCTACGAGTTCTCCGTTGACGCCATTTTTGGCCTCAACACCCAGAGCTGGGCGCTCGAGGACGGCACTGTCCTCATCGGCCGCGCCGCCCTCCAAGATACCATGAAAGACCTCATCGCCGCCACTATCGGTTCCACCATTTTTTCCATCATCGGCTACTTCGCCATCAAGCGCAAATCCAGCTGGCTCAAAACCCTATCTCTTAAACGTCTCTAACTAGCACACCAAACCCTTGCATCCCCAACTTACTTATGCTAAACTATAAACAAGTAATCGATAAGTGCAAGGGAGATAAGGGCAATGAGCAAAGTAAAGACGTACCAAGTAGCTGGGGGGGGGGTTATTTAAGGCCTAATTTCCTCCAACTTACTCAAAGAGTAGCCACCGCGACCCTAAGTATCGCGGCTTTCTTAATCCTCTCCGCCACCATCACCAATCAATTCCACTCCACTCATGCCGACGGCCTCGAGAACACCTTCGCCATCAGCAATGCCGCTGGCAGTCTAAGTATCTCTTCCATCACCGACACCACCTGCGCCAACTACAATGTCGCTAACTCCACCCTCTCCCTCTCCACCACCGGCAACAGTATTGTCGCCGACTGTATCACCTACCTCGCCTCGACCGATAACGATTATGGCTATACTCTAACCATCAACGGCCCCGCGACTGGCAACTTAAGCACTTCAGACAATCTCTCCCACATCACCTCCACCACCGGAATCATTATCGCTCCTGCTACCTTCGCCACCCAAACCAGTGGCGGCGCTTGGGGCTTTGCCATCCCAAGCGGCCAAATGCATGACGTACCTAATGGCTTTGACGCTACCTACCAAGTCCTCGGCTCAACCAATCGCACTAACACCGCCCGCTATGCCGCCGTCCCCACCTCTCCCACCATCTTCTCCCAGACCACTACCGCCAACACCACAGACGACCAATACAACATCTTCTTCGCCGCCGCCATCGGCACTACCATGCCTACAGACGAATATTCCGGCACTATTGTTATCTCCGGCACTCTTAATGACGCTCCCATCGCCCAAATTGGCGACTATCTCCAAACCATCACCGCCGCCAACTGTCCAACCGAACGCACCCGAGCCGTTGACGCACGCGACGGCAACACTTACTGGGTTCGCCGCATTGGTGACCTCTGCTGGATGGAAACTAATCTCGCCTATGCGGGTGGTGGCACTAATACCTACGGCGACGCACTTCCCACCTTCACTCTTGGTAACTCTCATACTACTTCCACACAAGCCTGCTATGGTAACAATGCGACAATGGCCGCTAATCCAACCGCCATGTGCTATTGGACACCGCTCAATGCTAACCCAACGTCCGGCACGACTGACCCTAGCTTAGCCACAGACGGCGGCATAGGTATCAACAACACTACCGCCGACACTAGACCCACCAGTACCAGAGCTCAATTTGGCTACATCTACAGTTGGTGCACCGCCATGGCCGGACAGTCCGCCGCCTGCCAAACAACCACCGCCACCCAACCAGACCCTAGCGTTAGTATCTGTCCAGCTGGTTGGCGCTTGCCAACTGGCCAAGCTACCACCGGTGAGTTCACCCTCCTCAACAATACACTCAACAGCGGCTCAACCTCCAGCCCAAGCGGCCTCTTTACCAACGGTCTTTATATGTACGCCGGTGCTTTTGTCGATGGCTCGTTCAACAATCAGGGCTCAAACAGCGGCTATTGGGCTTCTACTGTTGATGGTGTCAACACTGCCTTCAGACTGTACTTCACCAGCGCCGATGTCAATCCCGCGCGCTCGGCCAATAAGGGCTACGGCACCGCCGTCCGCTGCGTCGCCCCTTGACAACCCGCTTTTGCTTTGCTATAATGACTTTAATGAGGCTTGCCTGCAAAGGCGACAAACCTCAATGGGTGTTCTAACTGCTAGAGATAGCAGTTAGCTTTTAGCGTTTCCGCCCCGAAAAGAGCGATACGGTAACACGCACAAACCAAAGCTCAAGCGTTATACTCATAACCTTCCTCCTTTCCTGACTTCTAATGTCCTATGCCCATTGTTCATGAAGCCATCACCTTTTCACGAACACACCTTAACCCACAGTTTATCTTACCACACTAGGAGCCGAGAGAAAAGGAAGTTTACTTCCTTTTAGGAGGCGACGACGTGTGGGAGAGATTTGCGTAGCAAATGCTCTATCACACCTGTCGGCCAAAACATATTGCTAACGCTAAGCTAACCTAGCCAACCCCGCCCCCACTTCCAATCCCCAACCAAATAAGCTATAATAAGCTTATGTTTATTCTCAAACACCGCAAAAACCTCACCCAAAAAAAGGACCAAACCGAGCGCCAACTCAAGAAATCCGCCCTCCTCTCCTACCGCGAAATCGTCGACAAATACAAAATCACCTTTTCCGACACCAAAGAACCACTCGGCCTCTCTGGAGCCGCCGCAGACACCAAGTTCGAGAAGTTTGGCCCCAATGAAATCACCCTCAGCAAACACCAAACCACCACCACTCGCGCCTTCGAGGCCGCCGTCAACCCTTTTAACGGCGTACTTTTGTTGATTATCCTCGTCTCCTACTTCGCTGCCCGTTTCGCCGGTGACGGCCCCGACTGGGTCGCCATCGTCATCATCTTCGTCATGATTGTCGTCTCCAGCCTCGTCTCCTTTGTCCAGAGCCAGCGCTCCCATAACGCCGCCGAAAAACTCGCCTCCATGATCTCCAACACCGCCACCGTCTACCGCGACGGCGAAGCCATCGAAGTCCCGATGGACCACCTCGTTCCCGGCGACGTCATTAAGCTCGCCGCCGGCGACATGATTCCCGCCGACATCCGCTTCCTCTCCACCAAACACCTCTTCGTCGCCCAAGCCGCCCTCACCGGCGAGTCCGTACCGGTCGAAAAAAAGGCCGGCGCCCAAGTTTCCGACAAAGACTCCCTCACCGACATCAAAAACCTCGCCTTCATGGGCACCAACGTCGTCTCCGGCTTTGCCACCGCCGTCGTCCTCGAGACCGGCAACAACACTTACTTCGGCTCCATGGCCAAAACCCTCAATAACGACAAGGGCAAAAACGCCTTCGAGCGCGGCGTCGCCTCGGTCAGCCGCCTCCTCATCCAAATGATTATCGTCATGGTCCCCCTCGTTTTCCTCATCAACGGCTTCCTTAAAGCCGACTGGTCGCTCTCCCTCCTCTTCGCCATCTCGGTCGCCGTCGGCCTCACCCCCGAAATGCTTCCCGTCATCATGACCTCCACCCTCGCCCTCGGCGCCGTCGGCATGTCCAAGCACAAAGTTATCGTCAAAAACCTCGGCGCCATCCAAACTTTCGGCGAGATGGACATCCTCTGCACCGACAAAACCGGTACCTTGACCGAGGACAAAATCATCCTCGAGAAGTACCTCGACCTCCACGGCAACGAAAGCCTGGCCGTTCTCCAAGCCGCCTACTTAAACTCCGCCTTCCAAACCGGCCTCAAAGGCCTCCTCGACGTCGCCGTCATCGCCCGCGCCGAAAAGAACGGCCTCAGCCCCAAGCTTGGTGAATACGAACGGCTCGGCGAAATCCCCTTCGACTTCATGCGCCGCCGCCTCTCTGTCATCCTCTGCACCAAAAACAAAAAGCGCTTTCTCATCACCAAAGGCGCCGTCGAAGAGATGCTCGCCAGCTGCAAACTCACCGACAAGGAGCTCAAAACCGCCCAAGCAACTTACGAAAAATACAACCAAAAAGGCTTCCGTGTCCTCGCCGTCGCCGTCCGCCAAATGCCACCCAGCGAAGACCGGAGCTATGACCCCAGCGACGAGAAAGACATGGAGTTTGCTGGCTTCATCGGCTTTTTCGACCCGCCCAAAGCCTCCGCCGTCCAAGCCGTCGCCGGCCTTCGCAAGCACGGCGTCCGCACCATTGTCCTAACCGGCGACTCCCTCGGCGTTGCCAAAAACGTCTGCGAAAAGGTCGGCATCGACACCAAACACGCCCTTTCGGGCGCTGATGTCGACAAGCTAAGCGACGACAACCTCACCGCCGCCGCCCGCGAATGCGAGCTCTTCGTCAAGCTCAGTCCCGCCCAAAAAGCCCGCATTGTCAGAGCCATCCAAGATTCCGGCCACACCGTCGGCTACCTCGGCGACGGCATCAACGACGCCCCACCCCTCCACCAAGCCGACATCGGCATTTCCGTCGACAACGCCGTTGACATCGCCAAAGAAACCGCCAACATCATCCTCCTTAAAAAGGATTTGACCGTCCTCGACGAAGGCGTTATTGAGGGCCGCCGCACCTTCGGCAACGTCTCCAAATACATCAAGCTCGCTGTATCCGGCAATTTCGGCAACATCATCTCTGTCATCGTCGCCAGCGCCTTCCTGCCTTTCCTCCCCATGCTCCCCATCCAACTCCTCGCCCAGAACCTCCTCTTCGACTTCTCCGTCCTCGGCATACCTTTCGACAACGTTGACGATGACTACCTCAAAAAACCCCGCAAATGGGACCCCAAATCGATCCGCCGCTTCATGTTCTTTATCGGCCCCGTTTCCTCGATTTTCGACATCCTCGCCTTTGCCCTCCTCTATTTCGGCTTCGGCTGGCACACCGAGGCCACCATCCCCCTCTTCTGGGCCGGTTGGTTCGCCGTCGGCATCACCACCCAAGTCCTCATCATGCTCATCGCCCGCACTGACAAGACCAACCTCTTCCTCTCCAAGCCCGCCAAGCCGCTCATCCTTTCCACCCTCTCGGTCCTCGCTCTGGCTCTCTTTATCGCCTTCTCACCTATCGCCGAGGCCTTCCAGATGACCCACCTGCCGCCAGTCTTCCTCATCCCTCTCGCCGGCCTCATCGCCCTCTACATCGGCGCCATCCAGCTCGCCAAAGTTCTCTACATCCGCGTCTTCAAAACTTGGCTCTAACTTTGTCCTTGACAACGCGATAACCATAAGCTATAATAACCACACAAGAATGTATTAAAGAGGTAAGCATGAGTCAAACTGTTATAATGTGCGCGGCGATGTCTGGGACAATGTCGCACAATAAAAAAACAGGGGGGGGGGGATTTAGATGGTAGCTACCACCCAACTCCTTCATCACAATTAATACAGCGAGCCGAGTCTCGCCTTTTTTCTTCATTTTTGCGCCTTCAGTTAACTCTGCTTGGAGGCGGCTATATTAAGCTAGAAATGCTCCGATGGCGTCCCTTTACTACGTCCGTCGGGGCATTTTTAGCCTAATTTTAGCAAAAAAGAGTTAGAGTCAAATTTAAAAAAGGTAAGGAGCAGTAAATGAGAACATTAGTAAAACGAGTAGCGAGTGCGGCAGCCGGAGCAGCAGCATTTGCAATCATAACAGGCGTGGTTGTGAGCGGCTTTCGCCCCATAAGTGCCGAAGAGGTACAAGTCAACACAACCGTGGGCGTGGGCTTCGTCCAAATATCCGACCAAGCCTGCTCTGTCGATGGCCCCCAGCCCGCCTATGACGCCCAGAATAACGTCTTAGACATCGAGGTGCTCGCCGGTAGCATCGCCAGCAACTGCATTGGCCTAGCCGTGACCTCGTCTTACGAGTATGGCTACACCCTGACGCTTGAAGGCCCGCCAAACGGTGAGCTAACCATGGGGGGTGAGGTCTTCTCTAGCTGGAATAGTGAAATCCGAGATGTTTGGGATCTATCCGGAGGTGGTAGCTCGAGCTTATGGGGTTTCGCCATACCACACGGCCAGATGCATGGCATCGCCAACAACTTTGACGCCGCCTACCAAGTCCTCGGTCCGTCCAATAAGAACTACACTGCCGTCTACGCCGGCGTCCCCGACACCGCCACACCGATTTCCATTACCGACACCGCTAACACCACCGCCCACAACTACGATATCTTCTTCGCCATGGCACCCAAGTCCCTCGCACTGACCGGCACCTATTCCGGTATCGTGACCCTGACCGCAGCGGGTAATCCGGTGTTCCCGTCCGACACCATGCCTGCCATGCAGACGATCACACTTTCCAACTGCCCGACAAGCCGAACAGTGGCTTTTGACGCCCGCGACGGTAATACCTATTGGGTCGGTATGTTTGGTAGCACTTGCTGGATGATGACTAACCTCGCTTACGCCGGCGGCGGCGATGACACCTATGGCGACACTCTCGGTCTCTATGATGACTACATTAGCGACTTTCTCAGCCCCCAATACTTCGTCCCCGCCGACGCCAACCCAACCAGCGGCACCAGCATCCCCAGCTCCAATAACTTCGGTGGGCAACAGGACCCGCAATATGGCTACCTCTATAACTTCTGCGCCGCTATGGGCCACCAAGAAAACACTTGGGCTTGCTGGGGGTCAAGCGCCCCGCCCTACGTTTCAAATCCTGACCCAGACATTTCCGTCTGCCCAGCTGGTTGGCGGCTGCCAGCACCTAGCGAGTTCGACGGTATACCAGCGACGCATGGTGGCAATCTTGGCTCATTCACATACGGTTGGACCGCCATGTACAGCGGCCTCTGGGAAGGTGGCGACTTCTCTGGACAAGGCGTTTTAGGCCTCTATTGGTCCTCGGAGGTGCTAAGCGGCCCGCCATACGCCTACTCCCTTTATCTTACTCATTCTCCAACGACTTGGAGTAGTGAAAATGCCGCAGATCGAGACTCTGGTCTCGCCGTCCGCTGCGTCGCCATGTAGTTTATAATGTGATATACTAAAAGTATGAAAAACAAATTCTTGTTGGGGGTTTTGGTGGCACTCGCTATACCGCTCGGTGTGCCGCTCCTCTTGGTGGTTCTCGCGGTAGCATTAGGGCTCGCTGCCGGCGCCGTCGGCCTAGTCTTCGGGCTAGCGGCAGGTGTCGTCGCCCTCGCGGTCACAATTTTAGCAGCCATCTTCGGCCTCTGGGTTGCCGCGCTCTGCGTCGCCTTCTCGGTCTGGGTTTCGCTCATCGCCGTCGCGCTCACCGCGCCGGTTCTCGCCATCGTCCTCTTCACCCGCGGCGAAGTCTCCTTCCCCGCCATCCTCGCCGGCCTCGGCTTGATGCTCATTTTCTTCCCTCTCGCCACCGAATTTTGCCGCCTCGTCTTCAGTCTCTTTAAGGGCAGCATCTCCTTCTCGGTCGGCAAAATCAGCGAGGCCAAAAGCCACCGCGGCGCCCAAAAAGCCAAGTCCACCCCCAAGACCCCCAAAACCACAACCAAGAAAGCGAGGTCAAAATGAAAAAATGGGCACGAATTAGTTTACTCGCCGGTCTCTTCCTCTTAATCACCGCTCTGATTTGGTCGGTCGCCGCCGGCAACCCTATCTGGACGCAATTCTACGACGCCTGCTCCACCGAAGCCGGTTGCGTCGTCTGGGGCAATTAAGTGAACCACCACCCCAGCGATAAGCCTCGGGCTGTCAAAATCCACGGCATCTACAAGCATTACAAAGGCGACCTCTACATCGTCGAAGCCATCGCCACCCACTCCGAAACCGGCGAGCCCCTCGTCATCTACCGCGGCCTCTACGGCGACTCACCACTCTACGCGCGCCCCTACGATATGTTCTTAGACGAAGCCAACAAGAACGAGCAGAAGTATCGCTTTGAGCTGCAAGAACCCTAAATATAACTTCTAGCCGAATCTGATTTCAAGATCGTCTTTGATACTACGCCAGTTATTTGGAAGATGCGACTCCATAAGCCGATAAAAGGCAGTATCGTGGTCAAGGTGCTTGATATGAGATAGCTCATGAATGCATACATAGCGAATTGCTTCCATCGGTGCTTCGATCAGTTTTGGGTTCAGGGTTATCACTTTGCCATTCTTTGAGCAGCTGCCCCATCGTTGACTCATCTCTCTTATTTTGATTTGCGGGATACGTTCGTAACCGAACTGTTCCCATGCGGCAACCAGTTGTTTTTTGTAGATCTCGTTTCGTCGATTATCAAGCCACTTCTTCAACAGCAGCTCGTTATATTCAGAATCAACGATAGATTTTGTAGATATGATTTGTATTTTTCCACCCACTTTTTTCACACAGTCTTGCTTACCAGTTACGATATCCAGAATATATTGTCGGCCAAGGTAGTACATAGATTCACCAGCTAGATACTTTCGAGTATACTGCGCCTTTTTATATTTCTCAAACTCGGCTAGCTGCTTCTCTAGCCAGACCCATTTACGCCTTAGAAATCCCTCAATCTTCTCTTCAGTTGCATGGGCTGGGGCTTTTACAGCGATATTACAATTTGGATACACCACTAGCGATAAGGACTTGCGATCTTCGAAGCTCAGGTGGTAGACATAAAATCTACTACCATAACAGAACTTATTTTGCACTGTGATTGAACTCCGAATGGTTAAATTCAGCCAGCTTCATCACTTCGGCTATGATTATTTCGGCGTCATCATAATCCACGAGCTGGCGATTCTCATATAGGTAATCATCTAATTGTTCTCGCATCTGGCGCTTAGTTTCATGATTGCGATACCAATCTACAAGAGCGTTCTTTTTGATTTCTTGCGCCAAGCCTATAACTAGATTCTCATAATCTCCGACTGGGTTATTGAGTGCGGTTCGTAGATTGCGATACAGGACATCCGCACCGCGAACTGCCGCCACCCTTTCTGGCAAAGAGTCATCTTTCTTGGTCTCTACCTCTTTATCGATTATGCGTAATTGCTTCAGAGCTTCCGCATCTTCAATCTTGCTTTGGTGCATCAACTCCAACAGCTCCTTGATGCGCTCCGAAAACTTTTGATAATAAACCCGATCTGTCTCGTATCGCTCTCTTATGATGCGCGTGGTCTGTGCCGCAATCGCTTCAGCACGTGATTTGTCATTACCTAGACCGTCTATTGCGGCGTTGAACTCCATGTCGAATATGGCAACCTCATCCGTCATCGTTTCTACCTCGTTTGCTACCACATGCTGGTCTAGTATTCGTGCAATCTCCCTATTATATTTTTTAAAATCGACCCTTTCACCATAGCGCAATTCAACTGTCTTCTTCAACTCAAGTAGTTTTTTGATCTCTTTCTGCATTCGATTAAACTTTTCAATTCCGAACATATCAGAAAAATCGCGCAGGTTCATACATTCGTCCCAGACAGCAAATAGCCTATTAAACTCATCCTTGAATTTGCGTCGCTCTGGCTCACTCTTCAGGAAATCTATATAAGCGTGGTCACTATTTTCTACACCACGAAAATTGTCTAAAAGCCCGTCGTGTAAACTCTTCAAATCATCGATCTTACTCTTTATATCGATCAGTGCACTCTTTACGTCCGCATCGTCGTAATTGCCAAATAACGCCATTGCAGTTTTTATATTCTTGGCGTTTTCTGAATAATCTATAATATACCCAGCTGTCTTTGAGTACTCTCCATTATCAAAGATGCGGTTTACGCGCGCGATTGCTTGCAAAAGGTTGTGGTCACGAATCGGCTTAGCTATATAGAGCACTGTGTTGCGAGGTGCATCAAATCCCGTCAATAATTTATCGACCACGATAAGTAGTTCAACACCATATTTTTCTGTCTTGAACCTCTGGGTTGTCGCATCTTCATATTTCTTCAAGTCACCATAGCTACCAGCTTGTTTATCAAGGTAAGCTTTTACTTCCTTCTTATGGACTTCTTCGTCCGATATCTCGCCGTTCTCATCGCTTATTATCAGCGCTGTTTCAATAGCACCATTCCGTTCAAACCATTGCTGCATTATCAAGGCCGAATATTTATCTGGCGCAACGATTTGGCCTTTTAAGCCTGTATTCTGGAATCTTTGAACATAATGCTTCTGTATATCTGCGCAAATCTCCTCCAGTCGGCTTGTAACCTTCGAGATGCCACTTTTTTGCATGGTCGAAGCAAGCTGGTGTTTCTGCTGTTGGGTCAAACTACCTTCGGTTATTCGATCAATCTGCCGGTCAATCTGCTTTTCATTTTGCTCTAACGGTACATAGCGACCTTCATAAATCAACGGCACAATCACTTCGTCATCTAAAGCATCGTCAATCGTGTATTTATCAATAAAGCTCCCAAATTTCCTTAAAGATTTATCCTTCTTCAATAAAGGCGTGCCAGTAAAGCCGATAAAGCAAGCATTCGGCATAACCTGTTGCATCGCAGCAGCCGCTTTGCCATACTCAGTTCGGTGGGCTTCGTCGATTAGGACAATAATATTTTCATCCGTATCACGGAATCCGGCAGATTTGATGGCTGCTTTCTGGAATTTGTGAACTAGTGTAGTAAGTACTGCAGAATCCTTATCTTTTATATGGTTGAGTAGATTCTGACCTGAAGTCATACGCTTAACATCGTATTTCAGTTTTCCATTCTTAAAGGTTTCAAAAATCTGTCTGTCCAAATCAATGCGGTCGGTCACGACGACCATCCGCGGATTGCTTATTCGTTCATCCTCTATAATTGCTCGCACCAACATCACCATAGTCAGTGACTTGCCAGAGCCTTGGGTATGCCAAATTAGGCCACCTTTGCGTCGGCGACCATTCGGTGTTTCTTCAAACTCATTGATTCTAGTCAAAACTTTATCAACCGCACGTGTCTGTTGATGGCGAGCAACCTTTTCATCGCCTGCATCAAAGAAAACAAAGCGTTTAATAAAATCAAGAATGGTATCTTTAGACAGCATGCTGACGACAGTCTTGTCTTGCGGCTTAACCCCACGGCTAAGCTTTTGCGGATAAATCTTAGAATCTAATTCCGGCCTAAAATCAGCCAAGAGCTTAGTGTAAACTGATCCATCAATCGGTCTTGCTATAATTTCGCGAATAGTGTCCTCACCAATTGGGTGTTCGTCCCTCCAACGTGTGTAAAATTCCGCTGGTGTGAGTGCTGTACCATACAAAGCATTTTCTGAGTCCATTGCAAACAATAGCTTCAGGTAAGGATAAATTGACGGGATCTCAGTTGGGCGCTGGTAACGCAATAGTTGTGCTATGGCCTTCTCGTAGCCAACGCTGCTACGCTTATTTTCAATCTGAATCAACGGAATTCCATTAATGAAACAAACGATATCCATGCGGCGCGGTTCGCGGTCAGTGTATTCGTATTCCACGGTTACGTGATAGTCGTTGTTTTCAGGATTATCAAAGTCAAAGTAGCGAATGTTCTTGTCCTCGTATCGTCCACCGTTCAGCACCCTTATCGTCCCGCCGCCGATCTTTGGCATGATAGTGGCACTAATGTTCTTACTAGTTTCAATTAGCCCGCCGGGCTGCTGTTCACTCTCCAGTTGGTCGACTTTTTCTGCGATATCTGCCTCGCTGAACTGTAGCTCTCGCCCGTCTACTTCATAACTATTCAGTCTCATGAGGTTACGCGCTAGCACTTCAGTTAAAAGAGCGCGCGTGTTGTCGCCACGTCGTACTTTTAGAGCTTCAGCAGATGGCAAATATTGCCAGCCCATTTTTATCAACATCTCCACAGCCGGGAGCTGTGATTGCTTTATCTCGTCGTAATCTTGCTCGTCCATTATCCTATCCCCAGTTCTTTCAGTGTGGCACGAATCTTTTTGTCTAGCTCTTCAATCTGCGGTTTTAGCTCATCGATTCGTTGTAGCGTTGCCTTGATGTTGATCTCTTTTTCCTCTTCGAAAGTATCGACGTATCGTGTGATATTCAAATTGTAATCATTCTCCATCACTTCGGAAATCGGCACGACACGGCTGAATTTCTTCACTTCTTTCCGCTCGGCAAAGGTCTCATAAATTTTATCGGCGTTGTTCTGTTCAAGAGTATTCATAGCTTTCCCTGGCTTGAATTCTTTGCTTGCTTCTATAAACAAGATGTCTTTTTCGTCTTCCCGTTCTCCACCTTTGGCGCGAGCTTTATCAACAATCAAAATTGCTACCGGAATACCTGTAGTCTGGAACAGCCCAGCCGGCAGGCCGATCACCGCGTCAATCAGATTCTCGTCAATCAGCTGTTTACGAATTTTACCCTCGGCAGCGCCGCGGAATAGCACGCCATGCGGCACAATTACCGCCATGCGCCCAGTTTTTTCACGCAGAGTCTCGACCATGTGGAGTATAAAGGCATAATCGCCTTTGCTTTTTGGCGGCACCCCGCGCCAAAAGCGGTGGAACCTATCAACTTCGGCATTTTCTGCGCCCCATTTATCAAGCGAAAATGGCGGGTTAGCCACACAAACATCGAATTTCATCAACTGGTCGTTTTCCAGCAATAGAGGGTTATTTAGCGTATCACCCCATTCCAGGTGAGCTGAGTCCATACCGTGCAAGAACATGTTCATCCGCGCCAGCTGAAAGGTCGAACCGACCTTTTCTTGGCCATAAAGTGCGTAATCACGACCATCGACATTACTCCCGGCAAGCAGTAGCAACCCACCAGATCCACATGTCGGATCGCAAATACGATCGCCGGCTCGTGGCCGCGCAAGCCGTGCGACGAGCTTTGCTACTGACGCCCGCGTAAAGAACTCGCCTGCTTTCTTCCCGGCATCTGAACCGAACTTTTCAATCAGATACATGTACGCATCGCCCACAACATTTTCAGTTTCATCGGACAAGTCAACGGCGTTGAAATCATCTAATAGATTACGCAGCATCTTGTTGCGTTGATCGAGCTTGCCCAGCGTTGACTCAGAGTTGAAGTCGACCGCAAATACACCTTCGAGCTTTGCTTTGTTCTGGTTTTCAATTGCTCGTAAGGCTATGTTCAAGTGTTCACCGATATTGTCATCGTCTTTCTTCGCGTAAATCTCGTCAAAACTAGTGCCAGTCGGCAAGTAAAACCGCGACATCTTCATTTTAGCTTCGGCCCGCTCGGCGTCACCATTAAATCGTCCAAGATATTTCGCCCGCTCAATTTTGTTCTTGTCCGAAAGATACTTGTAAAACAGCATAGACAGCGAATAGTCTTTGAAAACTGACGCATCGACCAGGCCACGCGAGCTATCGGCCGCTGCCCATAGTAGTCTATTTAGTTCGTCTTGATTATATTTACCCATTTTACCCTCCTTTTCCCTTAAATTGTGGCAACCTTACTTTGCCAGTTACTAAATTATTCAGTAGCCATTTCTTTTGCTTGGCGGTTTCATCGCGCAGGGATTTCAGGGTGTCGATTTGGGCATCGAAATCGGAGAGAAAGGTGGCGATTTTTCGTTGCTCAGCGATTGTCGGTGTTATGACGGGAAAAGTTTGCAGCATCCCGAGTTTAATATAGGGCATAGCACTTGTCTGTTTTTGCGCATTAACAAAATTTTGAAAAGCAAAACTTAAATATCTAAAGAGAAATTTTCCATCTATCTTAAAATCTTGCAACACATAAGTCCTTTGATATGCTTCAAAATCGCCATTATAATACTGGCATAGACCAACCTCTCCGTTACCGGCTATGAGAATAGCTTCTCCGCTAAACGAAAACCCATCGCTATATGTATGTGTTTTGGCACAAGTGAAGAAAGGATATTCACCATTAGGGTTGCCTTGATTCACATCTTTTTTGCCAGTCGTTATTGTCGCGATTTCACTTAGCTTTTTCTTTTCCCACGCTGGGAAGCCGCCACCGTTGTCGTCCTTGAAGCGAAGCTTGCCAGAGAAAATCTGTTGCATCAATCCCTTCTTAAGTTCGATCATCCGTTCGATTTCAACATCTTGTGAAATGAGCGTTCTGTCAAACACATCGAGTTTGTTGGCATAGTCATCTTGCGTTTTCCTATCTGGAACTGGAAGCTCTATTTTTATCATTTCTTTGATGTGAGCATGTACGATGGATTTACCTTGTCCAATTGCGCGCAAGTTTTTTCTCGCAAGTGGTGAGTTAAGTAAATACGCCAGAAATACAGGATTATTTTCAGAATTTGGTCTCAATATGAGCGTGTCTCCGCTCGCGTATCCATTTTTGTCGAGTAAGTAAACAGCCGATTTGGCTATTTCGTCTATCGATTCACCCGAACCCGCAAAGATGATATCGCCGTATTGGATTTCTTGTGACTGGCTCGCAACCTGCTCACTGATGCCCGAGCGAGTTTCTTCGATTTTTATATTGTAGGTAGTATAGAGCTCGCCATATCGGACTGCTGGCAAATCTCCGCTATTCGCATCGTCTTTTGCAATGCCTGCACCCTTAAACCATTCACCTAATTCGCCCAGCTTCTTTGTTTGCCAGTTAGTCATACGACACCTCACTCAGCGACCTCGTAGCTCGTTCTAGGACGTGGTCATATGTCAATATAGCCAAGTTAATGTAGTTCGCGTTCAATAGTCTAAAAGCTCGTCGCTCTCGTTCACCCCACATATGGGAGCGCCCGAATATAAGTGTCGCACGTGGTTTTATGATTGGCACCCCATCAAGCTTCTCCTGCATTTTTAAACTATTCATTTCCTCTTCAAGTTCTTGAATATAGTTCTGAACCTGTGTCACGGCCTTAATCAAATCTTGATGTGGCACAAGATTGCTATGGTCATCGCATTCCGACCAGAAATGTAGCATACCTTCTGGCCGTTTTATCTCTATCAAATCGACAAATCCATCAAAGGTTTTCATTAGGTAGTCAGCGATGTTCTCTGTGTCAATCTTTCTTTCATCTAAGATATCGACAAACTCGTTACCCAACACCCAACTGTTCTGCTCGAACCACTTTTGCCACTCATACTCGACTTCGTTTCCCTCTAGCTTTTCAGCAAATTCATGTATCGCGCGCCGACGCTTATTGAATTCCATGATATCGGCGCAATCGGAAGGCAATAGTTCGTTAGCACATAGCCACTCTGCTATAGATCGTGCATCCTTGTTTTCGAATACTTCTTGAAGTCGTTTCGCTAACCCTACGTCAAGGTTAGATGAAGCCTTTATGTAATGCCCCACTCCGATGGTCAGTGGGGTATAAGTCTCCTCAATAAAATTCAAAAGCGCACGGAACTCTTCGTCATCTAGAGTCAGCTCACTCTTCGGCGTACTGCTCTCCAGGGAAGCAGAGAACCCTCCCAGTAGACCCGCTTTATTTTTATTATACCGACCGATTTTTAGTGCGGCCTCATCATTTTCAGGATTCTTATGTTGGATCTTCATTAGCACAGCCTTTGTCTGCACTGTCTGCTTGTCTTTCAGGATAATAGCCCTGTGCGGTACACCTCTCCAGCTGGTTGCTATAGTAGTCTCACTCATCTTCCCCTCTTGTAGCATCTCGCTTCGCTACAGCAACCTTAGCGCCTTCAGGCAAGCCGTTAAACATTTCATCCAGTTCCTTTGGTTGGGTTATCATACGGTCCGCGATATAGTTGATCAGGCTAAACATCTTCTCGACCTTTTCAGGTTCAGCGACGAGGTCAATCTCCCCGGGGTGCGCGCCATTATTCCCGATCACCTTGAGTGAATCTGCGGCTTTTTGCAGACGCGCGTCAATTTTGTCAGTTTTTACAAACTCGCCTATATTTTCGTGGATAGTTTTTTTAGCATTTCCACCGAGCTCGACAAGTAGCGTCTGTAGCGCCAGACGCAGGAGCGCGGCTGCTGCACGAGGAGAATCGGCTAATACTAATGCTGCTTCGTTGTACAACTCCTTAACCTCATCACTTAAATCGTCGTTTGGACACTCCACTGGGATTGACTTTGGGATAATGATCTTTTTCGCAAGCCAAAGAATACATTTCTTGCAGTGCTTGCATTTTGACACGGCATAGTCGTTACCCAAGTGTTCGCTAAAAGTCGGTACATCACCCGGCCTGTCCGCCTGGCTCCCCGTAGCAAACAGAGACGCCCATTGTTGTTCCGCAAAAACTCCACAATACACACAATTGAACTCCGCCTTTGCGTATTCGGCTGGTACATACTCTTGTTTCTTCATTATTTCTCCTTTTCCATCACCTGATGCATGATTTCCTCGTTCGCTGCGATCTGCTCGAGCGCCAGCTTGCGCTGTGTTGCCACATCTGCTGCCATTCCGGCGATTTGTCGTTGCCTCTCGATCGGCGGCACCGCAATTTGCATCTCCCCCAGCACCGATTTTGTCAAGGCTGGTATGTATGACTGCGTGGCAGCTGAAGCAAGTGTTGCCTGACCTCGTCGTGAATTAAAGAAAGCAACAAGATATTGCGGCAATATCCGCTCGTCACGCACTTTCAAGATAAAGATCGAGGCCGGTAATACATATTCACCCGGATGAGTCATAATTGCAGCCCGGAATTTGCCCCGGTTAGACAAGAGTATATCACCATCGTTCAAACTGAGAACCGGCGCGTTCAGTGCATAACCACCGATTTTCGTCTCGTCGAAGTTGTCTAAATCGCTGGGTCGTATCAGTTTCATTCCCCCGGCGGCAAGATTAGCCAGACTGCCCCGAAAAGCGTGCCCAGAAGTGACCGAAACTAATTCCTCTAATCTTATCATATCCACAGTATATCACATGGAATCGGACCTGTCAATATGAAATCACATATTGCATAAAAATCTATTTATCATCCTGAGTTGCTATATCGCCAAGCTTTCTTGCATATATCGATAAACGACCGATATGATACTCTGCACATTGTCGTTTGTATTCTTATAGTATAGTCTCTCAAGAGCATCGTTGCGCAACAGCCTAATCGGTTCACTAACTAGCGCATGTATAAAAGACTGAGTCGCACCCTCGACTCCCTCAAAATCCAAAATCACTTCGTTTCCCTCTGACAGGGATGGTAAAATGATCTCTTCGCGTAGCTTTTTAGCTACCTCTTTATTCTCTGCAAAATCACCTATAAGTTGATGCATTTTAATCATATTTTTCATATAAATTTTGGCCCCTTAAATTTAGCACGTTTTCTCTCCTTTATGGCGTCATCGTAAACTTGGCTTATGATATTTAGCAGAGCTGTAAGTTCTGGCGTTTCGTCAAGTGAAATATCGACAGCAACCAAAGTCCCTTCAAACGCTGGCGCATCGTTTGTAGCTGTATGCCTATCCCTAAACGGGTCGGCATACAATGTTGGCGTGCCTTTTATGTCGCTCCGATGCTTTAATAGCGTGTATTCAGCGCTGCCACTATAAATTGCAAAATAACTGCGAGTAATTTTTGCCATAGACTTCGTAAAAAAGAGTCCAGCTCCGCCATTTTCTATTGATCCGCCCTCGTTCCTTGTAGTACCAGTTATGCCTGGGGTTAACGCTAGTCTAATTGCATCTAGGTCCGTTTTGGGTTGCCAATTTTCGCGCATACTCTTCCAGATCCCTATTCCTGTATCACAGATGCCAATACTTATGCGGTTAGTCTTTTTGTAATACTGCGCTGCCACAATAGCACCATAAGGTGACAAGGAATGCTCTAGTACGTTCCGCACCAATTCGCTGAAAATATATTTCACCACTATCGCATTTTGCTCTGACAAATGCAGCAAGGGGACCATTTCTGGTATAAAGCATGATTGGTCGTCGGCGGTTTTTATCTCAGAAAGCGGCACGAAGCGACCCGCCGGTTCTTTCTCGCTATAAGCAAAAGTTGACGGAGTTTTTGTGAATTTGTACAGCCCCATACGATCGAGATATCGACCTGTATCAGGTATATCCCCT
The DNA here is from genome assembly GCA_009777795.1 of Candidatus Saccharimonadota bacterium. Taxonomy (GTDB): domain Bacteria; phylum Patescibacteriota; class Saccharimonadia; order Saccharimonadales; family Saccharimonadaceae; genus WQUV01. The sequence continues at coordinate 23,656 of WRLC01000004.1, forward strand.
AATATTGCCGCATTCTGCTTGCCTACTTTTACCGCCAGAGCCGCAGCAAGCACCAAATGAGCTGGATGAACTGTAATCCATTTATCATGAGTCGTAATTTCAAGTTTTGATGGATCGGAAAAGTCTAATGATCGTACAAACGCTTGAAAATTGCGTAAATTACCCTGATTTGAAAAATGTATCTTCATTACCCATAATTGTACCAGTCAGATACAGTTTTGTCAATATGTATCAGACAGGTATAATATCACCCGTAGAATACGAATAATAATATATGTACCAGACGGGTCAAATAGGCCTTTTCAACCATAACCACTTTCCACCAGCCAGAAATATGATATAATACCAGAGTAAACACGGGTCAGTAGCTCAGCCGGTTAGAGCACCTGCCTCTTAAGCAGGGTGTCGTGGGTTCGAGTCCCACCTGACTCACCATATAATTACAACAATAGCCATCATTATGGAAGCTATAGAAATAATAATATCTTTGAGTGGTGTATTGCTCGCAACCTTAATTTTCTTTATCATACGCAACACCGTACTCATTTCCAGCATCAAGCAAAACAGCACCCTATTTGCAGCACTCCAGAATCTCAACGCCGAGTATGCGCCACTTTTTCTCAAACTAGACAAAACCATCAAGATTCCCTTCCCTTGCACTAAACCAAAGACTTTTCACAACAATAACAATAAGAACTCCATCTTTGACTACACGTGTGGCTTTTTCATCAACAACAAAGCCGCCCAGCGTACCCTCTACAGCCGTCAGAGCAACAAGGCCAACCTCAGCACCTACTTGACCCGATACAACAAAATCGAAGCAGCCCTCGGCGGTAAAAGCTACGCAAAAGTAAAGCCGAAATCCTTACTCACCTCAGAGCTACAATACAAGAGAGCCGAACAGAAGTTTTGCCGCCGCAAACAGCTCAAGCCAGACCTAAAGCTAAACATCGCCGTTCGCCTCAGCTACTCATCCCCCGCCGGCCGAAGACAATACGTCTCCACTTACAAAATGTCTGGCCCCACCATTGACAACATCCTCGCACAAATAGAGGGCAAAAGACGCTACGAATTACACAAAAAGCACCAAAGAGCCTTGATAACAAAAGCCGTTCGATTCGAAATCCTAAAAAGAGACGGCTATGTCTGCCAAATCTGCGGAGCCAGTAGGGCAGAGGGCGCTAGGCTCGAGGTCGACCACAAGCTCGCCGTAGCAAACTGGGGTACAAACACAAACAACCTCTGGACCCTCTGCCACGACTGCAACAACGGCAAAGGCTCTAAAGAACTTTAATCCCCTCCCATATTCTTGGCCGCCCCAGTGGACGGATCACCACCTTTATGATATACTAAAAGCAACAACTTTTAAGGAGAAAACATGATAGTACTATGGATTTTATTAGGCATTGTCGTCCTCGGCGCCCTCTTCATTTGGGCCACCTACAACGGCCTCGTCCGCCTCAACGAACGCGTCAACGAAGCCTGGTCCGACATCACCGTCCAGCTCAAATACCGCGCCGACCTCATCCCTAACGTCGTCGAAAGCGTCAAAGGCTACGCCAAACACGAGCGCGAAGCCTTCGAAAGCGTCACCAAAGCCCGCACCAGCATCATGAGCGCCAAAACCGTCAAAGAATCCGCCGCCGCCGAAGGCGCCCTCGAGCAAGGCCTCGGCCGCATCTTCGCCATTGCCGAAGCCTACCCCGAGCTCAAAGCCAACACCAACTTCATCAAGCTCCAAGACCAACTCCAAGACACCGAGGACAAACTCCAAGCCGCCCGCCGCTTCTACAACAACGGCGCCAAAGACTTAAACACCAAAATCAAAACCTTCCCCACCAACGTCTTCGCCCGCAAACTCGGCTTCGCCGTCCGCGACTACTTCGAGGTCAAAGACCGCGCCAAAATCGAAGACGCCCCAGAGGTCAAATTCTAATCAATGTATAAAGAAATCGCCCGCAACAAACGCCGCACCATCGCCCTCATGTTTGTTTTCGTCCTCTTCATCGGCCTAATCGGCGCCGCCTTCTCTGCCATCTATGACGACTACTGGATTCTCATTTGGGTCCTCACTCTCACCCTCGTCTACACTCTTTTCCAATACTTCATGAGCGGCAAAATCGCCGTCGCCATGTCCGGCGCCAAAGAAATCCAAAAAAAGGACCACCCTCGCCTCTATAATATCGTCGAAAACCTCGCCATCCAAGAAGGCATGCCGATGCCCAAAGTCTACCTCATCCAAGATCCCAGCCCCAACGCCTTCGCCGCCGGCCGCGACCCCAAACATGCCGTCGTCGCCGCCACCACTGGCCTACTCGACCTCATGGACGACCGCGAAGTCCAAGCCGTCATGGCCCACGAAATCGCTCACGTCAAAAACTACGACATCCGCCTTGCAACCATCGTTTTCGGCCTCGTTTCCGCCATCGCCATCCTCTCTGAAATCGGCTGGCGCGTCGCCCTCATCGGCGGCAACCGCAACCGCAACAGCGGCGCTTTCGGCGCTGTAGCCCTACTCCTTGCTGCCATTCTCGCCCCTCTCATCGCCACCATCGTCCAGCTCGCCGTCTCCCGCCAGCGCGAGTACCTCGCCGACTCCACCTCCGCTCTCATCACCAGAAACCCCGACGCCATGATTTCTGCCCTCCAGAAACTCGGCGCCGCTCCCAAAGATAAAAAACCCAAAAATGCCGCCCTCCAAGCCCTCTACATCAGCGACAACGCCAAGGGCTTCTTCTCCACTCACCCACCCATCGCCAAGCGCGTCGCCCGCCTCCAAGCCTCCAAATCCAAGTTCTGATCCTCCCGACCCCTTATTGACTGCGGTCGTCCGGTGTGGTATAACGAAACTAACCAGTGTGGTTCTATCTGGCCCTACCTCTGGCACCTACCCCATCGGGAAAACGGGCAGCGGAACTTTACAGGAAACTATTTTAAGGAGGATGATTTAATGAAGAATCATCGCAAACGGCTTTTTTCTGTTTTACTTGCACTTGTTTTAACCCTCGCACTCGCAACACCAGCTTTCGCGGCCACCCTTGACGGCAACCGCTCTTTCTCCACGCGCGAGCTCGAAATCACCATTGACGCCGCCCGCCCGCTCCATTACTGGACCGCCAACGAAACCCGCGGCACCCGTTTCACCCCGTACGTCGACGTCCGCGACGTCGCCCAAAGCCTAGGTGGCTACCACGTCGAGTTTGCCACCGGCGGTCAATGGTATCTGGACCCCGCCCAAAACGAATGGGTATGGCTCTATCACGACACCTACGTCATCTACCCCTCCAGTTCGAGCCGGTCTACCACCAGCAACATCCGCAGCGACACCAAAGGTCTCGACCTAACTTGGCGCACAATCTGCATTTGGCAACCTTATGAAACTACGTCAATCTGGCGTAGTGTCTATGAGGTTCAGAGCACCCGTTGGGGCGGCGGCTTCCTCTTCTCGATTTACGACATCCCACTCCTCTTCCCCACAATCGAGACCGTCGAGCTCGCCCAGAACTCCGCCCACCGCTTCCGCCTTAGCACCAAACCCATCGCGCCACCGTTCGACCCCTATCAAGAGCGCCCCAATGACGCCAAGGCCACCGGTGTTGACCTCGTCCAGTCCCTCTACCGCAAAGTCCATGCCACCAATGTCAGCGCTAACACAGCCATTCAGTGGGCTTTCAACCTCGGCCTCTTCAACCGCAATTACCGCGACAACTTTCTTGACAGAACCATCAGCCAAGCGGCCACTTATACCATTCTGGCCGCCTACTTTAGCGACGACACTAACTGGGACTTCCCCTGCGTCATCCCGCTCGAATCACGCCTCCTCTGGGCCACCTCTGGCATCAATCGCGCTTGGCATAACAACTGGTTCTACTACGACTACGACTTTGACGCCGGCCTCTCCCACTTCGACCTCGACCGACTGATTGACCGAGCCTTCGTCCAAGAAAAGCGCTAAGCCCAATAGTTTACCCGAGAACCAGCCCCAGTAGGCTGGTTTTCTCCTGTTTCTACTCCCCTAGTTCCCTTAGCAGCCGCCCCAAGAGCTTTTGTTTTGCGCCCAAAACCGCCCGGCTCTCTTCCACCAACTCAGCCGGCGCCTTCGCCACATAGGCCTCATTCGCCAAACGCTTCTCAAGCTGCGCGATTTCCTCTCGTACATCCTCCACTCGCGCCCGCAAATTCGCCCCGTACTTCTCAACTTCCTTCTCGCTTATATCCAGCCACGCCTTCCGACCCGAGTTCGCCAAACGCAGACCAATATGCTCCTTCTCTGCCAGCTGCTCCTCTTCCTTCTCCGAAAGCGGCCGCACCTCTTCCAGCTTCGCCAGACCCCGAATCAACTCCGCGTTTTCCTTTATCAACGGATCATCCCCGTAAATCAACCTGTCTTTCTGTTTATGCTCTGGGATATTCGCCTCCACAAACCGGATTTCCTCCACCAATTTGATAACCTGCTCAAACTCTTCTACCTTCTTTATGTCATATATAGCATAATCGCCCCATTTTTCGTCGGCCAACAGATCATCTGTCCAAGACAACGACTGCCAAATCGCCTCTGTCGCAAACGGCGCAAACGGGTGCAACAACTTCAAACAAAACTCCAACACATAGGCCAACATCTGCGGATTTTGTACCGTCTTTTCCGCCTCAATAAACCAATCCGCCACCTTCGTCCATGTCATCCCGTAAACCACCTCAATCGCCTCCGCAAACCGATACTCGCCCAGCAACCGCTCCACGTCCTCCCGCGCTTGGTTCAAACAGGACACCACCCAGTGTCCCGCTGGCGTCTTTAGCTCCACCTTGCTCAACGGCGTTTCCTCGTGCTCTCCCTGTAAATCTATATCATCGCGGTCATTGTTCGCATCCTCGCCCAGCCACTGCTCGCCGTAATCCTCACCCACTGCATGCTGCACAAACCGCGCCATATTCCACAACTTATTACAAAAGTTCCGCCCCGAGACCACCCCCGAACGCGAAAACGCCTGCGCCTGCCCTGCCGACCGATTCGCAATAATCCCCAGCCGAAACGCATCCGCCCCATATTCCGCAATCACCTCCATCGGCGAAATCACATTCCCCTTGCTCTTACTCATCTTTTTGCCATGCTCATCCTGCACCATCCCATGGAAATAAACCTCCCGAAACGGCACCTCCTCCGTCGCATACAGCCCAAACATAATCATCTTCGCCACCCACGGCCGCAGCAAGTCCGTCCCACACTCCATCACACTATTCGGATAATACTTAGTCAAGGGTGATAGGTCTACGCCAGAATCACCTGCTGAGGAACTTTCGGAGGGCGGCAGCCCGAGAACGAGACGCGGTTCACCCGTGGCGACGGGATGAACCGACGGCGTGTCCGAAGCAGGTGTTTTGGTGTAGACCGGGTAATCCGTCGTGATAAACGGCCACTGCCCCGACGAGAACCAAGTATCAAACGTATCCTCATCCCGCTTATACTTCTTGCCATCAACCTCAATATACTCCTCTTCCACCCGCGTATCAAAAATCCAATCCTCCGGGTCGTCCACATTACAAAACGCCGGAATCGGAATCCCCCACGGTATCTGCCGGCTAATATTCCAGTCCCTAAGCTCATTGTAATAGGCTAGGAGCTCGTTTTTCTTGCCAGCTGGGTAAAATACCACCTCGTTATCCATAAGCGCCTTAGAAGCCCTCTCCGCAAGCGGCCGCACTTTAATAAACCATTGATCCATCAACATCGGCTCAATCACCTCATCACACTTATAGCAATGCGGCACCCGATTCACATAATCTTCATCCACGCGCACCAACAAATCCATTTCCTTCAGCGCCTTCACCACTTCTTTGCGCGCCTCCAACACCGGCATATGCTCAAAACGCCCCGCCGCCGCTGTCATCCGCCCGTCCTTGTCGACCACCTGCACCACTGGCAAATTATGCCGCTCGGCCATCTCCCAGTCATTAAAATCATGCGCCGGCGTTATCTTCACCACCCCTGTCCCAAACGTCATATCCACCGCATCGTCCGCAATCACAATCACCTTAAACGGCCCGTTCACCCCCTGCACCTCAATCTCTTGCCCAACATACTTCTTATATCGCTCGTCGTCCGGGTGCACCGCCACCGCCGTGTCGCCAAACTTCGTCTCCGGCCGCGTCGTCGCCAAAACAAACGGCCCATACTTCATATAGTAAAGCGGCGTCTTTTCCTCCCTGTAATTCACTTCAATATCGGCAAAACTCGTATGATGTTTCGTACAGTAGTTAACCAGCTTCTTGCCCCGATAGATCAACCCATCCGCCCACAACTGCCGAAACGTCTCATAAACCGTCTTCACCACCTTCGGATCCAACGTGAACGTCATCGCGCTCCAATCGCACGAAATCCCCAGTTGCCGAATCTGAATCTCCATATTATACCGATTTTTCTGCACAAAATCCCACACCTGTTGGTACAGCTCATCCCGCGTAAAATCAAACCGCGTCTTCCCTATCTCCTCCAGCGCCCGCTCATAGACCACCCACGTCTCAAACCCCGCATGATCCGCCCCCGGCAAATAGGCTACATCCCGCCCCAACAACCGGTAGTGCCGCGCCAAAACATCCTTCAAACTCATCTCAAAACCATGCCCAATATGCAAGTTCCCATTCGCGTTCGGCGGCGGCATCACCGTCGACCAAACCTCACGTGGCTGCACCCCCGGCTTACTCTTGTCGCCATCTATCTCCTGCTCATGCGCCCGACCCCCGGCCTTAAAGACCCCACTCGCTTCCCACAACGCATAAATCTTCGCCTCTGTCGCCTGCGGCTCGTAAACTTTATCAAATCTCATAGCCCCTATTGTATCACAAAATTAATTTCTCGTCCACTCTACTCTCACCGCTTGCCACCCCTGTACACAATTTGTTCACTTTTCATAATACAACATATTTCATAACAAAAGTCAATAACCCCGCCGACCCCTATTATTGCCCTCCGCCTCGCTCTCGCGCTCTTCCCGACTCTCGCGCTCCCAGAAAAAAGAATCGCGCAAAAAAATCTCGCGACGCTCCGCGCCAAACATATAACTACAACATATTACGTAAAAAAGTCAAACCCGCCGCCGCGCCCCTTCTCTGGTTTTGCCTCCCCACGCGCTCTCCCACAAAAAAGTTTCGCGACATTCTCCCACAAAACACTTGACAACCCAAACACGCTCATGCTAACATAGTAGTTAGTTAAATCGGTCCAGTTGAGAGGACAATTAACGGGAGACAGTTGCACCTTATCCTTTCCACTTTCTGCTCGTGCCCCTTTCGTGCGAGCAGAAGGTCAGGATATTACCATAATCTTTGCATTTGTCAAGGGTGGTATTTGCATGTCTACGCGCTTTTTACAGAGAAGGCGCCTTTTTCTGACCTCTTGAAAATAATCTAAAAATATTGCAAAAATAAATCAGGCCAACAAGATTGTGGCCTGATTTTTGCGTGTACGCTATGTTTCGCTGCCAGCCCCACCCATACTCGATTTCTTCGAGTTTAGCGCTATAATCGCTGGCCTGTACGCTGCGTGTGCGAGTTCATTGATTGCTTGCTTGATGTCTTTTTCGCTCAAAACTTTCAGTTTATCACGCCATCCACCTCTGTTAGTGATAAACATAAGCATCTTGCATTCTATCACCCTCATCACTTCAGCAATCGCTGCCTCTTCGCTTCGCTCGTTCAACCATTCCGGGTGTTTTTCGACCGTCGCTTCAGCTGCCTTCATCACAATCTCCGCGTTCACGCTTAAATTTCCCCTACCTACTGACATACTATCACCTCCTTCTGTCTGCAGATACGATAACCTTACTCTACCACATCTTTCCCAAAAGTCAACTGGACCCCCTCACTAACCGACCCCGAAGGACATTCGGACCGCGGCAGCGGGAGAGCGAGACGCGTCTGTCCTGTGGCGACAGGGTCAGACGACGTCGTGCCTGAGGGGTCGGTTATGAGGGGGGGGTTGACTTTTTGGCTCGAGTGTGATATACTGGGGAGGGTAATCTAAACAAACAGCCCAAAATAAAAACATACAACAAAATGGCAAAAAAGTCAAGTAAACCAACCAAACCGACCAAACCAAGCTTTTCCTTGCGCAATTATCGCCACAAAACAGGGGCGCTTTGCCACCCCAACGAACCCGAATGCGGCACTCGCGACCAACTTGACCACCAACCAAAGCATATCCGTGAGCAAATCTTTGACGACCAAGTCATCACCAAAAGCCAGCTCAAAGCCGAGCATCGGCAAGCTCTCAAAGGGCTCCTCACCTCTGATGAACCCACCGCTGGGGCCAAAAGACAACCTGACCTTACTACGCCCGGCTCTTTCAACGGCTATCGCATTCAGCGCAGCCATTTTACCATCAGCACTTTGGGCTTCGTCCTTATGCTTGGCGTTTTGCTCAGCCTTTCCATGGCTCGAAGCGGCCTCGCCGACTACCAAGTCTCCGACCCCGAGCAAGACCTTGCCGGCCTCGAAATCATCGTTCCTGACACCGGTAGCAACAGCTCCGACAACTCCGACCCCGACCCGGACGACCAGCTTGACGTCCCCGACACTGGCGACAACGAGGCAGAGCAGGGGAGCCAAAAACTCATCGCTATCACCTTCGATGATGGCCCCAGCTCACTCACCACTCCGCGCCTGCTCGATATCCTCACCCGCGAAAACGTCCCCGCCACCTTTTTTGTCCTCGGCAGCCTCGCCGCCCGCAACCCTCAAATCGTCTCCCGTGCCGCCGCCGAAGGCCACGCTGTCGGCAGCCATTCATGGGGCCACGCCAATTTGTCCCAAATGTCAAGCACAAGTATTATCGCCGACTTGACAAGAGCCAACAATGCTATTCTCGCTGCCACAGGTAGCGCCCCCACACTCTTTCGCCCGCCTTATGGCGCCATTTCCAAAACCCTGCAGAACTCCGCTGGCCTACCCCTAGTACTCTGGTCGGTTGACACCCGCGACTGGCAAAGCAAAAACGTCGAGTCCATCTATAACATCGCCATCCAAAACGTCAAACCCGGCAGTATCATCCTCTTCCACGACATCTACCCCACCACTGTCGTCGCGGTCGAACGCCTCATCCCGGCCCTCAAACAGGCCGGCTACACCTTCGCTACCATCCCCGAACTCTTCGACCAACCCCTCGAAAGCGGCCGCATCTACCGCGGCTCCTTCTAGCTTGCGAAACCCAACGATTTGTGATAATATATAGCCACGCACCCGTAGCTCAGCGGATTAGAGTACTTGGCTTCGAACCAAGGGGTCGCAGGTTCGAATCCTGCCGGGTGTACCAGCCTAGTAGGGATGAAAAAGTAAGCATAATTATGATTAGTATCGTCGCGGCCGTCGGCCAGAATTTAGAGCTCGGTAAGCAGGGCAGGGTAATCTGGTCTTTTAAAGAGGACCTCGACTTTTACCTTAGTCAAACCCGCGGCAAAACCCTCCTCGTCGGCAAAAAAACTTTCGACAGCATGCCCTCATTCCCCAGCAATTCGACTCTCCTCGTTTTGAACGAATTCGACTTCGACGCCGCTAGCCACCGCCAATCCGACTGGGGCCGCGCCCACACCCACGTCGTCACCGACCTACCCAAAATCATCGACCAATACCAAAACAACGACGACGAGCTCGTCGTCATCGGCGGCGCCGGCGTTTACGCCCAAACTTTGCCCCATGCCTCCCACCTCTACCTCTGTGAAATCCAAGCCACCGACCCCGACGCCGACGTCTTTTTCCCCGATTTCGACCGCTCTGCCTTCACTCGCACCGTTTTAGGGCAGGGCAGGGTAGCGTCCGGCGAACATCAGGGGCTAGAATATCAATTGGTCCACTACACTCGCCGATAGCATCCTCAAAATCACAAAACACCTACCACCACTTAAATCTCCCCCTTGACTTTTCCAAAGCGCTCATGTATAAATAGTACAGGATAGGGGAGAATGCGAGATGCAACATGAACCCAAAAACCCCAATTTCCTTTAAAACCACAGCTGCTGGCATCCTCTTTGCCGTCTTTTTTGTCTCCCTCGCCGGGGGCTTTTATTTTTCCCGCTTCGGCTTCTCCTTGCCCGAGGAGACCCACGCTCTGCCCGGCGAAACCCACGCCACCACTGACGCCCTGCCTGCCTTCGCCCCCGCGACCAACCGCCAAGACTACACCGTCTGCCTCTTCCCCAACGACTTTTTTGACACCACCTGCCAAGACCCCGGCCGCCAGTACTTGACCGCTCTCACCGACAAAATCAACTTCCACTTCGGCTACCAACTCGCCCTCGACGCCCCCCTCACCTACCACTATCACCACACCATCACCGCCCAGCTCATCGTCTACGACCGCGACAATCGCGACAAAATCATCTTCTCCCGCGACTATCTGCTCCAAGACGCCGTTCGCGGCGCCCGCCAAGACACCAGCGAAATCGCCATCAACCACAGCTTCGCCCTCGACTTCCAGCCCTTCAACCTCGCCGCCACCGCCTTCAAACAACACCACGACCTCCATGGCGACGCCGTTCTCATCGTCCAAATGCCCCTCGAACTCACCGTCTCGCATGGCGACCGCTCGCTCACCCGCCCCATCCCGCTCGAGTTCACCATCCCTCTAGCCAAACAAACCTACAACATCAAGGTCGGCAAATTGCCCAGTAGCGACGACATCCTCGCCTTCGCTGCCCTCGAGTCCGGCCTCACCCAGCGCCTGCTCCTGCTCGGCCTGCTCGCCGCCCTCGCCCTCGCCGCCACCTCTGTCCTCATCTTCTTCTTCGTCCAAAAACGCCGCTCCCACCCCAAGAACCTCTGCCAGCGCTACGACGAAAAAATCCACAAAGAATACGGCCGCCTCATCGTCGACCTCAAGACCCCCCTCCGCTCCGGCGACTACAAATACCGCTACTTCGTCCAAGACTTCGACGACTTGATCGACAAAGCCGACCGCGTCATGCAAAACATCCTCTACTACCGCCTCCCTAGTGGCCGCACCTTCTACGCCGTCGTCGAGGACGACCACCTCTTCCTCCACGGCTGCCCCTACGCTAAGCAAAACAGAGAGTCAAAGGAGGTCAAACATTCAACCAAACGCGCAAAATAAAGCAACTTTAAGTTATCAACGAAAGGATTTTTATGAAAAAACCAACCAAAAAGCCAACCAAAAAACCCCAAGCCAAGCCCAAGACCAAACTCACCCAGCAGGGGATTGCTCTCTGCGTCCTCGCCGCGGTGCTCGCCCTTGGCGGCGTCGTCTTTGCCGCCTACAGCGCCACCCTCACCATCAAAGGCGGCGCCTCTTATAACCAAGACGCTCCCTTAGTCCGCTGGCAAACCGGCTCCATCAGCAAATCGTCCACTGGCGGCGGCTCGTTCGACGGCGCCATCAACACCAATATCAGCCCCGACCAACTTACCATCGCCTCCTACATGGCACTCTTTAACTATGCCGGCTCCACCACCTTGCAGGCCACCATCGAAAACGTCGGCTCCCAAGACGCCGAAATCACCGCCGTCGGCACTCCATCAATCAGTTGCACCCCTCAAGGCGCCGCCGACGCCACCTTTGCCACCGCCATCTGCAACCAGCTCTCCTACGTCTTTGAATACACCGACAATACCCCAATCCTCGTCGGCGACATCCTCGATGCCGGCACCGACATTGACGTCCACGTCGTCATCACCCTCGCCGCCGTCCCAACCGTCGGCACCCCCGGCGAAGTCCAAATCACCATCGGCGACCAGACCATCAGCTACGGCGAAGTCTCCGAATAATCATGCCTCGTTCCGCGCGCTATTCCCAACATTTCCTCCTCCTGCTCGGCGGCCTGCTCACCCTCGTCGCCGCCACCTTCGCCCTCCCGCTCTCGCCTTGGCTCGTCGCCGCCATCAGCCTCCTCGTCCTCCTCATCACCTCGCTTAAACTCGGCCTCGAACCCGTCCGCTGGCGCGCCAAAAGCACCTACCTCACCGTCATTCTCGCCGCCTGTCTCATCTGGTGGGTCGTCCAATTCCTCCTCGCCTTCCTCTTCGGTCTCGTCCGCCAAACCCCCATCAGCCAACACCTCCTCCCCGCCGCCCTCGTCATCGTCTCCTCCGAAATCACCCGCACCAACCTCATCACCAAAGGCGCCCCCAGCCGCCTCGCCTTTGTTCTCTCCACCCTCCTTATCACCCTCATCGGCGCCCGCCTCCTCCTCTCGCTCGCCCCGTCCTCCACTTCCGCCCCCCTCGCCCTCGCCCAATTCCTCTTCACCCGGCTCACCCCTTGGCTCGCCAGCAGCCTCTTCCTCTCCTTTTTCGCCCGGCGCTCCGGCTGGCAACCCACCGCCCTCTACCGCGCCCTCACCGAACTCCCATTCCTCGCCCTACCCGTCCTCACCAACTTCGGCGACTTCCTCCTCGGCGTCGTCCATCTAAGCCTCCCCGTCGTCTGTTTTTTCCTCATCCGCGCCCTCGCACCTGCCCCTGCGCCGCCCAGCCTCCTTTCCTCACCCCACTCCCAACGCACCCTCCGCGCCACTTTTCTCGGCCTTGGCCTCACCCTCGCTGCCCTCATCCTCCTCCTCTTTAGCGGCCTCTTCAAATATTATCCCCTCGCCATCGCCACCGGCTCCATGCAACCCCACCTCCAAATCGGCGATTTCGTCCTCGTCCAGCGCCTCGCCCCCGCCGAAATTGACCAACTCCAAACGGGCGACATCCTCATTTTCAGCCAAGACGACCGCGTCATCGTCCACCGCATCATCGCCATCGAGCACGACACCACCGGCCAACCCTCCTTCACCACTAAAGGCGACGCCAACCAATCGCCCGACATCTGGCCCGTCGCCCCCGATCACGTCATCGGCCTCACCCGCTTCCGCGTCCCGCTGCTCGGCTATCCCACCCTCTGGCTCCACGGCCAACTTTCCGGAGGCCAATTATGAGCCGCCGCGAGTGTCCGGACATTCAGAACAGAGGTAATATCGAGTGCCCGGCGCTTTTCACCCCGATTTTCCTCACTTTTTTCCTCCCCATCGCCCTCGCTGGCGTCGCCTTCGCCAGCTTCACCGCCCACCTCATCCTCCAAGGCACCGCCCATTTCGACCCCGGCCCCATCCCCGTCCTCTCAATGGCCGGCAACAGCCGCAACTTCTCGATTTTCCGCGGCGAGGCCACTTTCACCCCCGCCGACCTAACCGCCCGCTTTAGCGCCACTAGCGACCTTGACGGCGACCTCACCCCCGCCATCTACCGCGAATGCGCCCTCGCCGCCCAAACCGTCGCCTGTCCCGACACTTGGCAAGACTGGCCCTACGGCGACTATACCATCACCTACCAAGTCCAAGATTCCCTTGGCCGCCCCGCCCAATCCATCACCGTCGAAATCGAAATTTGGCAATTTCTCAGCATCCAAAACGGCATGCGCCACGTCGTCGCCCTCGGTTCCAACGGCTCGGTCTGGACCTTTGGCTGGAACAACAACGGCCAGCGCGGCATCGGCAGCCCTACCGCCAGCGCCGCCGGTTTTCGCGCTCCCACACAGCTACCCCCAAGCGCCTTCGGCAACCTGCCCGTCATTGACGTCGCCTCGGCCTTTCACACCTCTTGCGCCATCAACCTAGCTGGCGCCGCCTATTGTTGGGGCCATAATGCCGCCGGTTCCGTTGGCGACGGCACCACCACTAATCGCACCTCGCCCGTCCCCGTTGTCATGCCTGCTGGCATCACCTTCCGCCAGCTTTCCGGCTCCTCCGGCAACGACAATAGTGGCTCCTTCGGCGCTCTCGGCTCCGACGGTAATGTTTATGTTTGGGGCTCCGGCGCTGGCTACACGCTCGGCACCGGCGCCACCGCCAATCGTAATACTCCCACGCAAATCACCTCCACCGGCGACTTTGTTTACGTCTGGCAGGGCAACCGCGGTGGCGTCGCCGTTAATGACCAAGGCCAAGTCTACGTCTGGGGCGCCAACGGCAATGGCCAGCTCGCCCTTGGCAACACCGTCGCCGCCAACGCCACTAACAGCCTGCCCAATCTCGTCAACGGCCTGCCGCCCATCAGCCGCGTCGCTTACGGCGGCTATGGCACCAACGGTTTCATCATTGCCCTCGCCGAAAACGGCGACGTCTGGGGCTGGGGCCGCAACTACGGCCTCTGGGGCGCCGCCGCCCCCGCCAGCCAAACCACCCCCACCCAGCTAAGCAGCCTCAGCCAAATCCGCCGCATCAACGCTGGCGCCGATTTCTCCCATTTTGTCATGGGCCATCAAGTCTATTCCGTCGGCTATAATAATTACGGCGAATTACTCGACGGCACCACCGCTACTCGCAACGCCCCCGTCCTCTCTGGCCTTGCCAATGTCGCCGGCAACGTCGGCATGACCACCGGCGGCTACAGCAACGCCTACGTCCTCAGCCTCGACGGCATCACCGTCTGGGGCATTGGCGACAGCTCCGCCGCCTACCAAGCCTTCGGTAGCACTCTCGTCCAGTCCAACTCCACTTCCGCCGTCGTCCCTTGGACCATCACCACCCAATACCTCGAATGGTAGATAAAATAATATAATTTTGGTGGGTCGCGAGGGACTCGAACCCCCGACTTTCTCGGTGTAAACGAGACGCTCTAGCCAACTGAGCTAGCGACCCATATACCTATTATATCACAAAACATGTTAAAATAAAGAAAAGATGGAGAAGATATGAGGATTTTATTAAAAATTTCCGGCGAACAGCTGGGCTATGAGCAGGACGGCAAGGGCAGGGGATTTGACGTCGAGCGCGCCAAGTGGCTGGCTGGCGAAATCCGCCAAACTCTCACCGACGCCCTCAACAACGGCCCAACCGAAATCGCCATTATGGTCGGCGGCGGCAACCTAGTCCGCGGCGCTTTTTTTGACGACGCCATTAAAAATAACCAAATCGGCCAAACCACCGCCGACAACGCCGGCATGCTCGCCACCATCATCAACGCTACTTTGCTCGGCGACATCTTCCGAGCCGAAGGCGTCCCCACGGCCGTCCTCTCAAATGTCAACGTCCCCCAAGTTGTTGACGATTTCACCTACCGCCGCGCCGAAAGCCACTTCAAAAAGGGTAGGGTAGTCATCCTTGGCGGCGGCACCGGCCGGCCGCTCGTCACCACCGACACCGGCGCCGTCAACCTCGCGCTTGAGCTCAAATGCGACCTCGTCGCCAAAGCCACCAAAGTCGATGGCGCCTACACCGACGATCCCAAAGTCAACCCCACCGCTCAAAAAATCGACCAAATCTCCTACGCCGACGCCATCAACGACCCCAAAATCCGCATCATGGACAAAGCCGCCCTCGGCATGGCTGGCGACCACCAACTCCCCATCGTCATCTTTGAACTCCTCCAAGACGGCAACATCGCCCGCGTCGCCGCCGGCGAAACTATCGGCACCCGGGTTAATTAATCTTGATTTCCTAAATTACTTATGCTAAACTAGAATCATGACAGAAGGGTGGCATGCAAGGACTAGCTAATTATCTCAACCGACGACTCGACGGCATCGCTTACGTTGCCCAGCGAGTTCGCGGCGCCTACACCACCGACTACAGCTCACTCAAAATCCGCCCCACCATCGTCGTCGTCCCCAGCTCCACCCGCGACATCCAGCGCGTCGTCGCCTTTGCCAACATGGTCCAGAAAAAAGGCGTCAAACTCGGCATCACCACCCGCGGCTCCGGCACCGACAAAACCGGCGCCGCCATCGGCAACGGTATCGTCCTCGACATGCGCGGCGAAATGAACAAAATCATGGAGCTCGATAGCGGCCAACGCCTAATCCGCGTCCAAGCCGGCATCTCACTGCGCGAACTCAATAACGCCCTCGCCGTCCAAGGTCTCACCATCCCCGTCGCCGCCGCCGAACAAACCATTGGCGGCATGCTCGCTAATAATTATATGGGCGTCCTTTCCCACAAATACGGCGGCATCCTCCGCTATGTCATCAGCGCCGAAGTCGTCCTCGCCGACGGCAGCCTGATGCGCTTCGAACGCCTCAGCGACCGCGCCTTCGCCCGCCGCGCCCAAAAAGTCAGCGGCCTCGAGCAAGCCATCTACGACCAACTCCCTTCAATTATCTCCCAAAACGCTGACCTCCTCGCCGAAACTCGCTACCGCAACGCTGGCTACGCCCTCGACCGCGTCCGCGTCAGCCGCAACTTTAACCTCCTGCGCCTGCTCGCTGGCTCGCAAGGTACTCTTGGAGTAATCACCGAGCTCATCCTCCACGCCGACTATTTCGAGGAGATGCCCACCATGCTCATCGCCTACGCCCAAACTGCCGACGAGCTCACCACTTGGGCCCAAAAATCCCAAGAGCTCGGCGCCGTCTTCGCCGACTTTTACGACAAAGATTTAGTCCAGCACGCCGCCCTCCTCGGCAAAGGCAACGAACTCCTCGACGTCCCCGACTCCGCCGCCTACCTCGCCGTCTTCGCCTTCGACGACCACTCCGCCATGAAACGCCGCCACAAAATCAACAAGCTCGCCAGCGTCCTCGGCAAAGTCCACATCAGCGACGAAAACAACTACGGCCAATTCCTCGCCACCCGCGAAATGCTCGGCATCTACCTCAACGACACCACCCGCGGCGAACGCACCGCCGTCATCGACGACGTCTACATCGCCCCAGAAAAGCTGCCCGACCTCGCCGCGAATGTCCGGACACTCGCCTCTGCTACCGGCCTCGATTTGCAACTTTTCGGCTCGCTCTCGACCGGCATCGTCAATCTCCGCCCCCGCTTTGAACTCGGCTCGGTCCAAGGCCGCCAACGCATGCAATTCTTGGTCGAAAAATACGCCAAAATCATCGCCAAGGTCGAGGGCGACATCACCGGCGGCGCCCCCGAGGGCCGCACCAAAGCCCACCTCATCAACTGGTCGGACGAAGAGCGCGACCTCCACCAATCCGTCAAAGACCTCTTCGACCCCGAAAACCTCCTCAACCCCCACGTCAAACTCGCCGTCCCCAAAAACCTCTTCCAAAAATCCTCCCGCGAAGAATACCTCCCCGGCGTCATCATCTCTTGACAATCTCTTCCCGCATACAAGAAAAGAACGCACTATAGCTTCAATTCAGTAGCGCATGCGTTCTTTATGCTTAGATTATATCATATGGGCTATTTAATTTCAAGTACTTCTTTTTTCTTGGTGATGATGATGACTTGCTTGAACTTACTGGGGTCTTTTTTCAGAAAGAAGCTAGTTCTACTTCGGGCTTGCTCGGTTGTCATTCTAGTGCGGGATAGGCCGATTACCACGTGTTTTGACTGGCTGCTTGCTTCGCGTAAATTATTCTGGATTGTGAATTTGCCATTGCCGCGGATATTTTTGGTTTCCCAGTGGGTATGAGTTCGCATGATTAGAATGTCCGGCGACTTCTTGGAACTACGTTCAACAAAACTTACGTTGCTCTTGAAATAGCCAGCCATAATTTCTGCCACAGCCCATTCGTATACATCTGGCTTTGGCTTCATACCGGTGGGCGTGATGATATTATATTTTTTCATATCTTAACTCTACCACACCCCTCAGCAGAAACATATTACTCACGTTAAAACCCTTGCATCCTCAAACCGCCTATGCTAATATAATTATATAATGAGGATAAGGGCTACAAGCAGGGCAGAGACGCGCCAAAGAGTTGGGGGGGGGGTCTTTCTAGGCTGGCTGTTGCCGTACTTCTAGCCTCCACTTTTGCCATTTTCACCGGCCTCCTCGCCGACTCCTTCCGTCCCACTCGCGCCGACGACGGCCTTTCAAACACCATTCTTATCAACAACGTCATCGGCTCGCTCAGCCTCACCTCCCTCACCGATTCCACCTGCCCCAATTACGACGCCCCCAGCTCCACCCTCGAGTTCGCCAGCCGCGGCAATCGCATTGTTGCCGATTGTATCACCTACCTCATCTCTACCGACGGCGATTACGGCTACACCGCCACCATCGTCGGCCCAGAAGACGCCAGCCTCTCGACCTCCGACGACCTCCACCACATCACCCCCATCTCTGGCACCATCGAGTCTCCCGCCACTTTCACCGCCCAAACCACCGGCGGCGCTTGGGGTTTCGCCATTCCCAGCTCCCAAGTCCACGGTCTCCCTACCGGCTTCGACTCTACCTACACCCGCCTTGACACCACCAACACCACCAACACCGCCAAATACGCCGCCCTCCCCACCACTCCCACCACCTTCTCCCAAACCACTACCTCCACCACTACCGACGACATTTATAATATCTTTTTTGCCATTGCCGCCGGCCCCGCCATGCCCGCCGGCGAATATCAGGGCACCATTACCGTCTCCGCCATTGTCAACATGTCGCCACCTCCCTCTATCAGCAGCGTTTCACCCAGCACCGGCCTAACAACCGGTGGCACCACCATCACTATCAGCGGTCTTTATTTCTCCTCTGGCTCCAATAACTTAGTTCTCTCCGTCGCCCTTGGCGACTATCCTTGCACTGACATTACCGTCATCAATCCTACTACTCTTACCTGCATCACATCGCCCGCTAGCCCCGGCGCCCAAGATGTTGTCATCACCACCATCAGCGGCACCGCCACTCTTGCCGCTGGCTTTACTTACCTAACTATCGCCCAAACTGGCGACCCAATCCAAACCATCACGGCCGTTAACTGCCCAACGACCAGAACACGAGCGACCGATGCTAGAGACGGCAATACTTACTGGGTGAGGAAGATACCCGGCACAGGTGCTGGTGGGACTGACCTTTGTTGGATGGAAACTAATCTAGCTTACGCTGGCGGCGGCTCTGACATTTACGGCGACACCTTACCTCCTTTTACCCAAGGCATTGGTGCCAATATCGCTAGTGGACAGGCTTGCTATGGCGATGGCGTCTCCATGGCCGCTAATCCCACTGCTCGTTGCTACTGGAACCCAGTCGGCAGCAACGTAACTTCCGGCACGACCGACCCAAGCACCAGCACCAACGGCACAGGGCAATATGGCTACCTCTATAACTGGTGCACCGCCATGGCCGGACAGTCCGCCGCCTGCCAAACAACCACCGCCACCCAACCAGACCCTAGCGTTAGTATCTGTCCATCTGGTTGGCGCTTACCTACTGGAGAGGCGACTACTGGAGAGTTTACACTACTTAATAATGCCATCAATGGCGGCTCAACCTCCAGCTCAGCAGGCTTACTCACTAACGGCCTTTATATGAACGCCGGCGCCTTCTACAATGGCTCCTCCCTCGTTCAGGGCTCAGGCGGCTTCTATTGGTCTTCTACCGTTGCCAGTGTCTCCAGTGCCTTAAGCCTGTACTTCTACAGCTCCAATGTCGATCTTGCGAACGTGCGCAGCAAGGGTTACGGCTTCTCCGTCCGCTGCGTCGCCCCCTAACCCCTTGGCACACCTAAATACTTGCGCAAAGAAGAAACGCACGAGGATGGACTTTCGTACATTTCGTGCGCTTCGACACCACCATTATATCAAACATCTTTCACTATGTCAATAATCTGGCGACGCTTGGTTATTAGCTTAACTTCTGATATTCCGTCGATAAACTTCAGTTTCGCCCTTATCTCACGTTCCACAGCTCTATCAGGTAGCCCCTTAATCCTATAAGTATCAAAGACAATTTTATCCGATTGCCTCTTCGCCCGCCGCAGATTTTGCTCTACTATCGACATCTTCTTACCGTTTGGGGCTTTAAACTCCCACAGCTCCCCGTTTAGAAGGCAATCCGCAGAACTTTCGCCAAACCTTTCGCTCCTTTCGCGAAACTCAACATAAAACCCCAGCCTTATATCCCAGCCCTTCTCCTTTTTTGACTTGTCTCATATCTCCATCCTATCACATCTGTCCCTCAAAACATATTACTCACGCTAAAACCCTTGCATCCCCAAACCGCCTATGCTAATATATATAATATATAGTAAGGATAAGGGAGATAAGGGCGATGATTAAAATAAAAATGCACCAAAGAGTTGGGGGGGGGGTTATTCAAAGCTTGACTTAATCCAAATCGCCCGCCGCATATCCACCGCGACCCTAGCAGTCGCGGCTTTTTCAATCTTAAGCGCCCTTATCACCAATTCCTTCCATCCCACCCACGCCCAAGACACCCAAATAATCGCCAGCTTCGGCTCTGGCTCCCTTCAGCTAACCGATAGCGCTTGTGCTCCCAGCCCCGACCAACCCGCCTACGACCCAGCCAATAACACCCTTAGTATGAGCGGCCTCGCTGGCAGCATCGTCAGCAACTGTATGAATCTTACCGTTAGTATTAGCAGCACTTGGGGCTATACTTTGACTATCGCCGGGCCGGATGACGGCAACCTGACGCTCGCTAACCAAGCCATCACTGCCACAACTGGCACTATTGAGACCCCCACAACCTTCGCCAGCCAAACCACTGGTGGTGCTTGGGGCTTCGCTATCCCAAGCGGCCAACTGCAGGGTACTGTCCTAACCGGTGGCGACCTGCCTAATGGCTTCGACTCTAGCTATAGCGTGCTCGGCCCCTCTAACCAGACCAATACCGCCAATTACGCCGCCGTCCCCACCATCGCCACACCTGTTTCTACGACCGAGGCAGCTAGCAGCACTGCCGATAGCTACGACATCTTCTTTGCCGCCTCAGCTGGTGCCTATATGCCAACCGGCTCTTATACCGGTATCGTGACGATTTCGGCCTTTGGCAACGGTGCGCCAATGCCTACCGAAGCCCCTACCGGCGCCCCACTCCAACGCATCACGCTTGATGGTACGCCCGGCAACTACTATTGCCCCACCACTCGCACTCGTGTCATTGACGCCCGCGACGGCAACACCTACTGGGTCCGTCGCATCAACGGCACCCAAGCCGGCGGCGGCGACCTTTGCTGGATGGAGACTAATCTTGCTTATGCTGGTGGAGGGAATAATGCTTATGGTGATGCTTTGCCTCCTTTTACCCAAGGCATTGGCGCCAATATCGCTAGCGGCCAAGCTTGCTATGGCAATAACGCAACAATGGCAGCCAATCCAACCACCATGTGCTATTGGATACCACTGAATGCCAACCCAACGTCCGGCAGTACTGACCCATCCGGAGCAACTAATGGCGGGGTAGGCATCAACAATACTACAGCCGACACGAGGCCCACCAGCACCCGAGCTCAGTTCGGCTACCTCTACAGTTGGTGTACCGCAATGGCCGGGCAACCAGAGGCCTGCCAAATTACGGCAGCAACTCAACCAGACCCGAACATTAGTATTTGCCCAAGTGGTTGGAGACTACCTACAGGCACGGCAACAACTGGTGAATTCACATTATTAAATAACACAATTAATGGTGGGGCAACGAATAACCCAAACAGCAATCCGCCGGGCGTTGGGCTATTTGCGCAGGGCTTGTACCTTTACGCCGGATACTTCAACAATGGCTCGTTCTACAATCAGGGCTCAAACGGCCTCTATTGGTCTTCTACCGTTAACAGTGCCACCGATGCCTTCAGACTGACCTTCAGCAGCTCCAATGTCAATCCTGCGTTCGCGGGCAGTAAGGGCGCCGGCTTCTCTGTTCGCTGTGTCGCCCCCTAAACGAAAGGAACCTCATGCAAAACCAATCACCAAAACATAAACTCTCCCGCATCCTCCAAATCACCAACTGGTCTCATGACCGCCTAGCTGATATGCTCGATATTAGCAATGGCACACTAAGACGCTGGCTCAAAGGCCGCACTATCAAGCACCCTAAGTACATTGCCCACATTGACTGGCTCTATTCTGATATAGTCGAACCTCTCGAATGCGAAATCCTCACCCGCTCCAACCGGGCAGAGAAGCGCCTCCTCCAGTCCCGCGCCTCCCGCATCCCCGACCCAACCTCCTGCCACTAACCACCAGCAATATGTTTCCGCCCCCACCTATGATAAAATGCCCTTATGCGAAAGATTGACGTTCTCATCCCCCACGGCTATAAGCCACCTAAGAAAGACATTGACGCCGCTTGGATTTTGGCAAAATACCACAAAACCACCATCAACATCCTCCGCCCAGTTAATAAATATAAGGTCAAGACCCCAGACTTCTTCTTCAACAACGTCTACTTCGAACTCAAACTTCTAACCAGCTCCCAAGTGCGCCAACTCCTCGTCTTGCTCACTGAGGCCAAAGAGCAGGCCGACAACATCATTATTGATATTCGTAAAACTAAAATTACCGAAAAGCGAGCCACCGAAGTCTGCCAAGAGTTCCTGCGTAAGCACAAGAAATATCGAGTATCACTTATTACCTCGGCCGACAAGATACTTGACATCAAAGCCTAGCTCATATATAATATAATTGCAGAGTGACCGCGCGACCGTATCGGGGGCGAAAGGAGTACTCTCAACATTATAGAAGCCCTCGCAGGAAGCAACGCGAGGGTTTCATCTATCTCTAACCCTTCCGCTGCAAAAACTTGATGATTGGTAGTAGCAACATCACCGCCATCCCCGCCGCAAAACCATTATTATATAAGTTCAGCCCGCCATGCACCAGCCCCACATACGGCACCAGCGCCTGATGCAAAAAGCCCGCCACCACCCCCCAGCCCGCACCATAATTTTTACTTAGTGGCGCGAGGCAGGTCGAAAATATCGCCCCCACCAAAAACGCCGGACTATTAAACGCCTTGCCCGTCATCGCCATACTCACCACCGCCGCCAACATCGCCCCCGCCATCGCCGGCAGGGCATGCCTTAGCGACTTGCCAAACGCCCCAAACCCCACCACCGGCATAATCGCCCCCAGCACCGGCCCCGAATACTCGCCCCCCACCATCGCCATAAACCCAAGCATCGCAAAGCCCATCAGCCCCATCGCTTGGTATGCCTTCTCCTCGTAGCGCCGATAATAATCATTGTCCGGCGCGTCAATATCCACCAGCTCGCCCAGCGACAAATTTCGCCCCATCGACAAAAGCCCACAGAGCGTAAAATAAACCGCCACCACCGCCAGAAAAATCGTCAACTCCGTATTATGCCCGCTGCTCCAAATTTGCGCCGCCTCAAAGCTAATCCCCACTAGCCGCATCAAAGCAAACAACCCCATCCCCAAAATCCCCGCCGAAAATCCCACGTTGTACAAATTATTTCCCTCATGCACTTTCGCCATCGCCTCCGCCACCGGCTTTATCACGAATCCGATTAACAGCCCCACCGCCACCCCTAGCACTAACCCCAGCGTCCAATGACCCACACCTGCCATCTGCCCCACCGCCGGCGCCAAGCAAGTCCCCAGCACTACCGGCAACACCACATCTCGGTAGGGCTTCTTCATAAATTTACTGTACAGCAGCCCGCCCAACAATATCGGCGCCATATTCAGCGGATTCTTGCCAAAGAACGCAAACCCCGCCACCAACCCCAGCGCCCCCATCGTCAGCCCCGTCGGCCGCTGCCCCGACATCTTCAACACCCCCACCGCCAGCAGCCCTGCCAAACCCACATTCACCAGCGCCGCCCCCAGCCCCCCGACCGCGATATAATCCGTCACCAACACCCCCGGCGCCACCACAATCGCCCAGAGCCCCCGCCCGATTTCCCCCGGCGTCGCCCAGCAAAACCCCTGCACAATAAACAACCCAAACAACACCCCCCACACCTTATACGGATCGGTCAGAAACCGCCCCTGCAGCCACCCTTTCGCCCGCTGCCATGCCCTCATAGTAATAATTAGTATAGTAGTGTATAATATATATGTCAACAACAAATCAAGAAAGGAAGTCGCATGGACGCACTACAAGCTACCCGCCACACTTTGGCGCATATTTTAGCATTGGCGCTCCAGACGACGTACCCCGGCAAAGTCAAATTCGGCACCGGCCCCGCCACCGAAAACGGCTTTTATTACGACGTCCATTTTGACGGCATCGACTTTAGTGCCGACAACCTCCCCGCCATCGAGGCCGCGATGACCAAAATCGTCCAGCAAGACCTCGAGATTAAATTCTTTGACCTCTCCATCGCCGATGCCATCAAATGGGCTAAAGAAGCCGGCCAAACCTACAAGGCCGAGCTCATCAACGACCTCAAAACCGAGGGCGAGAAAACCGTCCACTTCTACCAAATCGGCGATTTCGTCGACTTATGCAAGGGCCCCCACCTCACCCGCACCAGCCAAGTCCCGCTCGGCAGCTTCGCGCTCGACAAAGTCGGCGGTGCCTACTGGCGAGCCGACGAAACCCGCGACCAAATGACCCGCGTCAGCGGCATCGCCTTCGCCGACGCTAACTTACTCCAAGAGTATCAGACCATGTTAACAGAGGCCGAGAAGCGCGATCACCGCAAACTTGGCCGCGAGCTCGACCTCTTCACCATGAGCCCGCTAGTCGGCGCCGGCCTGCCCATGTTCACCCCCCGCGGCACCATTTTGCGCGACTTACTCACCGACTATTCCCTCAGCCTCCGCAAAAAACACGGCTACCAAAAAATCTGGACCCCCCACATCACCAAAACCGACCTCTTCAAAGTCTCCGGGCACTGGGACAAATTCGGCGACGAGCTCTTCCTCGTCCAAAGCCAAGAAACTTCCGACCAATTCGCCATGAAGCCGATGAACTGCCCCCACCAAATCCAAATCTACGCCTCCCGCCCCCGCACCTACCGCGACCTACCGATTCGCTACATGGAGTCCACCACCGACTACCGCGACGAGAAAAAGGGCGAGCTCGGCGGCCTCTCCCGCGTCCGCGCCCTGACCCAAGATGACTCCCACGTCTTCCTCCGCGAAAGCCAAATCAAAGACGAAGTCGGCACCCTCGTCAAAGTCGTCCACGAATTATACAACCAACTTGGTATGTCTCGCCTCCGCGCCCGCCTCTCTTATCGCGACGATGGCGGCGGCTACCTCGGCGACCCCGCTCTCTGGGAAAAGGCCCAAAAGTTCATCAAAGAACTCGCCGTCGAAAACCAGCTCGACTACTTCGAGGCCGAGGGCGAGGCCGCTTTCTACGGGCCGAAAATCGACTTCATGGCCAAAGACGCCATCGGTCGCGAGCACCAAGTCGCCACCATCCAGATTGATTTCTTCATGGCTGGCCGCTTTGGTCTCGAGTTCACCAACGAGCAGGGCAGGAAAGAGACCCCCGTCATGCTCCACCACGCCACCCTCGGTTCCATCGAGCGCTTCCTTTCCGTTTTTATCGAGCATACCGCCGGGCACTTCCCATTCTGGTGCGCGCCCGAGCAAGTCCGCCTCATCACCGTCAATCAAGATGCCAATGACTACGCCAAAGAAATCGCCGCCGTTCTCGAAAAGACCACTCTCGAGCAGCCAATCCGCCATAACGACCTCCGCTTCACTCTCGACCTCGCCAAAGACAACCTTTCCAAAAAAATCAAACGCGCCGCCGAGCTCAAAATCCCCGTTCTCATCATTGCCGGCCCGCGCGACGCCGCCGCCCAGCAACTTACTCTACGAGTAAACTCCGAGGAAACCACCATTCCGCTCGCCAAACTCGCCGATTTTATCCGGGAAGTTAATTAGGAGCTAGCGGGTGGCGATTCTCTTCAGTTTCCTCATCACCATCGCCGGCCTCATCCTGCTTGCCAAAATGACCGGCATTTTTGTCGACGGCGCCTCTAGTATCGCCAAGCACCTCCGCGTCTCGGCCACCGTCATCGGCCTCACCGTCGTCGCCTTTGGCACCAGCGCCCCCGAATTTTTCATCTCCCTCACCGCCCGCTTTTCCGAAACCGGCAGCACCGACATCGCCATGGGCAACATCATCGGCGCCGGCATCATCCGCATCCTCCTCATCCTTGGCATGACGGCCGTCATCCGCCCCATCCGCGTCGAAAATTCCGTCACCAAGCGCGAGCTGCCCCTCCTCGTCCTCGCCACCTGCGCCTTCGCCGCCACTTTCCTCGACACTTTTTTAAACGACGCTCCCGTCAACACCTTCTCCCGCTCCGACGCCCTGATGATGCTCTTGATTTTCGGCATTTTCATTTTCTACCTCAAGAGCATCGTCCAGCACCGCCGCCTCGTCCAGTCGGCCGACACTGTTGACGCCGTTGCCGACGTCAAACTTTCCAAAGGCCGCGCCATCTTCGCCATCGTCGGCGGTCTCACCGGCCTGCTCATCGGCGCCCACCTCACCGTCGCTGGCGCCAGCGCTGTCGCCGGTGGTCTCGGCCTTAGCCAGCGCGTCATCGCCCTCACTATCGTTAGCATCGGCACCAGCCTACCCGAACTCCTCGTCGCCATCGTCGCCGCCCGCCGCCGCGAAAGCGCCCTCGCCGTCGGCAGCATCATTGGCGCCTGCATCTTCGACATCGGTTTTGTCATCGCCCTACCAACCCTGATTTTCGGTGGCTTCTCGGTCGCTGGCTTCAGTTATGTCGACCTCGCCGTCCTCCTCCTCGCCGTCCTCCTCCTCACTTTTTTCGCCAATTCCGACCGCCGCATCAAACGCTCCGAAGGCCTCGCCATGCTCTCGATTTTCGCTATCTACATGCTCTACTTGATTTTTTAGCCCCGGTCATATATAATATATCTACGGGCTCGTGGTATAGTGGTCTAGTACGCCTCCCTGTCACGGAGGAAATCGCCGGTTCAAATCCGGTCGGGCCCGCCAAACTACTGGCGGCGTGCCGTCTTAGCTCAGTTGGTAGAGCGGCGCATTCGTAACGCGCAGGCCACCAGTTCAATCCTGGTAGACGGCTCCAATGTGATATAATATATATATGAAATTGTTTGAAAAACTCCCGGGGGGCAAAAAAAGAAAGCTCGAGGACGGCATCGTCACCAACGCCACGCTCGACGAGCACCGCGAAGTCCTGCTCAAAAGCGCCAACAAATTCAAATACCAAGTCCAATACGAAAAGCATAAAGTCATTATCAACACCATTATTATTGTCGTCCTCCTTTTGGCCAGCGCCATCACACTCGGTTGGTACAGCCTCTACGTCGCCCGCATCGAAAACAACGCCGCCTTCCTCATCTCCCGCGTCGCCCCACTCCCCGTCGCCAATATCGCCGGCCAAAATGTCCGCTATTCCGACTATCTCGCCCAATACCTCGCCAGCGTCAATGTCGTCGAACGCCAAGAAGGCACCATCCCCCGCGACGAAGACGGCGACTCCCAGCGCGAGCACTACCGCCAAAGCGCCATGGCCAATTCCATTCTTGACTCCTATGCCCTCAAACTCGCCCGCGAGCTTAACATCCGTGTCAGCCGCGCCGAGATTGACGACGCCCTCGCCGAGCGCCGCCGCATTGGCGAGCATGCCGTTAGCGAAACCGACTTCGAGCGCATCATCCGCGACAGCTACGGCCTTAGCCTCGGCGAGTACACCCGCGCCTTTGTCGAGTTGCCGCTCTATCGCCAAAAGGTCGCCGAAGCCATCGACACCCAAGCCCGCGCCGCCATCGACGAGCTCCGCACCCGCCTAGCCGACGACGGCAGCAACTTTGAAACCGTCGCCGAATCTCTCGCCGACGACACCCGCATCCGGGTTGGCGGCACCAGCAGTGGCAACGCCGTTGACATGCTCAGCCTCGATGGTGGCCGCGCCATGGTCGCCAACGCTCAGGAGGTCGGCCAAGTTTCCGCCCCCTTTGTCAGCCGCGCTGGCGATGGCTTCTATATTGTCAAAACCACCGCCAAGACCCGCGACGGCCGCGTCGAATACCTCTCATTTTTCGTCGCCTTCACCGAGCTTGAGGCCCGCGTCGAGCAGCACCAAGCCGATGGCCACGTCAAAATCTTCATCAACATCTAACATTCCGCCCGGCGGTATGCTATAATATATATATGAGCAGGGTGGTTCTAGTTGTTATGGATGGCATCGGGCTTCGTGATAGCGAGCAGGGCAATGCCGTCAAACTCGCCCGCACCCCCAACCTCGATAAACTCTGGCAAGACGGCGCCACCACCAGCCTCGGCGCCAGCGGTACTTATGTCGGCATGGACAACGGTGAGCAGGGCAATAGCGAGGTCGGCCACCTCGCCCTCGGCACCGGCCAAATCCTCGCCCAAGACGCCCGCCGCGTTGACGAGTGGCTCGGTCTCCTCGGCCTGCCGTCTCAGCTCCCCACCGCTCTCGCTTGGCAAGAAGTCCGCGCCCGCGCCCAGCACGGAGGAACGCTACATATTTCTGGCATCTTTGCCGATGGCCGCGTCCACTCGGATGTCAAGCACTTCTACGCCATCCTCGCCCAAGCCGCCAAAGATGGCATCAAGCGCGTCCGCCTCCACCTCTTGACCGACGGCAAAGACGTCCCGCCCCAAAGCGCCCTCGAATACGTCGACAAAGTCGAGCAAGTCTTCGCCGACTACAACCAACAAGGCTTCGACTATGCCATCGCCGACGGCGGCGGCCGCGAAGTCATCATCTGCGATCGCTATTATTCCAACATCAGCTGGGTCGAAAAGGGCTACAAACTCTGGACCACCGGCGAGGCCCGCGCCTTCAAGAGCGCCCGCGAAGCCATCGAGACCTACCGCGCCGAAGACCCCGACCAGCAAGACCAATTCATGCCTACCTTCGTCATCCCCGAATCCGACGGCACCATCAAAGACGGCGACGCCCTGATTTTCTTCAACTTCCGCGCCGACCGCGCCATCGAAATCTCCGAAGTCTTCGACAGCCCCGCTGGTTGGTATCACCGCTTTGACATCTCCGGCCGCCCCGACGTCCTCTTCGTCGGCCTCATGCATTACGACCCCGACCAAAACATCCCCTCCCGCTACCTCATGCAAAAGCCCAAATACACCAACGTCCTCGCCGAGATTCTTGAGCAATCTGGCAAAAAATCCTTCGCCGTCTCCGAAAGCTGGAAGTTCGGCCACATTACTTTCTATTGGGATGGCCTCAAATCCGCTCCCTACTTCGGCGAAACCGTCGTCGACATCCCGGCCACCCAGACTCCCTTTGTCGACCGCCCATGGATGAAATCCGCCGAAATCACTGATCAACTCATCCAAGCCCTCGACACCGGCGAGTTCGACTTCCTCCGCGCCAATTACCCCAACGGCGACATGGTCGGCCACTCGTCCGAGCTCGACCCGACCATCCAATCCGTCGAAGCCGTTGACCTCGCGATCGGCCGCCTCATGCAAGCTTGCGAAAAAACCGGCGCCATCCTCGTCGTCACCGCCGACCACGGCAAGGCCGAGGAGCTAATCTACCCCGACGGCACCCCCATGACCTCGCACACCCTAAACCGCGTACCCTTCACCATTTGGAATTATCAAGAGCCGATTACCCTCTGCCCCGGCCAAGAATGCGGCCTCGCCAACGTCGCCGCCACCGTCGCCCAACTCCTCGACCTCCCCCCCCACCCCAGCTGGCAAAAATCCCTCATCCAACCATAACCAAAACCCTTGCATTACCAAACTGCCTATGTTAATATATATAATATATAGTAAGGCGTAAGGAAAAGGGAAGGCAAACACCATGAATAAAGCATTCATTTACCAAGAGTTGGGGGGGGGGATTTAAAGCTTGATTTAATCCAAATCGCCCGCCGCATATCCACCGCGACCCTAGCAATCGCGGCTTTCTTAATCCTCTCCGCCACTATCGCTAACCAACTCAAGCCCTCCAACGCCCAAGAAGTCATCATCGGCGCCAACCTTGGTATAGGCTCGGTCCAGTTAACCGACACCCCATGTTCCGTATCAGACCCTAGCCAACCAGCCTATGACCTAGCTAACAGTACGCTAAACATCAATATCCTGACTAATGCTGTAGCCAGCAACTGTCTCGGTATCAGTGTC
This sequence comes from Candidatus Saccharimonadota bacterium, assembly GCA_009777795.1. Taxonomy (GTDB): domain Bacteria; phylum Patescibacteriota; class Saccharimonadia; order Saccharimonadales; family Saccharimonadaceae; genus WQUV01. Next base: position 53,386 of record WRLC01000004.1, read on the forward strand.
ATCTCCACCAACGAACTCGGCTACTCCATGACTATCCAAGGCCCTAGTACAGGTAATCTCACCCTCGCTAACCAAGTCATCACTAATACCACAGGTACTATCACTACTCCAGCCATCTTCAGCAATAGCATTGATACCAGCAACTGGGGCTTTGCCATCCCTAGCTCCCAAGTCCAAGGTATCACCAATGGTTTCGACTCTAGCTATAGTATCCTAGGCCCAGCTAATGCTAACAACACAGCTAAGTTCGCTTCGGTACCAAGTACTGCTACTCCTATCTCTTCCACTACAGCAGCTAACCCCACAGCCGACAACTACGACTTCTTCTTTGCTGTCTCTTCTGGCTCCTACATGCCTACAGGCACCTATACAGGCAAAGTCATCATCTCTGCCTTAGGTAATGCTGCCATGCCTCCTAGTCCTCTCTACTTACAAGCTATTAATATCAATAACTGTCCTGTTGTCCGTACTATGGCTGTAGATGCTAGGGATAACCATACTTACTGGGTGAGGAAGATAACTGGCACTGGTGCTGGTGGGACTGACTTATGTTGGATGGAGACCAACCTTGCTTATGCGGGTGGAGGCACCAACACCTACGGTGATACTATCAATGGCATGACACTGGGCACAGGCGCCAACATCGCATCAGGCCAAGCTTGCTATGGTGATAATGCGACAATGAACACCAACGGCCAAGGCTGTTTCTGGGAGCCTACAGGTAGCAATATCACAGCAGGTGCAACCGAACCCAGCACCAGCACTACCGGCACTGGCCAGTACGGCTACTTATATAACTGGTGTGCTGCCATGGGCGGCCAAGCCTCTGCCTGCCAGACCAGTACTGCCACTCAACCCGATACCACTATCAATGTCTGCCCAGCTGGTTGGAGGCTGCCGACAGGCCCAGCGACAACTGGAGAGTTCACATTGCTCAACAACTTAATCAACAGCGGCTCAACTTCTAGCCCTTCTGGGCTCTTCAATAATGGCCTTTACATGTATGCCGGTACATTCTACAATGGCTCGTTCAGCGATCAGGGCTCAGGCGGCTACTATTGGTCTTCTACTGTTAGTAGCGCCGCCAATGCCTTCAGACTGTACTTCACCAGCTCCAATGTCGCTCCTGCGAGCGCGAACATTAAGGGCTACGGCCGCTCTGTTCGTTGTGTCAATGACTCGATTACGGCAGCCGAGCCATTGCCTCCACCTGTGCCAGCTCCCACCGGCTCCGACATCCAGCGTATCACCCTAGAGGGTACGCCCGGCAACTATTCTTGTCCCATCACCAGAACCCGAGTACGAGACGCTCGTGACGGCTCTACTTATTGGGTGCGCCGCATTAATAGTACCCAATCTGGTGGTGGGGACCTTTGTTGGATGGAGACCAACCTAGCATACAAAGGCGGTGGTACCAACACTTACGGCGATACCATGACTATCACTGCAGGTACAAGTATTGCCGGCTCATTAAACGCTAACTCAACTGGGTCATCATCAGTCTGCTATGGTAATAATGACTCTATGAACACCAACGGCCAAGGCTGCTTCTGGGAGCCAACTGGTAGCAATATTACAGTTGGCGCAACTAACCCTTCAACCAGCACCACTGGCACTGGCCAATACGGGGTACTCTATAACTGGTGTGCCGCAATGGGCAACCAATCAGCTGCCTGCCAGACAGGCGCTGCCACCCAACCCGATACTACTATTAACGTCTGCCCAAGCGGTTGGAGGCTCCCTACAGGCCAAGCTACAACTGGCGAGTTCACCCTACTTAACAACACGCTTAACAGCGGAAGCACAAGCAGCCCTACAGGCCTCTTCACTAACGGCCTTTACATGTACGCCGGCGCCTTCAACTATGGCTCGTTCGGCAATCAGGGCTCATACGGCTACTATTGGTCTTCTACTGTTAGTAGCACCACCACTGCTTTCAGTCTGTACTTCAGCAGCTCCAGTGTCAGTCCTGCGGCCACGGTCAATAAGGGCGCCGGCTTCTCTGTTCGCTGTGTTGCGCCCTAGCCGAAAGCTAAATTATGTCTCGGCCCACTAGCTCGGCGAGGGCTTTTGGCAGGCGGACTTGGTTGTCGGCGGTTTGGCCGTTTTCAATTATCGCAATCATAATCCGCCCCAGCGCAAACGCCGTCGCGTCATTCGTATGCGCCAGCTCAATCGAGCCATCCGCCCGGCGGATCCGCGTCTTCAGCCGCCGCGTTTGATAATCCGTCATATAGTCGGCCGTATGCGTCTCGCGGTATTTACCTTGCCCCGGCAGCCAAACTTCCAAATCCACCCCGCGCGCATTCGGCTTGCCAATGTCAAACGTGCACTTCTGTATCACGCGGTAGGGAAGACCTAGCCCCTCCAAGAGCGCCCGCTGAATCGCAATAAACAAATAATGTTCCGCTAGCGAAGTCTCCGCCGTTCCCAGCGTCTCCATCTCCAACTTGTCAAACTGGTGCATTCGAAAAATCCCCTCCATGTCCTTGCCATACGACCCAGCCTCCTTCCGGAAAGAAGTCGCAAAGCCCAGCATCCGAATTGGGCAATCCTTCTCCTCGATAATCTCATCCGCATACATCGAGCCCAGCACATGTTCTGCCGAACCTTGCAGCCACAATTCTTCGCCCTCGATTTTGTACCTATCCTCGCTCGGTTGCAGCCGATCCATCGCGTCATACATCTCCGTCTTAATCATCAGCGGCGGCAAAACCGGCACAAACGGCTTGTCCGACAGGCCCTTCAGCCCTTGCTCTTTTATCAGCCCTGCCAAAAAATCTCTATCTGTTAAGTGTCGAATTACGTAGTTAATTATCGCCATTTCCAAGAGCACCAAATCCGACTTAATGTAAGCAAACCGCGTCCCCGCGACCTTCGTCGCCCGCTCTTTGTCAATCCAGCCCCGCGCCTCGGCAATCTGCCAATGGTTCTTTGCCGCAAAGTCAAACTTCGCCGGCTCACCCACGGTTTCTGCCACCACATTTTCGTCTTCCGATAGCCCGACCGGCACGTCGTCCGTCGGCGCGTTGGGGATTTGCTTCAAAAGCTCCAAAAACTTCGCCTCGGTCGTCGCCAACTCCGCCTCCAGTACCGCTAGCTCCGCCTTGATTTCCTTACCCCGCGCCACTTGCTTGGCACTTGGCTTTTCGCCCTTTGCCGCCGTCGCTAGAGCATTACGCTCCTCGCGCAAGACATTGATTTTACCCTCCAACTCCCGCCGCGCCTCGTCCAGCGCCAAAGTCTCCTCCACATCCACCTTGCACCCTTTATTTCTAGAAAACTCCTTAACTCCCTCCGCGTTAGCTCGTATGTAGTTTATGTCCAGCATAAGATTAGTATATCACATGTGGCGTTCTAATATATAGCATTGTAAAATCTCGTCGTTAGACGTATACTATTATCATGAGAAAAGGACTTTTGCTAGCGGCAGCCATCGCCAGCGCGCTCGGGCTTTCGCTTGCTTTCCTCTCTACCCTCATCGATAGCAATTTTGTTTACTACTGGATTGCACTCTCCCGCCTGCTTGTCCTACTCTTGGCCGCCGCCATCATCGTCGGGCTCGTCTTTCTCACCACCCGCGCCAAACCCATCACCCAGCTCGCTAGCCGCCTCGCCAAGCGCGAAAATCTCTATTTACTCGGCTTTTTCGCCGGGCTAATTTTACTCCAATTATTCATCTACCGTTTCATCGCCATCACCCAAAACGGCTGGGATAACGAAACCGTCTTCCGCGCCGCCGGCCTCGCCGCCGAGGGTCATTTGACCGAAGGTCTCCGCCACTACCTCACCCAATTCCCCAACAACTTCGGCATCACCCTCCTCATGGGCTCGTGGTTCAACCTCACCAGCTGGCTGCCCGTCGGCTGGACTGTCCGCGCCCTCGCCCTTAATATATTATTCGTCAACATCAGCATTCTCCTAGTTTATGCTAGCGTCCGCGCTCTCCGCGGCACCGCCGCCGCCATCAAGAGCTCTTGGCTCGCCCTGCTTTTCTCGCCCTTTTTCCTCTACCTGCCACTATTCTACACCGACACCCTCTCCATGCCCTTCGCCATTGGCCTCGTTTGTGCCTATATCTACCTCAAGTGCGCCGAGACCCCCCTCCACAAATGCATCCTCGCCGCCACCATGGGGCTACTCGCCGTCTTCGCCTTCGCCCTCAAACCCACCTCCCTCATCATCCTCATCGCCATCCTCATCTACGAACTCCTAACCTTGCCTAAGCCTCGGCTGGCCGCCCTCAAAAACACCCTTAAACTCCCAGTCATCTTTCTGGCTGTCGCCTTGCCCGGCGTCGCCCTCTTCACCACCGCCCAAAACATGGTCGCCCTCGAGGGTGTCGAGCCCCTGCCTTGGCAAGAATACGTCAAAATGGGCGCCCAGGGCGAGGGCGGCTTCTATCGCCCCGACCGCAACCTCGCTCTCGACCGGCTCAACCGCGAGGGCTTCAGCTCCAGTAGGGCAGGGCAGCTAGCTTGGGTCGAATACCGCGCCCGCGTCGTCCGCTTCGGCCCGCTCGGCTATGCCAATTTCCTCGTCCACAAACTCTCCTACACTTGGGGCGACGGCACTTTTTACGCCCCCAACAAACTCGAGCGCTCACCCATCTCGGCCGAAACCGGCGACGGCTCCAAAACTTGGCTTCAGCAAATCGTCCTGCCCGAAGGCCGCTTCTTCACCGCCTTCCTCTACCTCCAAAACGGCTTTTGGCTCGCCTGCCTCTTCCTTTTCGCCTTTAGCGCTTGGCGCGGCATCTCCAAGGCAAGTACCGCTCCCGGAGCCCCCCTCACCGTCGAAAACGTCAAGCTCATCCTCCGCCTCACCCTCCTCGGCGTCATCCTTTTCTTCCTCTTCTGGGAGACCCGCTCCCGCTACATCGTCAACTACACGCCAATCTTCCTCCTCCTGCTCGCCCTCGAGCTCCATGATTTGCGTCATCTCATCAAAATTAAAAGGCGGTCCAAATGAAAACCGGCAAGCGAGTCGGTATCTTTGCCCTAGTCGGCATCGTCAACACCCTTTTCGACTATATATTATTCATGATTTTCGCCAGCTTCCTTAGCAACGTCGTCGCCAGCCTCATCAGCGCCACCTTCGCCATCGTCCTCGCCTTTTTCTTGCACAAAAAATTCACTTGGGGCGACCGCCAAACTTCCCGCGCCAGCATGATCCAATTCCTCGTCTTCACCGCTGCCGTCATGTGGGGCATCCGGCCTTTCCTCATCTGGGGGCTCACCGCCGCCTCGACCGGCTTCATGCTCCCCCTCTACGAGTTCGCCCATTTCATCCTCCGCTTCCTCTCCTACGATTTCGTCGTCCGCACCGGTATCTTCGCCTTTGCCACCCTCGCTACCCTGACCATCAACTACCTGCTCTATAACAAAATTATCTTCCGTCATGCCAAAGTGGACTAAAACTCTCGTCATCGTCGGCCCCACCGCCAGCGGCAAAACCGGCGTCGCTATCGAGCTCGCCAAACAACTCGGCGGCGAAATCATCTCCGCCGATTCCCGCGCTATCTACCGCGGTCTCGACATCGGCACCGCCAAACCCACACCGGCAGAGCAGGGAGGCATCCCGCACTGGGGTATCGATTTGGTCGACCCCGACCAACGCTTCACCGCCGCCGACTTCAAAAATTATGCCCGGCAGAAAATCGTCGAAATCCTCGCCCGCGGCCACCTGCCCATCGTCGTTGGCGGCACCGGCCTATATGTCGACGCCTTGGTCTACGACTACCAATTTACGCCCGCCGCCAAGTCCAGCCAGTCCGACCGCCAGCAAGCTGAACACAATTTTTATACAGTCGGTATCAAGGTCGATAAAGCCGAGCTCCGCCAGCGTATCCAGCAGCGCGCCCGCCAAATGTTTGATAACAAAATTGTTCAGGAGACCGAGCAACTCGCTGCCCGCTATGACTTCCAACTCCAATCGATGCGTTCCAATATCTACCCGATAGTCTGGCAGATGATTCAGGGCCAGCTAACCGAGGAGCAGGCCATCCACGCCTTCGAGCAAGACGATTGGCACCTCGCCAAACGCCAAATTACTTGGTTTAAACGCAACCCCGACATCGTTTGGGCCGAGCGCGACGAAATTATAAATTTGGTGTATAATAATCTTGCATTGCTCCAAAAATAGTGATAATATAATTATATATGGATGATACAAAAGTTGAGGTAAAGCGCACCGCACCAAACGAAGACGAGTCAAACATGCTCGAAAAGATTTTCGGCTCCCGCACTCGGGCCAAACTACTCCGCCTGTTTTTTGAGAGCGTCGATCGCCAATTTTTCACTCGCGAGATTACCCGCGTCATTGGCGAGCAAGTTAACTCCGTCCGCCGCGAGCTGCAAAATCTCGAATCCCTCGGCGCCATCAAAAAGGAAGTCTACGACAAAAAAACCTTCTACACCGTCAATAAAGGCTTCGCTTTCTACCGGCCTTTCGTCAGTCTCTTTGCCACCAAAGTCGGCCAAGAGCGTAAAGAAACTACCGACGAGCGCTGGCAGCGCCTCACCGCACCTGTCGCTAACGAGCTCCAAGCCGTCGTCGTGGTCGAGCGCCTGCCCGGCGATAACGGCGTCGAGCTCCTCCTCATTGGCAACGAAACGCCCGGCAAAAAACTTGGCGCTTGGGCTGAATACCTCGAGCGCGCCCTCTGTAAGCCCATCCGCTACGCCATCGTACCCAAGGCCGACTACTTCTTCCGCCGCAGCGTCCGCGACGATTTCCTTGACGAAATCTTCGCCTCCGACTACCGCGCCGCCTATGACCCAGCCGGCATCATCGCCGCCACCGAAAAAAGAGAAAGGAAAGCCTAAATGTTCGAAATCAGCTATTTTGGCGGCAACGCCATTGAGATTACTACCAAAGACATCACCCTAGTCTTCGATGCCGACCGCAGCTCCTTTGGCAAAAAGAACCTCTCCGTCAAAGACGGCGCCGAGTTCGCCACCGAAGAGCGCTTTCTCACCAACGACCCCGCCTTTCGCGTCTCTCTCTTCGGCGCTGGCGAGTACGAAGTCTCCAATGTCATGCTCCAAGGCGTCGCCGCCACCCGCCATCTCGATGACCCAAAAGGGGAGCAGGCCAGCACCGTCTTTAGCGTCCGCATTGGCGACTACCAAATCGCCCTCCTCGGCAATATCCTTGGCCCATTGACCGACGACCAGCTCGAAGCCCTCGGTATGGTTGACATTCTGATTATCCCTATCGGTGGCAACGGCTACACTCTTGACGCCGCCGACGCCGCCAGAATCATCAGCCAAACCACCCCCAAAATCGTCATCCCCGTCCATTACTCCGAGAGTGGCCTCAGCTACGAAGTCCCTCAAGACAGCTTCCACGAGTTCGCCGACCAAGTCAAAGCCGAAGTCATCGAGGAGCGCACTCTCAAAGTCAAACCCAGCATGACCATCCCCGCCTCTCTCACCATCTACAAACTCACCGCCCAATGATTTGCACTTGACTTGCCAAAAACCATAAGCTAAAATAATAGTGTATTAATGTATCAAGCGAGGTAGCAACATGAGTCAAAGCAAAATAATCAGTGCGGCAGGGCAAAAGCCAATGTCGCACAATAAAAAGTCGGGGGGGGGGGTCTTTAGATGACAGCCCATCCAGCAAGTTCCTAGAGCTCACACATAGAATCAGTCTCGCGACCCTAGCAGTTGCGGGATTTGTTGTTGCCAGCGGGGCAATTGTCGGCAACATCCGCTTATCTAGAGCCCAAGACACCAAAGTTGTCGCTAGCTTCGGTTCGGGCTCGCTCCAGCTCACCGACAGCCCTTGCGGTGTCAGCCCCAACCAGCCCGCCTATGACTCGGCCAACAACATTCTAAGCCTCTATGGCTTGGCCGGCAGTATCGTCAGCAACTGTCTAAATATCACTGCCGACACCAACAGTACTTGGGGCTATACCCTAACTATCGCCGGCCCGAATCACGGCAACCTAACCTTAGCCAACGTCGCCCTCGACCCGATTAGCGGCACCATCGCGTCGCCTACCGTCTTTGCCTCCCAGTCGACTGGCGGGGCTTGGGGCTTCGCTATCCCCAGCGACCAGATGCTAGGAGTCGTCAATGGTTTTGATGCCAACTATGACGTCCTAGCGCCCACCAACACAACCAACACCGCCAATTACGCCGCCGTCCCCACGACCGCCACTCCTTTCTCCATCACTACCGAAGCTAACGTCGCACCCGACAGCTACGACATCTTCTTTGCTGCGGCCGCTGGCGCCTATATGCCTACTGGTTCCTACACTGGCGTCATTACTATCTCTGGCGTAGGTAATGCCAAACCGGTCCCGGGCACCACCGGCTCCTTTATACAAGACATCACAGCCGATAATTGCCCTTCGGAACGGACGCGGGTTGTCGACGCCCGTGATGACAGAACTTATTGGGTCCGCAAAATCCCCGGCACCGGTGCGGGCGGTACCGAACTCTGCTGGATGGAGACTAACTTAGCCTATGCCGGGGGCGGAGATAATACTTATGGTGATGTCAAGGCACTTAATCGCGGTGCGTCTAACAACCCGAGCGCCGCGCTCTATGAAGTGCCAATTGGCGGCAACCCGACTAGCGGCACTACCGACCCCTCGACCAGCACCAACGGAACGGGGCAATATGGCTACTTATATAACTGGTGCGCCGCCATGGGCGGACAACCCGATGCCTGCCAGATAGACGATGCCTTGCAACCCGATCCTAACATCAGTATCTGCCCGGCAGGCTGGAGGTTGCCGACTGGTGAAGCAATAACCGGAGAGTTCACCTTACTCAATGACACTATTAACGGAGGGATAACCTCTAACACACTTGGCCTCTTCACCAATGGCCTTTACATGTACGCTGGCGGCTTCACCAGCAGCACACTCTTCAATCAGGGCTCAAACGGCAACTATTGGTCTTCCACCATCAGCACTTCCACCACCGTCTTTGCTCTTTACTTTGTCAGCTTCAATGTCGTACCATCAATCTCACTCACCAAGGACTCCGGCTATTCTGTTCGCTGCGTTTCCGACCCCCTACCACTCGGCGAAGCACCCGCCGGGGCAGACATGCAACGCATCACACTTGCCGGCGCGCCCGGGCGCTACTCTTGCCCAACTACTCGAACCCTAGCTGTTGATGCTAGGGACGACAGCACTTACTGGGTCCGCAAGATTGGCGACCTCTGCTGGATGGAAACCAACTTGGCCTATGCAGGGGGTGGAGACAATACCTACGGCGACGCCCTCCCCGCCTTCACCCTCGGCAACTCGCACACTGGCAGCAGCGACCCATGCTACGGCAATAACGCCACCATGGCAGATAACCCAACCACACGCTGCTACTGGGCCCATGCCGATGCCAATCCTACCAGCATTACCACCGAACCACCGGTCAGCTCCTCCGGCTCTCCACAGTATGGCTACCTCTACAACTGGTGTACCGCCATGGCCAACCAACCCGAAGCCTGCCAGATTACTACTGCTAGCCAGCCAAACCAATCAGTTAATGGCGCTACCCTCTACAACATCTGCCCTAGCGGTTGGCGGCTACCGACAGGGGAGGCTACAACCGGCGAGCTAGCAATTTTGAACGGCCAAATAAATAGCGGATCGAGCGGGTCGCCCTCTGGCTTGCTTTATTATGGCCTGCTTCAACGGGGAGGCAGTTGGACCAATGGCGCGTTTGCGAACCAAGGCAGCTATGGTTATTATATGTCTTCTACAGCATCTACCAACAACCAATCCTTCGGTATGCATTTCACCGACATCATGACCGTGACTGGGTATAGCTTATCCAAGGGGACTGGCCTGTCTGTCCGCTGCGTTAACTCTTAACTAAGCGGTAATCTGCTTGCCAATCACTGGCTTGCCAGCTGGACCTTGGCCTAGCGCACCCTTTTTCTTCAGCGTCCGGATGCCCTTAGCCGATACCTTCAATCGCACCTTTTGCCCCTCAACCATCACAGTTTTAGTCTGCATATTTGGGCTCCACGCCTTCTTTGTCCGGCGCTGCGAAAAGCTCACGTTATGCCCGTGTTGCTTGCCTTTTCCTGTAATCATACAAATCGCCATCATTACTCCAATACTATTTCACCTATTATAGCAGATAGAGCAGGGAAAATCAAGATTTTTTGCCAAATCGTGTATAATATAACCATGTTAATCAGTATTCTCATTGTTCTTATCGTTATTTTGGTCTCCATGACCCTCCACGAGCTAATGCACGGCTTCGTCGCTTACAAGCTCGGCGACGACACCGCCAAAGACCTCGGCCGCCTCACCCTAAACCCGCTCAAACACCTCGACCCTTGGATGAGCGTCGTCTTTCCACTCCTCATGCTCCTGACCGGCGGGCCAATCTTCGGCGCCGCCAAGCCCGTCCCCATCAACACCCGCATGCTCCGCTACAACGAATGGGGCTTCGCCCTCGTCGCCCTCGCCGGCCCTCTGACCAACTTCGTCCTCGCCTTTATCGGCTACATTTTTTGGTATCTTAGCGCCAATGTTGTCGGCGCGCCCGACCTCGTGCTGCTCTTCTGGAATTATTGGGTCGTCGTCAACCTCGGCTTCTTTGCCTTCAACCTCCTGCCCATCCCACCTCTTGACGGCTCGCGACTTCTCTACGCCATCGCCCCCGACGCCGTCCGCCGCCTAATGGAGAAAATGGAAAGCTTCGGCCTCATTTTCATTATCATCCTGATTTTTCTCGCCGGCGCCCTGCTTTCCACCGTCATCGGCCACGTTGTCGGCTGGTCTCTCTGGCTCTTCCAGTCAATTATCGGTTAAAATGGTTATGCTTGCATAATCAACTTGGATTATGTATAATTTAATTAGCCAATCGGTGAAAACTTCCTTCATATTACAACTAAGGGGTTGCAAGAGAGCTATGGAAGCATAGAACTTCACGCATCTACCCACCTTTGTATCAAAGCAAAGGAGTTGGACCCGGTTGGCTGCAATTATTATTGGAGGTGGATGAAACAACGCGTTCGAGTAGCAGCATACATACAAAAGCGAGGCAAGATTTTGCTCTTGCGTCGCGCTATGGGGCGCGAATTGGCCGATCCCGTCTGGGAGCCGCCTTTTAGCAAAATCACCCCGGGTGAACAGCCCGAGGAAGCCGCTGTCCGCCTCATTGCCGAGCAGCTCGGCGCCCCGCCAACTCACGCTACCCATACCACCAAAGCCGTCGAGCTCGCCGACGCCCTCACCGCCACTGGCCTCCATGGCAACCCCGATAACTACGATTTATTCTTAATCTATAAAGCCAAAGGCATCCTCGAGGACAAAATCAAGCCCTCGGGCCGCTATGACGCCGCCAAGTTCGTCTCCCTTGCCGAGGCCGTCAACATGCGCCTCTCCGAGCAGGGCCGCGCTGTCGTCCAAAGCCTCTGGGAGCAAGAGCACCACCCCCGCGTCGACAGCACCGCCCGCCGCCAATACAAAGATGCCCGCTTCACCGTCTATCTCGACGGCGGCTCGCGCGGCAACCCCGGTCCAGCTGCCGCCGGCTACTACATTCTTGACGAGCAGGGCAGAGAAGTCGAGCGCGGTGGCGAATATCTCGGCAACGCCAATAGTCGCCAAGCCGAATACATGGCCCTCAAATTAGCCTTGCGTCGCGCCCTCGAGCTCGGCGCCAAATCAATTAGCTTCAAATCCGACTCACTTATGGTCGTCTCCCAAATGAACGGCGTCTACCAAGTCAAAAATCGTGACCTCTGGGAACTCGTCGACGACATTGACGACCAGCTCGCCCATCTCAAGTCTTACTCCTTTGAGCACATTTCCCGCGGCGATAACTTCATCGCCGACGGCGAGGCCAACCGCATCCTCGACCAACACTGGCTCTAGCATTTTGCCCCCAAGAGTGCTATAATGTTATGGAGTTCGCTAGGCTATCGCTTGGCTTGCCAAGAGGGAAAGTCCGGACAGCAAAGGGCATGGCAGTCGCTAACGGCGACCGTCCGCGAGGATAGGGAAAGTGCCACAGAAACTTAAACCGCCCCATAGGGGCAAGGGTGAAAAGAGTGCGGTAAGAGCGCACAGTGTTTTACGGCGACGTAGAACAGGGGTAAACCCTGCCAGCTGCAAGGAGAGTCATATCAAGCGCGGCCCGCGTTTGGCTCGATCACCGCTCGAGCCCAGGAGCAATCCTAGGCCTAGATAGATGATAGCCCTCGCCAGAATCCGGCTTACCGGCGAACTCACAGGTTTAGATTATTTTATAGCTTCAATTACCGCTGTAAAGGCCTTCGGCTCGCTCACCGCTAGCTCTGCTAGCATCTTGCGGTCTAGGGCGATTTTTTTAGCCTCCATCCCCGCAATCAGTTTAGCATAAGTTGTGCCATTCTCCCTAGCCGCGTTGTTGATACGCGTAATCCAAAGCGCCCTTAAATCGCGCTTTCTATTTCGTCGATCGCGATAAGAGTAGCGCAAAGACTTAATCACCCCTTGCTTCGCCATCCGATAGCTCCGGGTGCGGTAATGCTGCATGCCCTTAGCTAGCTTCAAAATCTTTTTGTGCTTCGATCGTGCTGGAACGCTTCGTTTGGCTCGCATATCTCTCCTTAAATCTTTAGTGCTTTCTTCACATTACGTCGGATTTGCCCGTTAATCGTCGCTGGTGTAGCAATCACGCGCTTGCGCGACTTACTCTTTTTCGACAAGATGTGGTTGCCGAACGCTCGCTCACGCATCAACTTGCCCGAGGCAGTTATCTTCACGCGCTTCGCCGTCCCTTTATGTGTCTTCATCTTTGGCATAATAATCCTTCTCCTGCAATTATATCAGAAAAGTCAAAGATTGCAAGGGCTAAAACTTACTTTTTGGCCCGATAACCAATCGACAACTGCTTCCCAGCCATCTGCGCCGTTGCGTCCGGCGTTGCCACATCGGCCAGCGCCGCGCTAATCCGCTCAATCATCGCGTGTCCAATCTCTTTATGCGCCATCTCTCGCCCCCGAAATACCACTGTCACCTTCACCCGGTCGCCATCAGCCAGAAACTCCCGCACTTTCTTCAGCTTGATATTCAAATCGTTCTCACCGATCCTTAGCCCCAATCGAATCTGCCTGAGCTCACTTGTCTTCGAGTTCTTCCGCGCTCGGTTTTGCTCCTTCGACTTCTGATATTGGTACTTACCCCAACTAATAATCTTCACCACCGGCGGGTTCGCGTTCGGCGAAATCTCCACCAAATCCACCCCCGCCTCGTTCGCCAGCTGCTGCGCCCGCACGCTGTTCATCACGCCCAACTGCTCGCCATTCTCACCTATTACCCGTACTTCGGCATAGCGAATGTCGCCGTTAACCCTAACTCGTTCGCCTATTTGATGCCTTTCATTGCCCATATTATAGCGATTTTTTCCATATTTTCAAGGGTTTTCCGAGTTTTTTGCTATACTATGGTTAGATTAGTTAAGTGGGTTAACTAACGCAATTTAAGGAGGTGAATTAAATTATGGCTCAACCCAATCTCATCATTACGACCGACATCGACTGCTGCCTGACCGCACCCAACAGGGACTTTGACTACTGGCCGCCCGTTATGCCCGGCGCTCAGAGCGGGATTAGGCTCCTCAAGCTTTTGCTCGACGCCGAGTTCGTCGCCATTACATCCCGCCCGCCCCAGCAGAGCGACATCACGCGGGCATGGCTTGACGAGAATTTCCCCAATCTCATACCAACTGTCATTCATTCTGAGCTCTATCGTCATCGCTACTGGCCCTATCTTCCGCTCGCCAGCTACAAAGGCCTAGTCGCCAGAGACCTCGGTGCCAGCGTCCACATTGACGACACACCGCTCCACATCGCCGCCGCCCTCGACTATCAGGTTGAATTACCAGTTTTATTCGGTCTCTATCGCTGGAACGTCGATGCTAAACTCCCCGCACCCGCCGTTCACGCTCCTCGGTGGCCCGAAGTCTGCTACGAAATCTTCGGCCGCTTTCGCCACCAATTCTAAAAGTCTCTTGCCATGCTGCTAAGAGACTTTTGACATCACTTGCCCACTTTCCGCTCACGGTATTGCAATGCTTCTGTCAGATGCGCCACCTCTACCGTCTCCGAGCCCTCTATATCGGCAATCGTCCGCGCCACCCTCAGTATCTTAAAATAACCCCTTGTCGAGATATGGAGCTTGTCGGTCGCCTGCTGCAACAGCCCCAGCGCCGCCTCACTCACCCGGCAGCACTTCAATATCTCACGACTCGTCAGCTCACTGTTCATGGCATGCCTTGCTCTCTGTCGCTTGGTTGCCCCTGCAATCTGTTCACAAGCCTTATCATGCTCCTCGCTCGCCCCATTACTCTCAACTAACAGCTCCCGCGTCGGTATCCGCTCCACCGCTATTGTCATATCCAGCCGATCCGTAATCGGCCCCGAGATCTTCTTTTGATAATTCTTAATCTGTACTTGCGAGCAACTGCATTCAACATCCGGGTCTCCCAGAAAACCGCAAGGGCAGGGGTTCTCCGTCGCAATTAGCATAAAACTAGCAGGGTAGGAAAGTTTATAGTTCACCCGCGTTATTGTAATCGTCCTGTCTTCCAGTGGCTGGCGCAATGCCTCAATCAGATTGCGCGGGAACTCCGGCAGCTCATCCAAAAATAGCACCCCATGATGCGCCAGACTAATCTCGCCCAGATGTGCTTTTGGCCCGCCGCCCACCAACGACGCCATGCTCGCGCTATGATGCGGCGCCCGAAAAGGCCGCTCGCTACCAATCTCCGCCGCCGCCGAGGCCAACCCATGCAGCTTCGCTACAGCAACCCGCTCCCCATCATCCAGAGGTGGCAGAAGGCTATGTGCTGCCCTCGCTAGCATCGTCTTTCCCGTTCCCGGCGGCCCCGATAGTAATATATTATGTCGCCCAGCGATTGCAATCGTGATTGCCCGCTTTGCCGCCACTTGCCCACGTATATCATCGAACCTCACCCTCCCAACCTCTGTCTTTTGCTCCTTTTCATTTAGCGTTGCAAACTTTACAACATCTTTAGCACTCTCCTCTCCAACTGCCAGCAACAGCTCTCGCAAATTCCCCACCGCTCGTATCTCCACCCCTTTTACTAGCTGCGCTTGCGCCAAATTACCCTTTGGCACAACGACTTTCTCCAACCCGCACTTTTTCGCCGTCTCGACCACGTTTATCACCCCCGGAATGGCGCAAATTTCGCCGTTTAACGATAGTTCACCGACAAATAGCGTATTTGCTAAGCAATCGACCGAAAACTCGCTCCTAGAGCCTTCTGACGCGTCGCCTCCCCCTACCTCTGGTATCTGCCCGCTCGCTGCTAAAATCGCCAACGCAATCGGCAAGTCCAGCCCTGTCCCGTCCTTCTTCAACTCCGCCGGCGCCAGATTAATTGTTATTTTCCGGGCAGGGAAGTCAAACTTCGAGTTGACAATCGCGCTGCGCACCCTATCGCGCGCCTCATTTACAGTGGTGTTAGGCATCCCCACGATACTCAAAGCCGGCAAACCCCTGTTCATATCGCACTCCACCACTACCAACTCCCCACCAAATCCCATCGCTATCGCCGAAAAAACTTTGCTAACCATACCCCTATCATTAACACCAAATCCCTCAAATCTAAGCATAAGGACCAACGCTTATGCTTAGATTTCACCCCTATCCCTCTAGAGGTCAAAAACTTTTTGAAAAAATCACCTCCCGACCCCCTCAACCCTTGCATTCTGGGGTCAAGTATGATATAATAGAAGCAGTTGGGGCTGATCAAAGCTTTGACGATTGATTAACAGCTTACCAGTGCAAATCGTCTTACCCGCGTTAAGGGTAATTTGTAAATGCAAACGCATTTTCTAAGGTAAAAGCAGCAGTCGCGAACGCGTTTCGTATGCCCGCTTTTGCTCCAGCGCTAGCCTAATTGCAGCGCCGCTGACCTCTTGAGGTGTCGTAGAGAGCCAAGCGTCATACACGATAACACGAGCATCATCCCATAGTCTGATGGGGTGGTGTTAAGGGATAATTCAGACACATTTAGCCGGGTTTGTCAGTTTAGACCGGCCAAATGAGCTAAAAACCGACTAAATTTGTAGAGTGGTAAGGTATTATCAGTCGGACCGGGAGGCAGTATCCCGCAGCTCCACCAGCATAATTTGAAAAATCCCCGCGAGAGAGAAGGGGATTTTTCTTTAATTATAGGATTTTTGTTTTTCGTGGAGTTTTGGTTTTGGCTGTAGGAGCGTTTATGCTTTTACGCTCCTGCGAGCCAGACGACTTTTTGTTTTGGGCTACTGTACAAAATTATTGTTCAGCAACTACCCCTATTATATCGTGTCAAAATGCTTATGTCAATACTTTTACAAAAGAATATTAAATATTTTATACAAGAGTTTTCCACAGGCTCTCACGCGATTTTTACCACAAACTTGTATAAAAATTTTAATAAAATTCTGAACACAAATTTTATCAAAACCTATTGACTTCCGAAAGCGCTTATGATACAATGATTATGTCATAAACAAAAGCAAAAACCGCCCGAAAGGGCAGAAAACCCAAAAAGCAAAGCACATCAAAGGCATTAAGAAGCGAATAGGTAGCTTCTGTTGGCCATAAATTACCGTTTTTAGCCGTATGGAACCTACCCAGAGCTTCGGAAGAAGCCTGAACAGGGCGAACATCAAGCACTTTAGTAATCAAACAGTGATCTAGCTCTTAGTTTTTGCCGCCCCACTAGGGTCGGCGACCAAGCAAGTAGATAGTGGCTCTGGCAAATATTTTAAGTTTAGGCCAGTTAGCCACTCTACTTCATGACCTTTTTTGAAGGTGTCTGTGCTACAATATATCCATGAAGACCAGTAAAACTGATAAAATAGCCATCTTCACCTTTGCAGCGAGCTCTCTCTCGCTCGCTGCAATTTTCTCCTTATCCTCGCCTCAAAGCGTGGGTAGCGTTGGCATTTTAGCCACTCTAATCCTAACCTTCATCGCCCTCTCTTCACTGATTTTCTCCCTGTTAGGTTTGGTGTTGCTAGCATTGCAACGCAAGTCATCTCAACCAATATTATCTAACCCTGCCCGGTATGGGATTTCATTACTCGGTGGATTCTCGGCGCTCCTCATTAGCGCCCTCGGTTTCCGCTTGCTTTGGCTCGGAGTAATCAGCGCTCTATTTCTGATAGGGTGCTTTTTCATTGTACGTCGCAAACGAATGTGATATAATTTATTCATGGCAGGAGGAGATAACTTATCAGGGGGCGGTAGACTCAGTTCGGACGCCGTCGCCGCGTTCGAAAACATGCTCGAGCACACAAAGGGCAACCCTCATGAACGAGCCAACCAATTCGAACAGATGCGCAGCCGCAATCTCTCTCAGCTTCGTGGCCAGAAGGCTCTCGGTGTTCTGCCTCCAAGCAACCCGCCTTCCAGCGCTGCTCCCACAAACACCTCGAATACTTCTGAAAAGGCGGCCGCCTAATGGGTACCGTGGTGGGCGTTATTATAGCTCTTGTTATCTTGGCGGCTATCGCGTTGCTAGGGGTAAAACAA
The DNA here is from genome assembly GCA_009777795.1 of Candidatus Saccharimonadota bacterium. Taxonomy (GTDB): domain Bacteria; phylum Patescibacteriota; class Saccharimonadia; order Saccharimonadales; family Saccharimonadaceae; genus WQUV01. Next base: position 70,901 of record WRLC01000004.1, read on the forward strand.
ATCAAAAACCGCCGCCATGAGCGCCAGCTCCAACGTGGCCTCCAGATGGCCACCTTTTTAATCCACCTACCGCCTAGCGCCGAAGACATCAAAGAGGGCGGCCGCGACGAACGCGACATCACCGAGGAAACCATCTCCCAAGCCCAAAGCCTCTATGCCATCATCGCCTCCAACTACGAAAAGACTTTCTCCCGCCAGCTCTGGGGCCAAGAGCACCTCAGCTTCGAAATCGTCGCCGCCGAGGGCCTCATCCACTACTATGTCGCCGTTCCGGTCGACATGGCTGAAATCGTCCGTCAAGCCATCGCCACCTCTTACCCCACCGCTAAACTCGAGGAGGCCAGTATCCCCAACATCTTCCAGCCGAGCGGTTCCGCCGGCGTCGTCGGCTGCGAGCTTGACCTTCGCAAAGAAGGCTATTATCCTATCTCCTCCTATCAAGAAACCAAGCAAGACATCATGCGCGCCCTCTTAAACGCCCTAGGCAGCGCCAAAAAGGGCGACGGCCTCGCTGTTCAATTCTTACTCCGCCCCGCTGGCAACGGCTGGGTCGAAAAAGCCAAAAGCCACATCAAACGCATCAAAGAAGGCAAAAAAAACACCACCTCACCCGTCGGCTGGCTCGGCGACCTCGTCCGCAGCCTCTGGAAGCCACCTAACTGGGAAACCGAAAAAAACGAAAAATCCCTCACTCCTCAAGAACAAGCCGAAATCGACGCCATCACCGACAAGATCAAATCTCTCGGCTTCGAAACTCTGATTCGCATCGTCGCCTCCAGCGAAAGCCGCGAAAAGAGCACCGCCCTTGTCAGCGGTGCCGCCGCCGCCTTTTCACTCCTCGACAACGCCCTCTATAACGGCTTCAAAGTCAGCTTAGCCAAAGACGTCGAGAAAATCGAAACCGACTACATCCTCCGCACCTTCCCAGTCGAAAAGTCCGGCAACATCTTAAACAGCCGCGAAGCCGCCAGCATCTATCACTTCCCCAATCAAAAGGACATCCCCACTTCTAACATCAAGCGCCTCGCCGTCAAGCAAGTCGACGGCCCGTCCGAAGAGGTCGAGGGTGGCCTCGTCCTCGGTGTCAACGAATTCCGCGACGTCGAAAAGACCATCCGCCTCGGCGACAAAGACCGCCTCCGCCACACTTATATCATCGGCCAAACCGGTACCGGTAAATCCGTTATGCTCAAAAACCTCGCCTACCAAGACCTCACCGCCGGGCGCGGCTTCGCCCTCATCGACCCTCACGGCGACCTCGCCGAAGGCCTGCTCGGCCTTATCCCCGAGGATCGCATCGACGACGTCATCTATTTTAACCCCAACGACCGCAATTCGCCCATCGGCATGAACATCTTCGAGCTGCAAAACGAAGACCAAATGGACTTCGTCATCGGCGAGATGATTAACATGCTCTATAGCCTCTACGACCCCGGCCACACCGGCATTGTCGGCCCCCGTATGGAAAACATCGTTAGGAACGCCGCCGTCCTCCTCATGAGCGACCCAGCCGGCGCCACTTTCATGGACATCCCCAAAGTCCTCGTCGACCCCACCTTCGCCGCCAGCAAGCTCAAATACGTCAAAAATCCCCGCGCCATCGACTTCTGGACCAAAGAGTGGCCCGCTGCCCAAAGATCCAACGACGCCGGCGAAGTCACTTCTTGGGTCGTCTCCAAATGGGCCCCCTTCGAAAACGACGCCATCCGCAACATCCTTGGTCAGGTCAAAAGCGGCTTTTCAATTCGCGACATCATGGACGGCAAAAAAATCCTCCTCGTCAACCTCTCCAAGGGCCTCCTCGGCGAACAGGCCGCCAAACTCCTTGGTATGGTCTTTGTCATGAAGTTCCAAGCCGCCGCCATGAGCCGCGCCGACACCCCAGAGGATGAGCGCGAGCCTTTCTGCCTCTACGTCGACGAGTTCCAAAACTTCGCCACCGAGAGCTTCGAGTCCATCCTCTCCGAAGCCCGCAAGTACCGCCTCAATCTGATTCTCGCCAACCAATTCATGGCCCAACTGACCGACAAAATCCGCGAAGCCATCCTTGGCAACGTCGGCACCATCATCGCCGGCCGCATCGGTATCACCGACGCCGAAGTCCTCGTTAAGAAATTCGCCCCCACCTTCAGCGCCGAAGACCTCACCAAGCTCCCTAACTTCAACGCCATCGCCACCGTCCTCGTTAACTCCATCCCTAGCCATCCTTTCTCCATGACTTGGACCTACAAGAGCACCCCATCGAGCAACGTCGAGCTGCAAAAGGCCGTTGAACAGTATTCCGCCGCCCGCTACGGTCGCCCGCGCGAAGAGGTCCTCGCCGAGATTTCCGCCCGGCTCGGCGCCAGCCCCGCCAATCCCCAAGCCCAACCCAACCCAACTCAACCTAACCCAACCCAACCAAGCCCTGCAGGCCCTACAAGCCCCGCAGAGCGTCAATCGTTCCTTGACAGCTGGAATAGCAAGAAGCAGGACTTAGACGGCCCTGACGTGCCTCAAAACGCGCCACAGAGCCATTCAGACCAAGAGCAGGTCTTCAAAGTCCGCTAGCAGGCAGGGTAGGGAATAAAATAAATAGAAAGGTGGATAGTGAAGTGCGCCATCAAGCGCAAAGGGTTCTGCCCGCATGCAATTGAGCAACTGGTCGCTGCTAGCGGCCATACTATCTGGGCGGTTGTCTGTCTGGCCAACGAAAGCTGCGCCATCGGCGACGAATACCCCTCGACCTTACGCAACTTCCTGATTCGTGAATTCAGAAAATACGCCCAAATCTATGGCGTCTCAATCAATTTCCAAACCGGTGAAATTATCCCTCGCTCCTCCATCAACCGCTGTTATGCCAACCGCCACACCGATGAGGTCCAAGAGCCCGCTATCTGTCAAGAGATACTCGTCCAGCTCGAACGCCGCCTCTGGCGCTACCTCGAGCTAACCCAGCTCACCCTCTGGATTGACGGCCTCGAAGATATAATATAATCCTACCCTAGGGGTTGATTTCTCTCCACCAATCATGTATTATAGATAGAGTAAACAAAGCAAGGTAAAGCAGGAAGGTAATTATTAATGGCTGGTTATGATGGTTCACAAATTCAAGTCCTTGAGGGGCTTGAGCCAGTCCGCAAGCGCCCCGGCATGTACATCGGTTCCACAGGTGTCGACGGCCTCCACCACCTTGTCAAAGAGATTGCCGATAACTCCATCGACGAAGCCATCGCTGGCTTCGCTACTTATGTCGAGGTCGTCCTCCAATCGGACGGCGGTGTCCGCGTCATCGACGACGGCCGCGGTATCCCCGTCGACAAACACGAGAAAACCGGCAAATCCACTCTCGAGACCGTCCTCACCATCCTCCACGCCGGCGGTAAGTTCGGCGACGGCGGCTATAAAGTCTCCTCCGGCCTCCACGGTGTTGGCTCCAGCGTCGTCAACGCCCTCTCCACCCGCATGATTGCCGAAGTCCTAAGAGACGGCAAGCTCTACCATCAAGAATACGCCAAAGGCGTCCCCCAGTCTGACCTCCAAGTTATCCCTAATGTCGAGAGCAAGCTCAAAACCTCCGGCACCAGCATCACCTTCTACCCCGACCCTACCATTTTCAAAGAATCCGTCGATTTCAACTTCGAGCGTGTCGCCGACTACCTCCGCCACCAAGCCTTCCTCTCCAAAGGCGTCAAAACCAGCCTCTACGACGAACGCACCGGCCAACGCGAGACCTTCTACTTCGAGGGCGGCATCAAAAGCTACGTCCAAAAACTCAATGTCGGCAAAGAGCCCATCGACGGCGCCCCATTCTATGTCGATAAGCAACTCGGCGACATCGGCGTCGAGATCTCCGTCCAATATAATGAAACTTTCAACGAAATCCTTAAGCCTTTCGCCAACAACGTCCTCACTCCAGATGGCGGCACCCACGTCATCGGCTTCCGCACTGCACTCAACAGGGTAGTCAACGATTACGCCCGCAAAAACGGCCTCTTGAAAGAAAAAGAGGAGAGCCTCACCGGCGACGACATCAAAGAGGGCCTCACCGCCGTCATCCTCGTCAAAATCCCCGACCCTCAATTCGAGGGCCAGACCAAAAACAAGCTCGGCAACCCCGAGGTCCGCGGCGCCGTCGACAAAACCATGAGCGAATATTTCGCCTATTATCTTGAAGAAAACCCAGCCGTCGCCAAAAAAATCGTCGGCAAAGCCGTCCTCGCCGCCCGCGCCCGCAAGGCCGCCCGCGCCGCCCGCGACAACGTCCTCCGTAAATCCGCCATGGACGGCCTCAACCTGCCAAGCAAACTCGCCGACTGCTCCAGCCGCGACCCCGGCGAATGCGAGCTATATATAGTTGAGGGTAATTCCGCTGCCGGCTCTGCCAAAGAGGGCCGCGACAGCAAAATCCAAGCCATCCTCCCACTCCGCGGCAAAGTCTTAAACACCGAGCGCGCCCGCCTCGACAAAATGTTTGCCAATAACGAAATCGTCAGCCTCATCAAAGCCATGGGTACCGGCATCGGCGACCAATTCGACCTGAAAGGCGCCCGCTACCACAAAATCATCTTCATGACTGACGCCGACGTCGACGGCTCCCACATCTCCACCTTGCTTTTGACTTTCTTCTTCCGCTACATGCGCGATGTTGTCGAGGCTGGCTATGTCTATATGGCTAAACCTCCACTCTTCGGCCTCGTCAAAGGCACCGGCAGTAGCCGCAAAATCGACTACGTTTTTGACGAAGCCACTCTCGACTCTACCCTCGACGCCAAAATCATCGAACGCCAGAGCAAAGGCACCAAAATTGAGCCTAACCAAGAGCGCTACAAGCAGGCCGGCTACAGTTTCCAGCAGCGCTTCAAGGGTCTAGGCGAGATGGACGCCACCCAGCTCTGGGAGACCACCATGAACCCCGAGAACCGCGTCCTCGTCCAAGTCAAGATTGAAGACGCCGAGCGCGCCGACGCCATTTTTACCAAGCTCATGGGCGACCAAGTTGACCTCCGTAAGAACTTCATCCAGACCCGCGCCGCCACAGTTGATATGAACGAATTGGACTTTTAGATGGAAGAACAGGAAACTACAATGCAAGACGAAACACTAACCCAGAACTTCGGTACAACTAAAGATGGCATCGAACTACGCAAGGTCGAAGATGTCATGGAGGATTCTTTCCTCCGCTACTCAATGAGTGTGATTATCGATCGCGCCCTCCCCGACGTCCGCGACGGCCTTAAGCCCGTCCACCGCCGCATTCTCTTTGCCATGGAAGAGGGCGGCTACAAACCACCCCGCAAAACTGAGAAATCCGCCAAAATCGTCGGCGATGTCATGGGTAAATACCACCCTCACGGCGACAGCTCCATCTATAACTCGATGGTCCGCCTCGCCCAGCCATGGTCAATGCGCTATACCTTGGTCGAGGGGCAGGGCAACTTCGGCTCGATGGACGGCGACGAAGCCGCCGCCAGCCGCTACACCGAAGCCCGCATGGACAAAATCGGCATCGAACTCCTCGCCGACATCGACAAAGAAACCGTCGACTTCCGCCCTAACTACGACGGCTCTCTCATGGAGCCCGCCGTCCTTCCCGCCGCCGTACCTAACCTTCTCCTTAACGGCCAGATGGGTATCGCCGTCGGTATGGCCACCAATATCCCACCTCACAACCTCGCCGAAGTCATCGACGCCACCGTCGAGCTTATCGACAACCCCGACGCCACCACCAAAGACCTCTTGAAGCACGTCAAAGGCCCCGACTTCCCAACCGGCGCCAATGTTTACGGTGGCGCCCCTATGCGCGCCGCTTACGAGACCGGCAAAGGCTCCGTTGTCATGCAAGCTCCAGCCGAAATTATCGAGGATAAAAAAGGCAAATACCTCATCGTCTTCAACGAAATGCCTTACGGCGTCAGTAAAGAGAACTTGCAAGAGAAGATTGCCGACCTCGCCAAAAACAAGAAGCTCCCTACCATCGCCGCCGTCCGCGACGAATCGGCCCGCGGCAAGGTCCGTTTCGTCGTCGAGCTTAAAAAAGACGCCTTCCCTAAAAAAGTCTTGAACCAACTCTACAATCTCACCGAGCTCCAAACCAGCTTCCATTATAATATGCTTGCCCTCGTCGACGGCATCCAGCCCCGCATCCTCGGCCTCAAAGACATCCTCGGCGAGTTCGTCAAACACCGCCAGTCCGTCATCCGCCGCCGCTCCGAGTTCGAGCTCCGTAAAGCCCGCGAGCGCTCCCACATCTTGGAAGGGCTCAAAATCGCCCTCGACCACATCGACGAGGTTATCGCCACCATCCGCGCCAGCAAGACTACCGAAGATGCCAAAACCGCCCTCATGAGCAAATTTAGCCTCTCCGAAATCCAGGCTCTCGCCATTCTCGCCATGCAACTGCGCCGTCTCACCGGCCTCGAGCGCCAAGCTATCGAGGACGAGCTCGCCGAGCTCCGTAAACTCATCGCCCACCTCGAAGACCTCCTTTCCGACGAACAGAAAATCCTCGCCGTCGTCAAAACCGAGCTCCTCGCCATGAAAGAGAAGTACGGCGACAAACGCCGCAGCAAGATTTTCAACCACGAACTCGGCAAGTTCAGCGAAGAAGACCTAGTACCAGAGGAGGAAAGCGTCGTCCTCATGACAGTCGAAGGCTACATCAAGCGCACCCTCGCCACCGACTACCAAAAGCAAAACCGCGGCGGCAAAGGCAAGCGCGGCATCACCACCAAGGACGAGGACATCATCGACAGCGTCATCCCAATTAACAGCCACGAATTCCTCCTCTTCTTCTCCAACTCCGGCCGCGTCTTCCGCCTCAAAGCCTTTGAGGTTCCATCGGCCAGCTTGCAGGCCAAAGGCACGGCAGTAGTCAACCTCTTAAACCTCCGCCCGGACGAAAAGGTCACCGCCATCATCAAGCAATGCGGTACGACCAACGGCAGCGACAACAGCTGCTCTGGCTACCTCTTTATGGCCACCAAGAAAGGCACCATCAAGAAGACCGCCATGAAAGAATACGAGAATATTAGGTCGAACGGTCTCGCCACCATCAAGCTCGATAAGGGCGACGAACTCAAATGGGTCCAGAGTACCACCGGCTCTAACGACATTATTATCAGCACTTCTGCCGGCCAAGCTGTCCGCTTCAGCGAGAAAGACGTCCGCCCGATGGGCCGCATGGCCATGGGTGTCCGCGGCATCCGCCTCCGCCCTCAAGACGAAATCGTCGGCATGGACATCATCGGCAGCAATGAAGAGAAGCTCCTCGTCGTCTCTCGCAACGGCTATGGCAAATTGACTGATTCTAGCAGCTTCGACGCCCATAAACGGGGCGGGGTAGGCATCAAGGCCGCCGTCGTCACCGCCAAAACCGGCCCTCTCATGGACGTCCAAGTCCTCGCCTCTGATATCGAAGAAATCCTCCTCATCTCCACCAAAGGCCAAGCCATCCGCGTCGCCGTCAAAGACATCCCTAAACTCGGCCGCGCCACCCAAGGCGTCCGCATCATGAAGCTTAACGACGGCGATTTCGTCGCCAGCGTCGCCCTTATGCCAACAGAAGACGAACCTAAACCTGCCCCAAACCCTTGACTTACCCAAACCGCCTATGCTAAACTAAAATAAACAAGGATAAGGGCCAAAGCATGACAAGCACAATAATTCACACACAGTTGGGGGGGGGATTCAAAGCTTGATTTAATCCAAATCGCCCGCCGCATATCAACCGCCACTCTCGCAGTCGCGGCTTTTTCAATCTTCAGCGCTCTAACTACCAACTCCTTCCAAAAGTCCTATGCCGACAACTCTAACACCATCACCGTCTCCAACGCCTCTGGCAGCCTATCTATTACTTCAACCAGCGACTCCACCTGCCAGAATTACGACGCCTCCACCTCCTCGCTTGATTTTAGCACCCGCGGCAATCGCATCATTGCCGACTGCATTACTTACATATTAAGCACCGACGGCGACTATGGTTATTCCGCTACTATCGCTGGCCCTGCCAGTGGCAATCTAAGCACTAGCGACAACACAGCCCACATTACCCCCACCACCGGCACCTTAGGCAGCCCCGCTACCTTTGCCGCCCAAACCGATACTGGCGCTTGGGGCTTCGCCATTCCTAGCGGCCAAGTGCAGCGTATCGCTACTGGCTTCCAACCTAGCTACCAAGTCCTTGACAGCACTAACCAGACCAATTCTGCCCTCTACGCCGCTCTCCCTACCACTCCTACCGTTTTCTCTCAAACTAACGCACCTAACACCACCGACGACATCTACAATATCTTCTTTGCTATCTCTACCGGTCCGTCCCTTCCCACTGGCGACTATAGCGGCATCATCACAGTGTCTGGCTCTGTCAACCTCATCGCTCAACCTGGCGACCAAATGCAGACTATCACTTCAGCAAATTGCCCCACCACCCGCACCCGAGCCGTTGATGCCCGCGACGGCAACACCTACTGGGTGAGGAAGATAACTGGCACTGGTGCTGGTGGGACTGACTTATGTTGGATGGAGACTAACCTTGCTTATGCTGGTGGTGGCAGCAACAGCTATGGCGATGCTGTCAGTGGTATGACACTCGGCACAGGCGCTAACATCGCCAGTGGTCAAGCCTGCTATGGTAATAACGCGACAATGGCCGCGAATCCTACCACCATGTGCTATTGGATACCACTGAATGCCAACCCAACCAGTGGCAGTACTGACCCAAGTACAGCTACTAATGGAGGCGCGGGGATTAATAACACGACAGTAAACTCAACTATTCAACTTGGCTACCTCTACAGTTGGTGTACCGCAATGGCCGGACAACCAGCCGCTTGCCAGATAACGGCAGCCACTCAACCAGATCCAGATGTAAGCATTTGCCCGGCAGGTTGGAGGCTGCCGACAGGCCAAGCGACAACTGGAGAATTCACATTACTAAATAACACAATTAATGGTGGCTCGACCACCAGCCCGACTGGCTTATTGACGCAGGGCTTGTACCTTTACGCCGGCTACTTCGGCAGTGGCTCGTTCAGCAGTCAGGGCTCGGACGGCAACTATTGGTCTTCTACTGTTAGTAGCGCCTCCAATGCTTTCAGGCTGTACTTCGTCAGCTCCAGTGTCAATCCTGCGAACTCGGGCAGTAAGGGCCTCGGCACCTCTGTTCGCTGTGTCGCTCCTTGACCACAAAAGTAAACCAAGCACTTAAAGTCTTGACACCATCCAGCCGGTCTAGTATAATAAACCCATACTTTATTATCCTGCCGTGCGGCAGGAAAGCTTTTTGAAAGGAGACGAATATGGAAGTATTAGACTTAAAACAAATGGGCGCCATGGCTCGTATCATCGCCGAGGAAAAGAACCTCGACGAGCCCGAGGTCCTCGCCGTCATCGAGCAAGCCATCGCTGCCGCCTGGCGCCGCGACTATGGCGAGCGCGAAATGAACGTCCGCGCCGAGCTCGACCTCAACTCTGGCGAGGCCACCGCCTTTATCATGCGCACCGTCGTTAGCGGCGACGAAGAGACGGACGGCCACCCGCTCGACCCCGACACCGAAATCACCCTCGCCGACGCCAAAAAAATCAAAAAATCCGCCGCTCTTGGCGACATCATCGAAGAAGCGCACCAAGTCGGCGAGCTCGGCCGCGTCGCTAGCCAGACCGCCAAGCAAGTCCTTGTCAGCAAGCTCCGCGAGCTCGAGCGCGAGAAGATGTTCGTCCTCTTTGAAGATCGCATCGGCTCCGTCGTCCAAGCTACTGTCGCCCGCGTCGACCGCGCCGTTCGTGTCGACCTCGGCCGCGCCACCGCCATCATGCCCGAGCGCGAACAAATCCCCGGCGAGCACTACCGCGTTGGTGCCCGCATCAAGGTCTACCTAAAGGGTATTGAGCGTGGCGAAAAGGGCGCTGACATGATTGTTAGCCGCGCTGCCGCCGAATTTATCGAGTACCTTTTCCGCCAAGAAGTCCCCGAGCTCGAAAATGGCCTCGTCGAAATCAAAGCCATCGCCCGTGAAGCTGGCCGCCGCACCAAAATTGCCGTCTCCGCTGGTGCCTCTGGTATCGACCCAGTTGGCACTCTCGTTGGCGGCCGTGGCGTCCGCGTCCAAGCCGTCCAAAGCGAAATCGGCGACCGCGAGAAAATCGACGTCGTCATCTGGAGCGACAACATGCCCGAGTTTATCCGCGAGGCCCTCTCGCCAGCCGAGATTATGCGTGTCGAGCTCGATAACGAGAACCGCCGCGCCAAAGTTTTTGTTGCCGAAGACCAACAGTCCATCGCCATCGGCAAGCAGGGTCAAAACGTCCGCCTCGCTTCCCGCCTCACTGGCTACGAGCTCGACATCGAGCTTGACCAGAAGCCTAAGACCGTCCGCAAGACCAGTCGTGGCGCCGAAGATTCGCTCCTCTCCGCCATCGAAGACGTTTCCGAGTAGAGTACCTTAATAAATCCATAAATTAGCCAACATTTACTTTTGGCTAATTTATTCAACTAGTTTTCTTTAGGCAGTTTTTCTTTTCCCAAAAGAAAAACTGATTGAGCCCAAGTGGTGAAATTGGTATACACGTACGCTTCAGGTGCGTATGCCGCAAGGTGTGCTGGTTCAAGTCCAGTCTTGGGCACCATAAAATCATTACGAAAAAACCGCCAAGCTGGCGGCTTTTTCGTCTTTTACATCACTTAAGCTTTTTTCGACAGAGTCAAAAAGCCATTGCGTGGGTTCTCTTTCACCATTCGATCTGCTGGCAGATCTACTGGCTCGCCCTTAGCGTTCTTTGGCACTTTCGTGAAAAAGTAGATAGTTTGTGGCTTGCCACCTCGCAAAGTCACTTCCGACTTGTGCAGGTAGTAAGTAACACCCTTTGAATTTACTTGACTATAAGCCATTATTCCTCCTTCATTTAGCTTATACCTCTATAGTATCAGCGGCGCCCAGTGGTGTCAAGAGTTTTTATTGCTTTTTCTTGATAATCACCAGAGAAACCCGCAGAATTATATAGTATAACAGGCGTATCACAATCAATAACGCCAGCCCAAACCAGAGTGCCGCCACCACTCCCGCCGCCGAAAACGAGAATGCCGGCGAGATAAACTCATAGCGAAACAGCGCCGGGTCAGGGAAGCTAATCGCCGACCCCGCCGGATGCGCCCCAATCCGCTCCACCATACACTCCACAAACGCAAACGACCACCTATTATTAAACAACCGCTCACAATAATCCGACGCTTCTCGGTAGACATTCGTCTCATCCGCTGCCCCAGCTGCCTCTTCTACTGCCCGGTTATACGAGTGTTGCAGGTAGAACACCCCTGTATTCGCATTCATATGCCGGCTCGAAAACCGCAGCAATCGGTTTAGCGCCGCATCAATCTCCGCCTTATCGCCCGCCTCATCCGCCGCCATCACCTCATTCCTCAGGCTCTCCATCCTGAGGTTATCAACTCTTAGCGCAATCAGCATCACCGGAAAAATCACCACCCAAACCACCACCAACATCCACGTCCGCACCCCCAGTACTCGCCTTATACCTCTCTTTATGCTTCGCGCTTTCATACTATTATTCTACCATAAACATATTGAAATACCGTAATATAGCGCTATAATATAAGTAGAAAAGGAGACTTGGCGTTAGCCACAAACACCATATGAGTAAGATTTTGGCCGACTACAACAACTATGACTACAAGGGCATCTTTTGGCAGGGCAGGGAATACGAGGACAAGAGCGACCGCAAAGCCATCCAGCGCCTCCTGCCCAAAAATGCCAAAGTCTTCATCGACATCGCCGGTGGCTACGGCCGGCTAGCTGGCGAATACCTGCCTAAAAACTACGGCCGCACCATCATCTTCGACTACTCCAAGACCCTCCTCGCCGACGCCAAAAAAGAATTCGGCGCTAAAGTCGAGACTGTCCAAGGCGACGTTTACCACCTGCCATTCTCGGACGGCGAGGCCGACGCCCTCCTCATGGTCCGCGCCACCCACCACTTTGACGACCTCCCCGCCATCATCAAAGAACTCTCCCGCATCCTCGCCCCCGGCGGCACCCTCGTCCTCGAAGTCGCCAACAAAAAAACCCTCCCCAAAATCCTCAAATACTGGGCCGGCAAAAGCGACCTCAACCCCTTCGACCGCCAGCCCTCTAAACTCAGGGAACTCAACCAAGGCAATTTCTACAACTACCACCCCAAATATATCGAAGACCTCTTCCGCCAAAACCACCTCAAAGTCGAAAAAGTCCTCAGCGTCAGCAACTTCCGCAGTCCCAAACTCAAAAAACTCTTCGGCCACAAATTCCTTGTCGCCCTCGAAAGCCCCACCCAAAAACTCCTCGCCCCCTTCCGCTTCGGGCCGTCAATCTATTATCAAGTCAGGAAGGTCAAATAACCTATGCGTATCTGTGTGGTGGGCCAAAGCGTCAAAGACATCTACTTGCAAATCAACGGCAATTTCCTTAGCGACGAGAACGGCATCCAGCACCTCGACCTCGCCTTTGACGGCTCCGAGCACCCCGTCTCCCGCCGCACCGCCGTCAAGTCCGGCTCGGCCGTCGCCGCCGAAGTCCTTTTCCGCCTCGGGCACGTTGTCGACTACCTCGACGACGCTTTTCTCGCCCACCGCTACATCTTAAACAACGGCGAAAGCTCCGTCGTCTTCCAAACCTCGCGCCCCAAAGTCCTCTGGCAGCCACCCCGCGAAGTTCCCGACGCCATCTTCATCGACGACATCGAATCCCTCGCCAGCGGCGAAATCCAAAAAATCAAAAAATACGCCGCCCAACACGACATCATTCTCTATGGCCACCACGGCGACGCCTCACTCTTGCAAGGTCAGCCCGACTTCTGTGTCTTCCTCGACAAACCACTTGACGAGCTCGGGTTTTTCGCTAACGGCATCAAGTACCACATCAAGTTAGACACCCCTAAAGGCGACGTCCAACCCCTCGCCAGCCTCCAAGCCCTCGCCCATGCCTCGCTCTTCGGCGCTTGGTTGCTTGGCTATGACGCGACCGACTGTCTCGCCATTGCTAAGGGCCTGATCGAGCGCACCACTCTCACCCACTCGCCCCGCCTCGCCGAAGTTCTCGAACACCTGCCAGCCCTCCGCCAGTTCGTCTACCTCGAGGGTAGCCCGCTCGCCAAAACCGCCCAAGCCATCCTCAAAAAAGGCATCCTCGCCGCCGACGAAAGCGGTGGCTCCATCGCCAAAAAATTCGCCAGCCTCAATATCCCCGACGACCCTCAGCACCGCCGCGACTACCGCAATATCTTCCTCGGCCTGCCCGAACTCGCCCAGCACGTTAGCGGAGTCATCCTCTTTGACGAAACCACCACCCAACTCGCCGACAACGGCCAGAACTTCACCGACTTCCTCAACCGACAGGGAATTTTGCCCGGCGTTAAAGTCGACCAAGGCCTCGCCGACCTCGGCAAAAAGGGCGAAAAATCCACCCTCGGCCTTGACGGTCTACCATCTCGCCTCGCCACCTACCACGAACGCGGCCTCCGCTTCGCCAAGTGGCGCGCCGCCTTTTTCGTCGGCGACGGCACCCCCAGCCCCAAAGCCATCGACCAAAACTGCCAAGCCCTCGCCCAGTACGCCCTCGACTGCCAAGCCGCCGGCATCGTCCCCATCGTTGAGCCCGAACTCGTCCACGACGGCAACTACTCCCTCGAAGATTGCGCCAAAATCACCACCAAAATCCTAACCAAGCTCTTCGACTCCCTTCGTGAATACCAAGTCGAGCTCCCCGCCACCATCCTCAAAGTCAATATGATTCTCGCCGGTAAACAATACAAAAAATCCAAAAAACCCGCCCCCAGCACTCCCGCCGAAGTCGGTCGCGCCACCGCCGACGTCCTCAAACGCACCGTCCCGCCCGAGCTCGCTGGCGTCGTCTTCCTCTCCGGCGGCCAATCACCCGACCAAGCCACCGCTAACCTCCACGCCGTCTGGGCCCACGGCCCCTTCCCATGGCCCATCACCTACTCCTTCGCCCGCGCCCTCCAAGACCCCGCCCTCACCGCATGGAAGGGCAACAACCAAAACACCGACAAAGCCCGCCGCGCCTTCCAAAAACGCCTCCTCGCCAACCAAAAAGCCTAAAATTAGGCTTTTTGCTCTTCAGTTGCTTCAGCCGCAGCCTCAGCCGGTGCTGCCTCCGCCTCTGGTGTCGCTGGAGCTGCCGCTGCCGCAGCATCTGCCGCTGCCTTATCCGCCGCCTCCTGAATCGCCGCCTCCACCGCCGCGTCATACAACGTCGCAATCACTTGCTCCATATCAATCTCCGCGTCCGCAAACTTCACATTCGCCGGCAATTTAATATCCGCCACCGTCAGCTCACTCTCAATCGACTCCATCTTCGACGCATCGACCACCAAGCTCTCCGGCAAGTCCGCTGGCTTCGCCTTCACTTCGATGTCTTCCAACACCTGCAATAGCGTCAGCTTAATCTTATTCGCCTCGCTCTGCTCAAAGCCCGTAATCTCAATCGGCGTCTCAGCCACCACCACATCATCCGCCGAAATCGCATGAAACTCCACATTAATAATCCGCTGGCTCACTGCGTCCACCGCCACGTTTTTCACCATCGCCAGCTGCTTTTTGCCCGCAATTTCCAGCTCAATCGGCGAGTGGTACCCCACCGCTTCCAAAGCCCGCTCCGTCGGCAAATACTCGCCCTGCACCTTCGTAGCAGGGAAGCCCTTACCATAAACCACCCCCACAATCAGCCCCTGATCCCTTAGCGCAGCGACTTTTCGCCCTGCAATTTCACGGCCCGTCAACTCAAGATTTTTCACATCCCTCATCTATTCTCCTTAATTTTATTTTTAACTCCCGTATTATCTCAAAAATCACCCCAAAAGTCAAGAGTGGCTCTTGACTTACCCAAACCGCCTATGCTAAACTAAAATAAACAAGGATAAGGCCAAAGAGGAGCATCATGAGTAAAGCAAACACACAAACTGCTATGGGGGGGGGCATTCAATGCCTAGCCTCCGCTGCCTCATCCTCTCTCTCCTTAGCCTCACTCTAATCATCACCCTCGGCCTTCATCTATCCCCCCTCACCACCTACTCAATCGACACCGACACAGCCTCCGCCAACATCCACGCCACAGTCTCCGAAAGCATCACCATCACCGCCATCAATAACCAAGCCATCGACTTAACTCTAACTGGCACTGACATTTCTACAGGTGGCTATAGTACAGGCACCCATACAGTCC
>WRLC01000005.1 GCA_009777795.1 Candidatus Saccharimonadota bacterium
CCACACCCCTACCTACTCCAGCTCCTATCGGTGCTGATATGCAACGAATTACTCTTAATGGTACACCCGGCAACTATTCCTGCCCAACCGAAAGAACTAGAGTAGTAGACGCCAGAGACAACTCCACCTACTGGATACGAAGAATCAATGGCACTGGTACCGGTGGCACCGACCTTTGCTGGATGGAGACTAATCTTGCTTATGCTGGGGGTGGGGATGATACTTATGGCGACGTGCTACCCGCCTTCACACTCGGCAACTCCCATACCACCTCTACGCAAGCCTGCTATGGCTCTAACGCCAGCATGACCGCCACCACACGTTGCTACTGGAACCCAACCGGTTCCAACCGCACCACTGGCACCACCAACCCTTCCACCTCTACTAACGGCGGGGCAACCAATCCCCAGTATGGCTACCTCTACAACTGGTGTACCGCCCTGAACCTCCAGCCCGAAGCTTGCCAGATTACCACGGCCTACCAGCCCGACCCGAGCATTAGCATCTGCCCAAGCGGCTGGCGACTCCCCACAGGCGAGACAACAACTGGCGAGTTCACACTACTTAACAGCACGCTTAACAGCGGCTCAACTTCTAGCCCTACAGGCCTCTTCACTAACGGCCTTTATATGTACGCCGGCTACTTCGGCGGTGGCTCCTTCTACTATCAGGGCTCGGCCGGCGGCTACTTGTCTTCTACTGTCAGCTCCGCCACCGATTTGTTTAGACTATACTTCAACAGCACCTCTGTCCTTCCCGCAACTACGGTCAACAAAGGCTACGGCTACCCCATCCGTTGTGTCGCCCCTTGACCCCATTTAAAAATCACCCTTGCAAACCATAATTTTTCTGCTATAATATATACACTTAGGCTAATCAGGGCTAATATCTTGTTTGTGCGAAGTGTAAATGGCAAATCATGAAAGGAAAAAATGAGCCAAAATCTATTTGTAGGTAGTCTAGCGTTCGCTACGCGAGACGACAGTTTGCGAGACTTTTTCGCACAAATCGGCGAAGTCAAAAGCGCCCGCGTTATCACCGAGCGTGATAGCGGCCGCAGTAAAGGCTTCGGCTTTGTTGAGTTCGAAGACGAATCCAACAACCAAAAAGCTATCGACGAGCTAAACGGCAAAGAGCTTGATGGCCGGCCAATCAATATCTCGCTTGCTACCCCAAAGCCAGAGGGCGGCGCTCCTCGCCGTGATTTCAACCGCGGCGGTGATCGTGGTGGTCGTGGCGGCTTCGGCGGCAACCGTGGCGGCGACCGCAACAGCTTCCGCAACACCGGCAACGGCATCCGCGGCTTCTAATTGCGCTTCTTAATCGTCATATTATCGTAAATATTTTCGTCAATTTTGTGGTGGCCAATCTTTTCTGCTGCCTTTACCACGTCCATTACGTTGTCCGTGATTTTATAAATCGCCCGGTCGCCCTTCTCAATCAGTTTATTAGCCTCTAGTCGCGTCGCTATAAACTTCTCTAGCGGCCGCCAAAACGTCTTGCCGATCAGAAACATCGGCATTGTCGGCATTTTGCCAGTTTGCATCAGCACCAAAATATCAAAAAACTCATCTAGCGTCCCAAAACCGCCCGGGTAAAAAACGTAAACCTTCGCCGCCATCGTCAGCATCACTTTCCGCGCGAAAAAGTATCGGAACTCCAAATTATCCGTCGCCCACTCGTTCAACGTCTGCTCATGCGGCAGCTGGATGTTTAGCCCCAGCGCCCGGCCGCCATATTCGTAAGCGCCCTGACTCGCCGCCGCCATAATCCCATGCCCGCCACCCGTCACCACTGGGTGTCCGTGCTGCGCCAGCAGCCCGCCCAACTTCCGCGCCGACTGGTAATACGGGCTCTTTTCACCGAGCCGCGCCGACCCAAAAATACTCACTCCCTGTGGAAAAGTCCGTAATTTCACCAGCCCCTGCAACAAATCCTCCGCATAGGCCAGCCCTCGCTCCACATCCGGCTCTGCCAGCTTATCCCCCCGCCCCTTTAACTCCTCGCACCAATCTTTTAGCAATTTATCCATAAGCACATTATAACATGCCGCCCCGAAACCCCCTAGATTTTTTCCACGCTCGGCACACCGAGCACTGCCAACCCTGCCTCCAGCACCGCAATATAGCCCTGCACCAGCATTTTCCGCAGCTGCTCTTTTTCGCCGCCCACTACTTTATCATTTTCATAAAACCGGCTAAACTTCTGCGCCAACTTATATAGATACGTGCAAACTCGATGCGGCGCCAATTCCCGCACCGCCAACTCCAACACCTCCCCCCACTCCAACAACGCCAACAGCAATCGCCTCTCATACTCGTCTAAGACTGGAGTTGCCTGAGCTACTTCCTCAGACCGCTCGGAGCCTACCACTTGCCGCATAATAGATTTTGCTCGCGCCAACGAGTATTGCAGATACGGCCCACTATTGCCCTGCAAGCTAACCGACTCCTTGACGTCAAACACCATATCACCCGGCTCAACTTTCGTCTTCAGGAAAGCATATTTCACCGCCCCGAGGGCCACCTTTTCATCCGCCGTCCCATTTACCGCCTCTTGCTCGGCCGCCATCATATCTAGAACATCAACTGCCCGCAGGAAATTCCCCTTTCGCGAGCTCATCTTCACCCCGCCCGCCAACTTCACATTGCCATGCACAATATGCACCGTCCGCTCCGCCAATTCCGGCGCGAACTGCTCCACCGACTTCAGCACCACTTTCATATATTCCGTAATATCCGCCCCCGTAATCACCACCGACTTGTCAAACTTATAGTCCTGCCATTTCTTCTCAATCAGCCCCACATCTTTCGCTTCATACGTCGGCAAGCCATTCTTATTGATAAACACCCGCGTGTGCAACCCATACGGCTCACCGCGGAAAATCACCGCCCCATCGCTCTCCTCATAACCGCCCGGCTTTATCTCCCGCCGCACAGTCTCTAGCCCCAAGCCCGCCGTCTCCGACTCCGGATAATACTTCTCAAAACTCACCCCCACTCGCGCATAAAACGCATCAAAATACTCATAGCTCCACGCCCGGCAAGCCCAATAGACTTTCGCCATCGCCGACTCTTTATCACCACTCGCCGTCGTCTCGTAAAGCGACTTGTTTAATTCTACAATTTCCGCTTTCGCCGCCTCCGAGTCTTCATAAGCGTTGGTTCCCTCGACATAGCGCCCGGCAATCCAATCCATTCGCGCCGCAATCTCGCCCGAGGGCAATTTCTCCACATCAAACACACCCATTTGCTTGCCAATCGCCCACATGGTTTTCGCGACGTGTAGTCCCACATCCCCCCCAAAGTTAACCCGATGCACCGCCGCGCCCGCCTTTTCCAACAAATTCGAAATCGCATCCCCCACAATCGACGTGTACAAATGCCCCACATGCAGCACCTTAAACGGATTCGGGTCCGAGAACTCCGTCACCACCACCTTGCCCTGATATGCCGAGCAACCATAAAATTTCTCAAAATCCCCCACGCTTTCCGCCAGCTGCTCCACCAAATCCGCGTCCGGCAACTGAAAATTCAAAAACCCCGGCCCTGCTACTTCAACTTTCAGGTCAAGCGCGTCTTTCATCATTGCCGCCGCCAACTTCTCGCCCACCGCCCGCGGGTTCTCCCCCACTTGCTTGGCAATCTGCATCGCCACATTACTCTCAAAATCCGCATGTTCACTCGGCACCACGACCGGCCGCGCGTCCAGCCCAAACTCCTGCCCAATCACCGCACCCAGTCTCTCCGCTATCTTTTCCATATATATAATTATATCATAATTCGCCTATGGCTCTTGACAAGCCACCACGCTAAAGCTTATAATATAGGCAAAATGAGTCAAAAGGGGTTAAAATGGTAAGAACAACTAGCGCGCTAATGTCGCACAATAAAAAGTCGGGGGGGGGGGTCTTTAGATGTCCGGCGGATCGCTTGGGCTATTCTCCTGCTCACAGCCTTTGCCCTATTTACTCAGCTACTAGCCGATAGCTTCCGCCCTACCGTCGCCCAAAACGTCAACATCGCCGCCTCTGCCAGCTCTGGCTCGCTTACGATTACAGATAGCAATGCTGCGCCCTGCTCCACCTACAACACCTCAACCAACACTTTAAACATCAGCACTCAAGTTGGCGCTATCTCCAATAACTGCCTCACCATCTCCGCCCAAACAACTAATCTTTACGGCTACACGTTGAGTATCGCGGGCCCTAGCAACGGCAATCTTGCGTTATCCGGGCAGCCATCTCAGGTCATTAACGCCAAAGCTGGCTCTATCGCCAGCCCAAGTGTCTTTGCCACTGGCAGCACCAGCACTTGGGGCTTTGCCATACCTAACGTACAGCTGCATGGCACCACCTCTACCGGTGGCTCTATCCCCAGTGGCTTCCAGCCTAGCTATAGCCTCCTGCCCAACAACAATACCACCAACACTGCCTTGTATGCCGCCGTCCCCACTACCGCCACGCCTTTTTCTGCAACTTCCACCGCCAACCCTTCTTCACCCCACATTTATAATGTCTATTTTGCAACCCGCATCGCGCCAGCCGCTACAAGCGGCACCTACCTTGGCACCGTCACCATTTCTGGTGCGGTCAACCTGCCACCTTCCGGCCCTGATCTCAATGGTGTAGTCATGCAAGAAATCTCGCTCGATGGCCTTGCTACACCTTATGCCTGTCCAACTGAACGCACCCGAGTTGTTGACGCTAGGGATGATGCCAGTTATTGGATTAGGAGGATCAATGGCACCAGCGGCTTTGGCGGCGACCTCTGCTGGATGGAGACCAACCTAGCTTACGCCGGCGGCGGCGACAACTATTTTGGCGACGTCTTCAGTTGGGAAAGCAGCGATATTGGCGAGGATCTCCAAAACGGCGAAAGCTTCTATACTTCCGGCACTTCACCATTCTTTTACATCCCGCCCGGCGCCAACCGAACGACCGAACCAACCGACCCATCGATTTCGACCAACGGCACCGGCCAGTACGGCTATCTCTATAACTGGTGTGCCGCAATGGGCGGACAGTGGGCCGCTTGTAGCTACGGCTATCTCTACCAGCCTATCCAAGACCGCAATCAAGGCGACGGCTACATTTTCAACATTTGCCCCGCAGGTTGGAGGCTACCTTCTGGCGGCTCCTCCACTGACGAGCTCTCTCTTCTCAACGACGTGCTTAACGGCGGCTCAACTGGTAGCCCAACCGGGTTGCTTAACGGCGGCCTCTTTATGTACAGCGGCAGCTGGGGTGGCGGCTCTAGCATCGGTCCGGGTGTTTTCCACGGCCAAGGCTCTCAAGGCGACTATTGGTCCTCTGACGTAGGTAGCCACCTTGCCGCCCGCCATCTCTGGTTCGATAACACCAACACTAGCCCAGAAAGCGGAACTTACACAACAACCGGTGCTGCTGTGCGCTGTGTTGCCGACTAACCACGACTGGCCTATGGTATAATGGAACAATGATACGGTACTTCCTGCGTCATTGGTGGCGCCTCATTTTCTTATTCGCCGGGCTAATCCTGCAAGTCTGGGCCTCGCTCGAGCTCCCTTCCTATATGGCCGACATCATCAACCGCGGCATCGTCGCCGGCGATCAATCTATCATCTGGCAAATCGGCTACCGCATGCTCCTTGTCGCTGCCATCGGCGGCGTCGGCATGGTCATCTCCGGCTTCATGAGCTCCAAAATCGCCGCCCTCATTTCCGCCCAAATTCGCCAAGACATCTTCACCAAAGTCCTCGAGCTCTCCATTACCGACGTTGAATCTTTCTCCACCGCCTCCCTCATCACCCGCACCACCAACGACGTCTCGCAAATCTCCAGCTCGCTCGTCATGCTCCTGCGCCTCTCACTCCAAGCCCCAATCATGGCCGTCGGCGCCATCCTCATGGCCCTCCAAACCGCGCCCAGCATCACTTGGATTATGGCTCTTTCGGTCGCCAGCCTCCTCGTCATCATCATTTCCGCCATGCTAATCGTCCTGCCCAAGTTCAAAATCATGCAGACCGCCCTCGACCGCCTCAATCAGATCGCCCGCGAAAACCTCACAGGCCTCCGCGTCATCCGCGCCTTCAATTCCGAACGCCGCGAGGAGCAGCGTTTCGAAAAAGCCAACCAACACTTCGCCGGCATCGGCTTTTTCACCGCCGCCGTCATGAGCACCACCTTCCCCCTCGTCTGGCTCGTCATGAGCCTCACCTCACTCGCCATCGTCTGGTTCGGCTCCCACCAAATCGCCGCCTCCAACCTCGAAATCGGCAACATGATGGCCTTCCTCCAATACGCCATGCAAGTCATCCTCGCCTTCATGTTCCTCTCGATGGCCTTCGTCATCCTACCCCGCGCCATCGTCTCTTGGAAACGCATCCGCGAAGTTTTAGACAGGCAGCCCCAAGCCCGCTCCACGAGCACCCGCACTGAAGGGTGGGCACACGCAGCACCTCTTTTACAGGTCCACGACGTCTCCTATCGCTATGGCACGGCCGAAGAATCAACCATCAAAAACGTCTCATTCGACTTGCAGGCCGGCCAGACGCTCGCCATCCTCGGCGGTACGGGCTCCGGCAAAACCACCCTCATCAACCTCATCGCCGGCCTACAAGAAGCTTGCCAAGGCCAAATCACCCTTCGCGGCACCCTCGGCCTCATCCCGCAAAAGAACCTCCTTTTCAAAGGCACCGTCCGCGAAAACCTCAAACTCGGCGCCAAACTCTCCGATGCCCAGCTCTCCCGCGCCCTCCAAAACGCCTGCGCCGCCGACTTCCTAGAACTCTCCCTCGCCGACCCTGCCCCCGCCCTCAAAACCGAAATCGCCCAAAACGGCACCAACTTCTCCGGCGGCCAACGCCAACGCCTCTGCATCGCTCGCGCTCTCGCCCGCGACCCTGACCTGCTAATTTTCGACGATTCCTTCTCCGCCCTCGACCTCAAAACCGACGCCCTCCTCCGCGCCAACCTCAAAAAACACTATCACAATACCGCCCAAATCATCGTCGCCCAGCGCATCAGCACCATCAAAACCGCCGACCAAATTCTCGTCCTTGACGCCGGGCGCGTCGTCGGCTTCGGCACCCACGCCGAGCTCTTGCGCTCCAACCAAACCTACCAAGAAATCGCCGCTTCCCAAATGTCCGAAGCCGAATACGCCGCCGAACGAAAGGCCGCCCAATGAGACTAAAACGCCTCGCCCGCATCATCGCCGGCCACAAACTCCTCCTCGCCGTCGTACTTTTCCTTGTCCTCCTCTCCACCATCTTTTTCATCCTCGGCCCGCGTCTGCTTGGCAGCATCACCACCGAAGTCGCCACCTCTCTCATCACCGCCGCCAACACCCAGACCGCCATCGACATCAACTTCTCCCTCCTCGGCCGCACCGCCCTCATCCTCCTCGCCATCTACATCATCTCCGCCCTCGCCGAAATCGCCAGCGGCATCCTCATGGCCAAAGTTTCGCAAAAAGTCACCCTCGAACTACGCGCCAAAATCGTCCACAAAATCAACACCCTGCCAATCTCCTACTTCGACCGCCACAAATTCGGCGACACCCTCGCCCGCATCACCAGCGACGTCGATACCATCCTCGACAACCTCTCCCAAGCCTTCACTCAAATCCTCTCCAGCGTCATGCTCGTCGTCGGCATCGTCATCATGATGTTCTCAATCTCGTGGCAGCTCGCCCTCATCGCCCTCGCCACCATCCCAATTTCCTCCATCATCGCCGCCCTCATCGCCAAAGTCTCGCAAAAATATTTCAAAGCCACCCAAGACCACAACGCCGAAATCACCGCCCAAGCCGAAGAAATCTACACCGGCCATAGCGTCGTCAAAGCCTTCGCCGCCGAGCCACTCATGGCCCAAAAGTTCCAGCGCGAAAACCAAAAACTCCGCGACAACACCTTCAAGTCCCAATTCACCAGCGGCCTGATTTTCCCCATCGTCCGCCTCGTCGGCAACTTCGGCTATGTCTTCATCGCCGCCGTTGGTAGCATCCTCGCCCTTGACGGCAAGCTTCAAATCGGCGACATCCAAGCCTTCATCCAGTACATCCACGAGTTCAACCAGCCACTTAGCACTCTCGCCCAAACCACCAGCATGGTCCAATCGACCCTTGCCGCCAGCGACCGCGTCTTCGACTTCCTCGACGAACCCGATGAGCCAGACAACCGCGCCACCGCCCAACTGCCCAAGACCATCCGCGGCCACGTCGAAGCCCGCGACCTCGTCTTTAGCTACCCCGACAACCCGCCCGTCATCAATCACCTTTCTTTCCGCGTCAGCGCCGGGCAAAAAGTCGCCATCGTCGGCCCCACCGGCGCCGGCAAAACCACCCTCGTCAACCTCCTCATGCGCTTTTATGATTTAGACAGCGGCCAAATCCTCCTTGACAGCGTTGACATCGCCGACGTCAAGCGCGCCGACGTCCGCTCAGAATTCGGCATGGTCCTCCAACAAACTTGGCTCCTCGACGACACCTTGCGCGAGAACCTCCGCTACGGCAAGCCAAACGCCACCGACGCCGAAATCATGGCCGTCGCCAAAGCTGCCGGCATCCAGCACCTCATCGACGACCTACCCCGCGGCCTCAGCACCCAAGTCAGCGAAGAGCACGACATCCTAAGCGCCGGCGAAAAGCAGCTCCTCACCATCGCCCGCGCCATGCTCGCCGACGCCCCCATCATGATTCTCGACGAAGCCACCTCCAACGTCGACACCCGCACCGAACTGATTATCGCCCGCGCCATGGAAAAACTCACCCAAAACCGCACCGCCTTCATCATCGCTCACCGCCTCTCAACCATCCGCAACGCCGACCTCATCCTCGTCGTCAACAACGGCGACATCGTCGAACAGGGCACCCACGCCCAGCTGCTCAAACAAAACGGCTTCTACGCCGACTTGTATAATTCCCAATATCATGATATGCTAAAAGAATAAAAGGAAGGAGCAACATGGAACGAGTCTTAGCTAGAGACCTAGGCGGCCACATTAATAATACCGTTCTCGTCCAAGGTTGGCTCCACAAGAAGCGCCTCCTCGGCGGTCTCAACTTCCTTTCCGTCCGCGACCGCTCCGGCATCACTCAAATTCTAGTCGAAGACAAGCAAGAACTCGAAAAACTCCGCGGCCTCCAAATCGGCACCGTCCTCACGGTCCAAGGCAAGGTCGTTGCCGATGAAAGAGCCCCTTTTGGCGCCGAACTCCATGATATTACTCTTGGAGTAGAAATGCCCGTAACAGATGAGCCGCCGATTGAAATTGACAAACCCATCGATCACAAGTCGGAAAACCTCGACACCCTTTTTGACCACCGCGTTCTCAATATTCGCAACCTAAACGAGCAAAAAATCTTCAAAATCCGCGCTGCCATGACCCAATACATCCGCGAATACCTCATCGAACGCGAATTTATCGAAATCGACACACCCAAACTTCTCGGCGCACCGACTGAGGGCGGCGCTGAAGTCTTCACCCTCGACTATTTCGGCAAAACTGCCTCCCTCGCCCAAAGCCCCCAATTCTACAAGCAGATTATGGTCGGCGCCTTCGAGCGCGTTTTCGAGATCAACCACGCCTACCGCGCCGAGCCCAGCGCCACCACCCGCCACACTACCGAACTGACCATGCTTGATATCGAAGTCGGCTTCGTCAAAGACCACGCCGAAGTTCGCCAGATCGTTGGCGACATGACCGTCGCCGTCCTCCGCCGCACCTATGACAACTTTACCGATGAATTAAAGAGCCTCCAAGCTCCCGAGCTCAAACTCGCCGACAAGATTCCCGAATTCACCGTCGCCGAAATCCACGAGCTCTACAAAAAACAAACCGGCACCGACCTCACCGGCGAAAAAGACCTCACCCCCGACGAAGAAAAGTTCATCTGCGAGCACGCCCGCAAAAAACTTGGTTCCGACCTCGTCTTCGCCACCGACTTCCCTATCGAAGCCGCCAAATTCTATCACAAAGTCGACGCCGAAAAGGGCGTTGTCAAATGGGCCGACCTACTCTTTCGCGGCCTTGAGCTCGCCACCTGTCCCTTGCGCGAAAACAGCTATGACAAGATGATTGAGCAAATGCAAAAAGCCGGCCTCGACACCGACCAAATCGGCTACAAATACTACCTCCAAGCCTTCAAATACGGCCTACCCACCCACGGCGGCTGCGGCTTCGGCATCGACCGCTTCGTCAAACAAACCATCGGCCTTGGCAACATCAAAGAAGCCATGCTCTTCCCCCGCGACATCAACCGCCTCACCCCCTAACCAAGCTAGTGCTTCAATTCTTTATGAGCGCGACGCAGGATTTCAAGCATCGTTTTGTAATTTTCCGGCCGCGTATTCTTAATCCCCTTGGCATAAAAATAGATAATATTATCGACAACCTCAAGCGTAATCTTGAAGTCAACTTTATCATGCAGAAACTCCATAAACTGCGGGTTCAAAAGCTCAAAACTAGCAACTTTGTCTAAATCGGTCGCAAAAACATCATATCGTTTGTTGAATTCACTCCATTCCAATTGGTATTTCTTATAACCGCGCGGCTTCTTATCCACCAAACGATTCGGCATCACCAAAATCCCGCCGTAGCTTTTCGGCATCGCGATCTGCCCGACCAAATATTGAGGATGCGGCGCGCCGTTCACCTGAACATTTGTAGTCGGCGAATAAGTGTAGAGCTGGACCAAGTCCCCCTCGTAAAGCCCGATGCAATGATTATTGATGTCGGCCGTGCGGAAAGTCGAACTCGCAAAAATCACACCACGGCGGGGCAATGTCAGCGTACCCCAGTCAGGACTATAAAACATTTTATTTTGCTCGGCCCAACTCTGCATCTCGGCCCGCAACGTATGCGGCGCAATCGTCGCCGGATTAATCGCATCAAGCAACGGCTGGCCGTCCGCGCCCTTTTTAAAAATCCAAGTCTCGGTATATCCCTTGTAATGGTTGGTGTTTAGCTTATGCCCGTTTTTCTCATCGAGTAAAATATCAGTCGCATCACACACGAAAGTTGCCGCCGCACTGCCGTCATCCCGATTGGCAATTGTAGCACCGTATATCTTTCCAATTTCAATTTCATTCTTCCGATGCAACTGGTCCAGCGCCAACAACATCAACCCCGCCCGCTTATAATACTCTGGCGTGGTGTAAGTTTTTATCGACGGCAGATTTTTCTCCTGCCAATCATGCTGATATTTCTTGAAAATATCAACATAGACCTGCTTTTCGGGGCTTAAATCTGCCAACTGCAGACGAGACCGCGAACCCTTCTTTTTATTGCTTATAATGACAATAGCAAAAATAACTACCATAGAAACTATCATAAACACAGCGCCAGCCGGCGACATCTCGCCGCCCGACCCCGAACTGGAACTCGAACTGGACGAAGAACTGGACGAAGAACTGCTGCCCCCGCCACCTCCGCCGCCCCCAGAACTCGACCCACCACCGCCCGCCATAGAGATATTCTTCATAATTCGCTGATATTCGCTCATACCTTTATCATAACACAAAAGTATGATACAATGTGCTTATGGAAAACGGGACAGGTGGGCCAGCGCCGCAAACACAACCAGCACAAGAAGTCAATATCGCAACCTTGATGGAGGCCGCCGTCACCAAAAACGCCTCCGACATCCACATCCAAGTCAATTCGCCCGTCATTTTCCGCCTCGACGGCATCCTCGTCCCCATCGGTAGCGTCCGCCTCAACCTCCAACAAGTCGAAAAACTCCTCCACGAGCTCATGGACGAAGGTCAATGGGCCCGCTTCACCAAAGACCGCGAAATCGACTTCTCCTTCGCCTTCGCCGAACACGCCCGCTTCCGCATCAACGCCTTCATGGAAAAAGGCCTCCCCGCCGCCGCCCTCCGCCTCATCCCCGCCCGCATCCCTAACTTCGCCGAGCTCGGCGTCCCCGGCGTCGTCGAAAGCTTCGCCGACTACCCTCGCGGCCTCGTCCTCGTCACCGGCCCTACCGGCTCCGGTAAAACCACTACTCTCGCCGCCTTGGTCGAAAAAATCAATAACGAACGCCCAACTCACATCATCTCCATCGAGGACCCTATCGAATACACCTACGCCCCCCGCCGCGCCGTCATCGCCCAGCGCGAAGTCCACCACGACACCTTCTCCTACGCCGCCGCCCTTCGCTCCGCCCTCCGCCAAGACCCCGACGTCGTCCTCATTGGCGAGATGCGCGACCTCGAAACCATTTCTTCCGCCATCACCCTCGCCGAAACCGGCCACTTAGTCCTCGGCACCCTTCACACTAATTCCGCCGCCCAATCCATCGACCGCATCATCGACGTCTTCCCATCTGGCCAGCAGCAAATGATACGCACCCAGCTGGCCAACATCCTCATGGCCATCTGCTCCCAGCGCCTCCTGCCTAAGCTCGCCGGTGGCCGCATCGCTGCCTGCGAAATCTTGATTGCCAACAACGCCGTCCGCGGCATCATCCGCGAGGGCAAAAGCCACCAACTCGACACCGTCATCCAGACCGGCGCCGACCAAGGCATGCAAACCCTCGATCGCACCCTCGCCAAACTCGTCAAAACCGGCGTCATTTCCTACGACGTCGCCCGCACCGCCACTGTCGACCCCAACGAGTTTGAAAGGTCCCTCCAATGAACCGCTACACCTACGTCGCCAAAGACAACAAAACCGGCGAAATCATCAAAGGCAGCATCCAAGCCGAAAGCGAGATGTCCGCCGGTAAGCTCCTTGTCGAGCGCAACATGGTCCCCCGCCAAATCAAAGAATTCGGCACCAACCCCTTCGACAAATTCCTTAACCGCATCACCGCCAAAGACCGCATCAACTTCACCCGCCAATTTGCCACCCTGATTGGCGCCGGCATTCCCCTATCCGAAGCCCTCCGCACCGTCGCCGAACAAACCGAAAACAAATCCATGCGCGCCGTCATTGAAGACATCACCACTGCCATTGACGCCGGCGAGCCTCTCGCCCAAGCAATGGCCCGCTACCCCAAGGTCTTCAACCACGTCTACATCGAACTCATCAAAGCCGGCGAGCTCTCCGGCACCCTCGACAAAGCCCTCATGCGCCTCGCCACCCAGCTCGAAAAAGACGCCGCCGTCCTCGCCAAAATCCGCTCCGCCATGATGTACCCGGCCATCGTTATCGTCGTCATCATCGCCGTCATGGGCTTCATGCTCTTCACCATCGTCCCCCAAGTCGAAGGCCTCTATAGCGACCTCAACCAACCCCTCCCCGGCCTCACCCGAATCATGGTCTCCGCCTCCAACTTCCTCATGAGCTACTGGTGGGTCGTCATGATTATCATCGGCTTTATCGTCTACATGCTCTTCCAATTCTCCAAAAGCAAACGCGGCATCCACATGCGCGACCTCTTTTACCTTAACGTCCCAATGTTCAAACAGCTCTTCATCCGCCTCTACATGGGCCGCTTCGCCCGCACCTCGCAAATCCTCCTATCGACCGGCGTCCCGATGGTCGAAACCCTCAAAATCTCCAGCGATTCCGTCAATAACGTCATCGTCCAAGAAAGCCTCGAAAAAGCCACCGTCCGCGTCGCCAACGGCAAAGCCCTCTCCGACAGCCTCAAGATCCAAAAATACATCATGCCCATCCTCCCCCAGATGATTGCCATCGGCGAAAGCTCCGGCAAAATCGACGAGATGCTCGGCAAAGCCGCCACCGTCCTCGAAGAGGAGCTCGACGAAATGGTCCGCACCATCTCCACCATGATTGAGCCCATCCTCATGGTCCTCCTCGCCGTCATGGCCGGCGGTATGATTGGCGCCATCCTCTTCCCAATCTACTCCCTCGTTACTTTGGTCTAGCAAAGCCCTTGACAACGGCAAGACCACCATGGTACAATAAGATATAAGCATAAAAGGAATCAAATGAAACGAAAAGGTTTTACAATCATCGAGGTCGTCTTGGTCTTAGCCATTGCCGGTCTCATTTTCTTGATGGTCTTCTTGGCCCTACCGACCCTCCAGCGCAACCAGCGCGACACCCAGCGCCGCAGCAACCTTGACCGCGTCCAAGCTCAGACTACCAACTTCATGACCAACAACCAAGGCCGCGTCCCCAACAACCTCGCCAACGCCGGCTGCGACGCGCAGTGCCAGTGGAGCAACTTCCTTGTCAACTACCTCAACACACCCGATCCTTTCATTGACCCAAGTGGCGAGCCTTACACCATTCGCTGGCGCGGTAATGCCGGCGGTGCCGGTAGCGTAGGTAGCGAAAACCGTGACGCCCTAGCCGACTACGAGATTTCCGTCTACGGCGAAGCCCAGTGCAACGGTGAGAACGCAGTTCGCATACCTTCCGGCGGTTCCCGCCGCGTCGCCTTCCGCATGAAGCTTGAAGCCGCCGGCATCTACTGTGTCGACAACGGCGGTTAGACCGACGCACCCTCATGGACCTCGGCATTTTCTACACTCGGCTCGGCGTCATCATTCTCGTGGTGGCGCTCGGCTTTTTCCTCGGCAAAAAACGCATCCTTAACAACAAAGTCAACCTCGTTTTCGTCAATCTCCTGCTTTCCGTCCTCATGCCAGCCAGCCTCTTTTCCGCCTTTCCCGCCGAATTCGACCAAAACACCTTTTTCTACTTTTTACGCGGTTTTACTTCAGGAGTAATCGTCCTCACCTCTGTAATAATTATTTCAAAACTCGTTTTTACTCCAAGAGTAATTAAAGGCGAGTTCCGCTACTCTGCCCAATTCGCCTTCATTTTCAACAACGCAACCTTCCTCGGCTACCCATTAATCAGCTCCACGTTCGGCGCCGACGGCATGATGGCCTATCTCGGCTTCATCATCGTCTTCAACCTCGCACTTTTTTCCTACGGCGTCTGGCTTTTCGAGCGCAAAGTCAATCTCAAACTTTTTTTCCGCACCATCACCAACCCCAACATCCTCGCCGTCATCATCGGCGCCCTGATTTTCATCTTCTCCCTCCCCGCGCCCGAATTCATCACCGCCTCCATCGGCAGCATCGCCGGCGCCACCACCCCGCTCGCCCTAATTTGTGTCGGCTTCATGCTCTCCCAAGCCGACCTTAAAAAAGTCTTCAAAAAACGCAAACTCTTCATCACCGCCGCCCTCCAACTCACCCTCGGCCCGCTCGCCACCTACCTCGTCCTCACCGCCTTCGGCTTCACCGGCATTGAACGCACCGTCTGTGTCATCCTCCAAGCCCTCCCGACCGCGACCAGCCTCGCCCTCTTCGCCAAAAAATACGGCAGTGATGACCGCGAAGCCTCCGAACTCGTCGCCATCTCCACCCTCATCTCCGTCATCACCCTACCAATCGTCGTCGCCCTAATTTTCTAGAGCGAGTCTCTGCCGACCCAAAGCATCCCAGCCGCCGTAATGAACGACGTATCCAGCTCCACCGCCGAGCGATTTTTCAACCCCGGCAACGCCTCAAATTCCAAAACCTGCACCGCCGGGTGTTTCGTCAGCGCCAAATCCTCGCCGAACGCCTCGTCCTCCAAAGTCGCCTTTATCGCCGGCAACCCCGCACCACCACCCGAGAGCAAAATCTTCGATGGCAAATGGTCCAGCCCCGTAAACGCCTCGAGCAACAACTCCACCCCACTACGCCAAACCAGCAAATTATCACTCACCACCTCTTCCACTTTTTCCACATCCTCCGGCAAATCACTCACTTTCAGCGCCTCCGCCTCATCTAACGGTAAACCCAATTTCCGCGCAATCTCCCGCGTGAAACTCCGACCACCAATCGCAAACGATTTTGTGCCCTCCACACCGCCCTCATTCACCACCGCCAAATCCGTCGTCCCGCCACCAATATCCAGCAAAATCGCCGTCAAATTCCCACTTTCATCATCACCAATCGCCGCCCGATAAACCGCAAACGGTTCCGTCGCAATACTAATCAGCTCCAATTCCAGCTCATGCGCGATTTTCTCCACCGCGCCAATATGCACCAACGGCGCAAACGCCGTGTAAATCTGCACCGCCACTTCCGATCCCTGAAAGTCAATCGGCGAATTCACTTTATAACCATCAATTTCAATCGCCACCAGCGCCGAATTAATCAACCGCAGCTTCATCTGCGTCCCAGTATCCATCGCCGCCTCTTTTTGTGCCCGCTGCAAAGCCCGCAGTTCCACCGCCTGCACAATTTTCCCCATCTCCTCTTCCGTAATCCGCGCGTCCGCGTCCGCCCGCTTATAAATCACTCGCCGCGTCTCGCCCCGCACCAGCTCCCCCGCAATCCCCATCACTGTTTTGGTCGCCCGCTCACCCGTCTGCCGCTCGATTTCCAACACCGCCTTTTCCACCGCACTAATCACTCCTCGAATGTCCGCCACCGCCCCGTTATGCATATTCCCCGCCGCCTGCCGCACCTTCGCCGCCGCCAAAATCTCCATCTTCTGACCATTTTTCTGCCCCGCCGTCGCCGCCAGCGCCTTGACATATTCCGTCCCAATATCCAGCGCCAACACCAACTCGCCATTTTTCATCCGGTTCGAAAGCTTCGCCGCCTTCTGCCCAACCACCTGCTTGACTTTCTCTTGTAATTTCATATCTCTATTATACCACAGCCGCAGCTACCGCACCGAACTCAAAATCTTCACCACATCCGCCAACTCCGCCTCACTCATCTCGCCCGTATCTCGGTTCGACATCAATGACCAAGTCGACCCGCTCCCATCGCCCGACTCGATAAAGAAGCTCTGCCACAAATCCGCCGTCTTAATCAAATAATTCGTCGCCCGTAAATCCGCCCGCTTCAAACTCGACACAATCGGCGTATTCACGTATCCCGCACCACTCGTCTCACCCTCGACCAACAAAATACTCTGCCCGCCTCGCGTCTGCCCCAGATATTGCACCGTTATCAGTTCCTCGCCGCCCTCTGGCGTCGCATCCCGCGCCTCATCCGTATAATCTATACTAAACCAAACAATCGGGCTCACTAACCCATAGTCATTATAATTCTCTGGGTCATGCCGCATGGTCGCAAGATAACTCACCACCTCATGCTGGTGGAACTGATCGCCCGTCCTCTCTAGCACATATTGCGCCTCCACCTCATAGGCCAGCTCGCCCGCCGTATTCCGCGGCAAATCGATTTTCACCCCGTTCGGCGCCGTAAAGACATAACTATTCCCCACCCGCGAAACCGCCGCCGGCACTCTCGCCTGCAACCGGTCATGCGGCCCCGTCTCCACGCAATGCGCGCACTCTTCTTTCACCACTTTCTCTCGCACCCGGTTTTTCCCCCACACCTGCCAACCACTCAGCACAATCAAACCCGTTCCTATCACCGCCAACAACACCGCTGGCCACACCGGCGCACATGGCGGACAGACATTTTTACTCGTTTTCTTCGTTTGTTCATTCTTCTTACTCATACACTAATTATATCATAAGCATGATATAATATATATATATATGACAAATCTCTGGCTTTTCACCGCTTTCGTAATCGGCGCCATTTTCGGCAGCTTCATCTGCTGCCAAGTCCGCCGCGTCATCGTCCGCGAAAAGCTCCGCGGCTTCAAAAAATTCAAACAAAAACCCTCCCACTGCGAACACTGCAACCGCCGCCTCCACTGGTGGGAAATGATTCCCGTTCTCTCATGGCTCTTCCTCCGCGGCAAATGCCGCTCCTGCAACGCCACTATCGGCCTCGTTGAGCTCCTCGCCGAGCTCGGCCTCGGCCTCGTCTTCGCCCTCGCCACCCGCCACTTCATCCCCGAGCTCACCACCGCCATGGCCATCATCCCCCAAATCTTCGCCATCCCCGCCTACTTCCTCTTCCTCACCCTCTCTTGCGGCCTCTTCGCCATCTTCATTTTCGACTTTCTCACAGGGGAGATGCCGACTCGTCTCTTGACTTTTTGCATCATCTGTGCTATACTGTTCATAGGTCTGGAGTGGGCCGCGGCGTGGGATGGCGGCACATTCTTCTGGGGTCTACCCCTATTAATGCTCGCCTCCGCCGCCGTCCTCTCCGGCTTCTACTTTGTTCTCTCCATCACCCCTGCCAGAACCTCCGGTAAAATTGTCGGCGACGGCGACTGGCTGGTCGCGCTCCCCATCGCCATCGTCCTCGCCCACCCCTTGCTCGCCATCACCAACCTCTTCCTCGCCAACATCATCGGCGCCATCATCGCCACCCCCTTCCTCATCACCAAAAAATGGCGCGCCACCACCCGCATCCCCTTCGCCCCCCTCCTCATCGTCGCTTTTTTCATCACTTTCTTCGCCCGGCCTTTCATTTTCGAAATGTTTATGCTAATATAATATTATGATACGTGGGGTTTTATGCGAATAAATCCGGAGGAACTCTCGGAGCCTACGGGCGAGAGCGAGGCGGCGTCCACCCATAACGATGGGCTGGACGACCGCCGTGTCCGACGGATTAATTCGCATCAAACCCACAAAGGTTTCACAATCATTGAGGTCCTGATGTTTCTCGCTATCACCGGCCTCCTCCTCACCGGCATGCTTGTCGGCACTGGGGCCAACCTCGCCCGCGAACGCTACAATGACGGCGTCCGCACCGTCGAGGAGTTTCTTGCCCAACAATTCATGCTCGTCCAAAACCCCGAGCGCGACACCGACGGCACCAACAACCGCGCCTGCATCGCCCGCACCAACACCGGCGGCAATCTCGCCATGGACGCCATCAACAGCTCCAACCTTAGCAGCATCAGCCACATCACCACCACCGACGATCCCGCCGTCCTCGGCCCACTCGGTATCACCGGCAACTTCCGCGGCCGCTCCGACTGCTTAATTTATGGCCGCCTAATTGAGTTCTGGGTTGGCACCTCTAGCGACGACTACGCCGACAGCGGCCACTTACAACGTATCAGCGCCACCACCATCGTCGGCCGCGACTTGGAAGATTACGCCATCCGCAATAACGACATCGACTACCACAGCGCCCTCCTTTCTTGGAACGACCAGCGCCTCATCTCTGAGGCCCGCATCGGTCGCGCCAACGACACCATCACTTTCGTCCCCGAGTGGGGGGTCTCGCTCGCTGGCTACACCCGAAGTGGCACCGACGGCATCGTCAGCGACCCCAGCCAACCGCAAGGCGCCATCCTCATCGCCCGCATGCCAATTTCCGGCTCGGTCCGCACCTTCATCATCACTAGCGGCGACACTCGCAGCATCGACACCCTCGCCATCTGCACCTCCAGCTCCCCTCCTAACGATTGCATTCAGGCCAACGGCACCTTCCTCTCCCTCGCCGACTCCACCGCCAACCGCTATTTCTGCACCATCCCCGACGGCAGCGGCATCTGGACCCCTACCCTCAAGATTATCCGTGTTCAACAAAACGTCGGTAATATCTCGGCCGTCTCTGTCCTCCCAACCGATACCGCAGCCGACGACGAAGGGACGCTCATCCAATGTCGTCAATGAAACGCGGCGACACCATCGTCGAGGTTTTATTTGCTGTCGCTATTTTCGGCGCCGTCGCCATGGTTGCCATCCAGATGATGACCCGCGGTACCGTCGTCGCCCAAGCCGCCGTCGAGGCCCAACAAGCCCGCAACGAAATGGACGCCCAAGTCGCCGCCATCAAATTCATCCACGACGGCTTCCTTGCCGAACGCGAATACCATAACAGCGCCGGCACCACTCCGCCCTCCCGCCAATTCGAGAATCTCTGGAATCGCCTCGTCAGCTCCGCCCGCACCACCGCCCCGCCCTATCGCGATGACGACACCTGCGAGGACGTCATGACCAACAACACCGCCCCTTTCTACGCCAGCCAAGCCTTTATCATCAACACCCGCGCCCTGCGTCCCCAAGGCGCGCCCGGCTATGACCCAAACAACATCGTCAAACGCGGCGTCGGAGTCTTCGATGTCGCCCCTATCTATCCTCGCATCCTCTACGTCGGCGCCGATGCCGCCCTCACCGAAAACGCCATTTTCGACACCTTCCACCGCTCTCAGGGCCTCCAAGTTTTCGCCGTCGAGAGCAGCCGCCGCATCAACAACCAGCCCGAATATTACGATTTTCACGTCCGCGCCTGCTGGCGCCCAGCCGGCCAACACCGCGACAGCAAACTCTCTACCACCACCCGCACACTTAACCCAAGGGTCATCGAATGATTAAGCGCCGCGGCTTCACTATCCTTGAACTGCTGTTCGCCATGACCTTCACTGCCATCTTGGTCGTCTCGATTACCGTCCTCGTCATGAACATCCAAGGCATTTATCGCCGCGGCCTCGCTCTGCGCCAAGTCAATGCCACCAGCCGCTCCGTCGTTGACGATATCACTCGCGCTATCGCCAGCGCTCCGGCCGTTTCCGACACCGCCTATGCCATCGATTTCATCAACGGCACAAGCACTGAAGGTGGCGTCTTCTGCACCGGCTTTTATTCCTATGTCTGGAAACAAGCCGACTTCCTCTGGCAGCCCGGCAGTGCCACCGGCGGCGGCGCTGTCTCCGTCAACGGCGATAAGGACTACCGCCTCCTCAAAGTCCGCGATGTCGGCCGCACCCTCTGCCGCCCCGCCGCCCTCGGCCTCTCCTCCTGCCCGACACTCGGCGGCACCGATCGCTTGCGCTGCCCTGTCAGCGGCACTCACAACCTCACCGCCGCCTCGTCCGAACCTCCCGTCGAGTTAATCTCCAGCGGTGGCCTCGAAATCGCCCTCTTTAGCTTCGACATCTTCCAGCCTGCCGTCTCCAGCATCACCGGCCAAGTCTTCTATTCTGGCTCGTTCATCCTCGGCACCCCCCGCGGTGCCAACATCCAAGGCGGCCTCGTCAGTACCGAAGTCTGTCAACCGCCCGGCGAGGCCGACATCTTTGACTTCCAGTATTGTTCCATTAACAAATTTAATTTTGCCGCCAGTAGTATTGGCAGCATCGGGGAAGGATGATATAATATGCTTATGAAAAGATTTAGCCCAAAAACCAAACGCGGCGCCGTCTCTCTCTACATTGTTATTTTCGCCACCTTGCTCATTACAGTCATCGCCCTCGGCTTCACGCGTATCATGATGAACGAACGCCGCCAAGTCTCCGACACCGACCTCAGCCAAACCGCCTACGACAGCGCCATGGCTGGCGTCGAGGACGCCAAACTCGCCGTCCTGCGTTATAACGAGTGCCTCAGCACCGACAGCATCTACCCCAGCGGCAGTACCACCCGCACCTGCGCCGACATCATTTCCGTCATGCGCACCGGCCAACCTGCCGCCGGCAGCCTTGACCCTTGCGACGGCGTCCCCTACGTTCTCGGCCGCAATTTCACCACCGAGACCCCAATCGACGAAGGCGGCTTCAGCGGCGACGCTACCCACGCCCAAACCGACCAAGCCTACACTTGCGTCCGCGTCCGCGACGACACCATTGACTTCCTCAGCACCCTCGACGCCCAAACTCGCTCCCGCATCATCCCACTTCGCACCGGCGGCCGGGCTTTCAACCAGATCAGGATTTCTTGGAGCCGCTCCCGCAATAACGTCTCCACCACCGGGCTTGGCTCCGCCGCCCTTTTGGGCAACCCGCCCGTCATCTTCCAAACCAATTGGCCCAGCAACGCTCCGCCTGTCCTCTCCGCCAGCCTCATCCAGTCTGGCTCCAGCTTCACTCTCTCGCAGTTCGAAACTTTCAGCGGCTCCAGCACCAACCGCGCCAACATGATTTTGGTTCCCGTCAGCTCCGGCGGCGTCAACCCGATTAGCGCCTCCGCGACACCCAGCTCAACCACTCCCGGCGGCGTCGTCCAGACCAACGACCAAATAACCAACAGCCCCTTCCCCATCAACTGCACCGCACCAGCCGGCGGCGACTATGCTTGCTCCGTTGTTATCAACCTGCCCGACCCTATCGGCGGCAGCCGCACCAACATGCATGACGGCACCTCGTTCCTCATCCTCGAAAGCATCTTCCCCCTCGACGACGCTCATGACTTCCAAGTCCGCGTCGAGCAAAACGGCAACATCATCCCGCTCGTTGGCGTCCAAGTCGCCGTCGACAGCACCGGCCGCAACTCCGATATGCTCCGCCGCATCGAGGGCCGCATCGAAGTTGTCGACACCGCCTACCCTTACCCAGAATGGACCGTCCAGCTGGGCGGCGAAAACAACGCCTCATTCTGCAAAAACTTCATCGTCACCGTCAATAACTGGATTACCAACCATAACGTCTACAATTATACCCGCTGCACCACCAGTTCACTCTAAGAGTAAAACCCGTTTCTCATCTGTTAACTTTTCAATTTTCATGATTTTTGCGTTTTTTACCAATTCCCCCAAAATCCCGCCCCATTCAATCAAAATCAAATTATTTTCCTCACGCATCAACTCTTCCAACTCATTTCCCATCACCCCCAAGTCCTCCAATCGATAAAAATCGAAGTGGTGTAAGCTCCCCGACCCCGAGCTGTAATTGTATTCTTTATGTACTGTAAAAGTCGGGCTCGTAACCGGCTCCTTGATGCCGAGCCCCCGCGCCATCCCGCGCGCCAAAGTCGTCTTCCCCGCGCCCAAATCTCCCACCAACTGCACCACCACCGTCTCGCCCCGCTCCCGCCCCTCGGCCAAAAACTGCCCCACCAACTCCGCCCCCAACGCTTCCATTTCCTCTGCCGACTCTACAATAATTTCTCGCATAACTTTATTCTATTATATTTACTTCCAAAAGCCTAGTTCGCGTGCCAAATTTCATCGCCAGCCAAATCACCAAAATCACCGCATAGGCCAGCGCCATCTGCCAGCCCGCCCAGCTCACCTCCACAATCGCAAACTCCATCTCGCCAAAAAACTCCATCACCGCAATGTGATACCGCAGCACCCA
Organism: Candidatus Saccharimonadota bacterium; assembly: GCA_009777795.1. Taxonomy (GTDB): domain Bacteria; phylum Patescibacteriota; class Saccharimonadia; order Saccharimonadales; family Saccharimonadaceae; genus WQUV01. The sequence continues at coordinate 22,808 of WRLC01000005.1, forward strand.
AGTCGCCAAAACCCCAGCCAACATCGCCAGCGGCGGCAAAAATGCCAGCCCTCCCGCCATAAAACTCAGCAGCATAGCCAGAGGTATCGTCGGCAAAATCAACAGATTCGCCACCAGCGACAGCAGCGAGAAATAACCAAAATGATATAGCAAAATCGGTAGTGTCAAAATCGTCGCGCCTAACGTCTCAATCGCAATTTGTGGCAATGTTTTTGCTTTCTCCTCGCCGTAGAAGAATCGCGTCAGCACCGGCGCAAACAACAGCACTCCGCCAAACGCCGCAAACGACAATTGCCAACCCACATCCAAAATAAAGCTCGGGTCAATAATCAATGTCGTCGCTGCCGCTAGCAAAATCAGCCGCACCGGGTGCACCGGCCGGCCAAAATACCAAGCCAAAAGCGCCAAAACCGACACCAAACCCGCCCTCACCAAACTCGGCGCAAAACCAATCATCCCCACCATCATCCCCACCGCCAAAAGCGCCACCACCAACGCCCGCCACCGCGATTTGCCAAACAATCGCCGCATCATCCGCGTGATAATCGTCAAATTCGCGCCGCTCGCCACCACAATATGCGTCAAACCCGTAATCGCTAGCACGTTCAGCAGCGCCGCCGGCAACGCCCGCTTCTGCCCCAACAAATATCCCAGAGCCAACGCCGATTCCGGCTCCGGAATATGCCGTTCCAGCAAATTACTAAACCAATTCCTTATTTCGAGCAACCTATCCGGCGGATTACTCTTCGAGTAAGATACCACTTCACCCCTATAAATCGACCCCGCAAATGCACCAAACCCCGCATTTAGCTTTCCCCGCAAAACTATCGTATCTCCCCGCTCCAAAACCCCATCTATCTCCCGCACCCGCAAAGTTGCAAAGACATTCACCCTGCCATCCGTCTTAAAACGAATTTTATATAAATTATCCGCCGTCCGATCCGGGTCGTCATACAACTTGCCGCCCACTACCACTTCCTGCCCAACCAAACTCTCCAGCTCCGCTTGCTTGGCGCTCGGCACCATCACCCGCAGGCCTGCAACCACAATCAACAATCCCAAAAACAAATTGGCCGGAACGAAGAAAAATTTACTTCGCGTATTCGATAGCGCGGGTTTCACGCACCACATTCACCTTAATCACACCCGGATACGACATCGTACTCTCAATTTTGTCTGCAATATCACGCGCCAACTTAAAGGCCGTCAAATCGTCAATCTGCTTCGGCTCGACAATCACCCGCACCTCGCGGCCCGCCTGCAAAGCATACGCCTTCTCGATCCCGTCAAACGACAGCGCCACATTTTCCAACTCCTTCATCCGCTCGGCGAAGTTTTCCGCGCTAATATTTCGCGCGCCCGGCCGTGCCGCACTAATCGCGTCGACAATCTTCACAATCACCGCCTCAACCGTCGTCGGCTCAATGTCCTCGTGGTGCGCCTCCATCGCGTGCACAATCGGCTCACTAATTCCATATTTCCGCGCAATCTCCGCTCCAATTTCCGTGTGCTTACCCTCAATTTTATGCGTTATCGCCTTACCAATGTCATGTAGCAGCGTCGCCGTTTTCGTAATTCGCACGTCTGCCCCAACTTCCTCCGCAATCATCCCAGCGATATGCGCCATCTCCACCGAGTGCAACAACACGTTCTGTCCGTACGAAGTTCGAAACTTCAACTCACCCAAAATATGCAGAATATCATGTGGCAACCCAGTCACGCCCACTTCCCGGGCCGCATCCTCGCCCGCCCGCGTCGCCTCTTTGTCAACTTGCTTTGTCGCTTTCTCCACCGCGTTCTCAATCGAGCTCGGATTAATTCGCCCGTCTTTCAACAACAGTTCCAAGGTCAACCGCGCAACTTGACGTCGCACTGGGTCGAATGAACTGAGCACCACCATACCCGGTGTGTCATCGACCAAGAAGTCCACGCCCGTCGCCGCCTGCAAAGCATGTACGTTGCGCCCCTCTTTACCGATAATTCGCCCCTTCATCTCGTCATCGATTTTCACCGCCGTCACCGTCCTGTCTGCCGTCACCTCACTACTCATCCGCTCCATCGCTGCCACCAAAATCGCCGCCGAAGACTCCTCTGCCTCGCGCCCAACTGCCTCTTGCTCTTTCTTAATTAATCCCACCAAATCTTCCTTCACGTCGCGCTCCGTCATCTGGAATAATTTCTCTTTTGCATCCGTCTTCGACAGCCCGGCAATCTTCTCCAACTTTTCTTGTTGTTTTACTCGCAGCTCTTTAATCTCGCCCTTCAGCCCGTCCAATTCCTTCGCGTCTTTTTCCAACTTCTCACCCTTTTTGTCCAGCTGCTCCAGCTTCTTATCCAAGTTCTCTTCTCGCTCCAGCAAGCGCGCCTCGGTCTTTTTCAAGTCCTTGCGGTGCTCGTCTTCATCTCGCTTTGCCGCGCTTTTAATCTCCAACGCATTCTTCTGGGCGTCCAAAATCAGCTTCTCTGCCTCTTTTTTCGCCTTGCCGACTAACGCATCGGCCTTCTCGGTTGCGTTCTTCTCGCGGCTTTTGTTGTAGATAACCATCCCGCCCGCGCCAAAAGCCAAGCCCGCGACTCCTACTAATAATTCTATAAACATCTCACTCCATTCTTTTATAAAAAACTTAATTATGTGGTGCGGGCGAGGGGAATTGAACTCCTATCTTGAGTTTGGAAAACTCACATAATAACCATTATACTACACCCGCGACCCATATAATATATCACTAACGCTGGAAATTTTCAAGGGCTGTTTCATAAGCCACAAGTTCTTCTGGTCTAAACCAGTGCAAGATTTCTTGTTTCGCATCATTCTCATCGCCACTAGCGTGAATCAAATTCGGAATCGCTTTCCGCTTCGAATTAGCATAGCCAAAACTGACATGCGCATAGTCGCCTCGCACCGTACCCATGTCCGCCGCCTTTGGTTCCGTACTGCCGACAATTTTCCGTACCGCACTAATCGCTTCCACCCCCTCCAGCACAAACGCAATCACCGGTCCCGTCACCATATATTTCAAATTATCGTCAAAAGCCTCCTGCCCTCGCCGCGAAATCATCTTCCCAATCGTCTCATAATGCGTCAACAAATGCTCCTGCGTCGGCAACACCATTTTGCTCCCCACAATCTTCAACCCCACTCGCTCAAACCGGCTCAAGATTTCCCCCACGATTCCCCGCTGCACCGCGTCCGGCTTCATTACTACCAGTGTCCGTTCCAATTCCATAGATTTCTCCTTTTTGCTATTATATCACTTTTACAAATTACCTGTCGTTTTGTTGTAGCCTGATTTATTCGCGTCAAAAATTTCTATAAATGTTGTTTCAATATGGTCTAGGCGGTAATTAGCGTCAATCTCGTTTGTCGTCAGAAACTTCACACTCATCTTGTCGCCTGCCATCAGATCTTTCGCCATATCCTCAACTTTAAAATGGTCTCTAACCCGCTTAAACAGCTGCTTTGCCTGACCGACATAGTACTTATCTTTAGTCTCGTTATATATAATATATATCCCGACTCCACCCTTATCGGCACTTTGCAGTATCGCGCTTAATGAGCGCCAATCTTTCTGCTCAATTTGGCTTTGCAGCTTTTCCTTCAGCACTTCCTTAGTCTGCTTAAAAGTCTCCAATTTTTGCTTCTGCTCTGCTCTTCTTAACTCCTTTAGCTGTTTTTCCGCCTCCGCCTGTTCTTTTTGCGCCATAACATATTCTGCCAATACCCCGATACTTTCTTTGTCGACGGCAACTTCTGCGGCGGATTTGGCGGTCGCTAAACGAAAAACAATCAAAGCGATAATGCCCAGCACCAACAGTATGCCGATTATGATTAAAATAGTTTCCATCTACTCCGCCCTATCACTCGGTAGCGGGTATTTAACCGCCATCTTCTCCACTTCTTTTTTCAGTGTCGCTAGTTTCGGCTCATCATCTCGCGCCTCAATCGCCGCCTTCATCCACTTCGCGATTTGCGGCATCTCTTTTTCAGTTAGCCCGCGCGTCGTCAAAGCCGGCGTCCCCAGCCTTATCCCGCTCGGCCGAAACGGCGGCAACGTATCATTCGGAATCGAATTGCAATTTAGCGACATCCCAATCCTGTCAATCGCCGTCTCCGCCTCTTTCCCATCAATCCCAAAACTCCCCTGCACATCCGCCAAAATCAAGTGGTTGCTCGTCCCGCCCGTAATCAACTTGAAGCCCAGCTGCTTCATCTCGTCCGCTAGCACCGCGGCATTTTTCACAATCTGCGCCGCATACTGCTTAAACCCGGGCTCCAACGCCTCACCAAACGCCACTGCCTTCGCCGCAATCACGTGCATCAACGGCCCGCCCTGCGTTCCCGGGAACACCGATCTGTCAATCAAAGTCGGGATGTTCTCCAGCGTCTTTTCCGGTTTCTTCAGCGGGTTGCCCACCTTGCCTCGGCTCAAAATCAAGCCACCTCGCGGCCCACGCAAAGTCTTGTGTGTCGTCGTCGTAATTACATGAAACCCATAATCAAACGGATTCTTATGCACCCCGCCCACAATCAGCCCTGCCACATGCGCCATGTCCGCCATCAGCAAACAGCCCGGCACTTTCGCCCCAATTTCCGCTACCCGCTCATAATCAAACTCCCGCGGATAAGCCGAATAGCCTACCAAAATAATCTTCGGCTTGTGCTCTAGCGCCATCTTCTCCAGCTCATCATAGTCGATTTCACCAGTCTCAACGTCCTTGATCCCATAATTCACGAAATTGTAAATCCGCGCCGATAGCGTCACCGGCGACCCATGCGTCAAGTGCCCGCCATGCGCCAAGCTCATCCCCAGAATCGTCTCGCCCGGCTCCAACCACGCATTATAAACTGCGTTATTCGCCTGCGCCCCCGAATGCGGCTGCACATTCGCATGGTCCGCCTTGAACATCCGGCAAGCCCGCGCAATCGCTAGGCGCTCAATTCTATCCGTGTTCTCCTGCCCGCCATAATAGCGCCGACTCGGCAAAACCGTCTCCGCGATTTTCTCATCATCCCACTCCGTCAGGCCCTCAAACGAAGGGTAGCCTTCTGAATACTTGTTTGTAAAGATACTCCCAGCCGCCTCCAACACCCCGCCTGAAACATAGTTCTCACTCGGAATCAACTCAAACCCATGCCTCTGGCGCTCCAACTCTTCAGCGATTAGCTTTTTCACACTCCCATCCATCATACCTCCTCTTGTTCTGCTCCCATTATATCACGACTCTTGCTGTTTTTTGCGCCTCCTAAACCATATCAGCCAAATTGACAACCCCGCCAGCACCCCAACCATCGCCAGCACCACCAACAGCCTTGTATCACGCCGCCCCTTCCGACTCGCGTTCGGCACTTCCACCTCAACCTCTGACTCCGAGAAGTTTTCGTAGGCCGGTCCTCGCGAATCTAGTCCTGAGGAACTTTCCGAGTCCTCTAAGTCTGCTTCCTCAGACCGCTCGGAGCCTGCGGGCGAGAAAGAGACGCGCCCGTCCTGTGACGACAGGGTCGGGCGACGTCGTGTCTGAGGTAGCAGGCCTGAGGGCTCGGAAGCTATCGAGTCAGTCGACGTCGTGTCCGAAGGGTCAGTTTGCGATGACTCGTCGTTCGAGCCAGTCGAATCGCCCTCACCCGTCTCATCGTCTTCGTCCTCCTCCTGCTCCACCGCCGCCAAGGCTGCCAAAGCCTCACTCCAATCAAACTCCTCTTCCACCTCTCCCGTATAGAAACTCCGCCGCCCATTATGCGCCTCCCCAAGATGTTCAGAAAGATAGCCATCCGCCAAGTATCCCTCGGGCGTAATCAGCTGCAACCGGACCACCACATCCTTACTAAAGTCAACGTCGTAAACCCTAACATCATTAATCACTCCCGTAGCTTTTCCAAAATAACCTATCGGCACGTCGTTAATTGACAGCAGGTAAGCACCGGCCCCCAGCGACTGCGGCCAGTTCACATATAGATACTCTATGCCCTCGTCGTCTACCATCCTACTAGCATTGACCCACATTTCGCCTATGAATGCATCCGGCCCCGCCGGCTCGGCACTGATATGGACTGTCGCCGAGATTGTTTTCGACAAACCATTCCTGTCGACTACTCGGGCCTGCATATAGTGCGAGCCAACCTTGTCGAAAGCCTGCGTCCATATCAAGCTCGCCTGCCCCATCGCCTCACCCGAAATCTCAAACACCCCATCGCCATCAAAGTCCCAATCGGCATATGCTATTTCGGCCGCAATGCCCGTTGAGCCTGTCGCGTCAAATGTTATCTCCTGCCCCACCGTCGCATAATAGCTCGAGCTTTTTAATCGCGCTATCGGTCGGCTAGTTATTTCTTCCAACATCTGCGACAACGATTTTCCATCGCCTATGATATCTATCACCTCGCCCGATGTCAACTCGGCCAGCTGCTTCAACTGCTCTAGCTGCTCTGGATGGAGTTCTCTTGGCTCTGGGCCGTACTCATGTAATAGCTTCGCGATATAGATATTTACTGGGTTCAAGGCAATGGACGCCTGCTGTACATCCTCCATCGTCCAGCCACTCGCCCGGTCCGGATTGTGAAAACCCGCGTCGGTAAACACCACCAGCGCCTTCGACGCCCCTTCTCGCCACTCGAGCTCTTCATATGCCGTTTTTATCCCATGCAGCAGAGCCTCATTGGCATCGCCTCCGCCCAAAGCGCTCAACCCCATCAATCTCTGCCATACTTCATCTATATCCGTACATGTTTCAAAATCACACAAAACTCTTGATGGCGTGCCGTTAAACAAATATCCCAGATCCCGATATTCAACTATCGCCACTCGCCCCCCGCTATTCAGCACTCGCTCCGCCAGACCTCTGACCTCCTGTATCACCAACGCAAACTCATTAAAACTTTCGTTCATCGACCCCGTCGTATCCAGCAGAATTGCCACATCCTGCCCGGGCGTAATCGTATTTGGCGAGTAGCCCATAAAGTCCGGCATAAACAATGCTGGCAGTTGAGCTCGCACCGCCCCCAAAATCCTCTGCGCCCCATCCTTGATTAACCCATTTCTGATATAAGCCTCATGCCCGCCCCACGCCAAAGGCTGCAAGGTGTTCCTCGTACTGCCACAAATTAGATCTTCCGCGTTGCAATATGTCGCCACCTTGTTCGTTTGGAATTTCTGCAAATATGGCCGCCGCCCGCCCAAGACTCCCTCATGCGTTTGACACTTCGGCACATGCCCGCGGTATCCCGATAGCCCCTCTCCCTTGCAGGCCGGCGGAATCTGTCGCACCCCACTTGGCGACCACGACGCCCCCTCTGGCAAATAAAGTTTCGGATCGCCATAAAGCACCGAGTACAACACCTGCGTATCAATCGCCTCTGGCAACTTCACTAACGTGTCGCCAATCACTTGCGCCCCTTGCGAATAACCGCCCAGCGCGAAATAAGTCCTCGGGCAGGCCACCAGTCGCGTATTGATGTAATTTTGCAGCTCGTCCACCCCGAGCTTCACACTGTCGCCATATGCAAACGCCGCCCCCGCACTCAACTTAGCCCCCGCCACCACACCTAGCCCCGACAAATTCGGCTCAAATACTTTTTGCGCCGGATAGCCGTTTACACTCGTGCCCAGCTCGTAGAATCTCGCCACCCCTTTGAATTCGGCCGCCTCCAGCTGCTGCCGGATGTCTCTCTCAAACGCCCGATATTCCGCCGCCCCCATCCCCGATCCCGACCCGCGCGCCCAAATAAACTCCACATCATAACACCCGCTCGTCGGCGCTGCACTAGTATTTTTTGGGTTGCTTGTGTTGATTGCGACTCCAGTTAGCACAACCGCAACCAAACAAGCCGCGCTAACCCGCAATTTCTGCTTTACTTTTTCCATACTTTCCAGCCTAGCACCCTCTCGCCCAGAACTAAGCATAAGGACAAACGGTTATGTTTACTTTTGACCTCTAAAAGCCCCAGAGGCCGCAAACTTTTTGAAAAAATCGCCTATTTTGCCCTTGACACCCCCGCTTTCTTTCCAATTTCTCCGTGTGATATAATATCACCATGAACGACTTTGGATACTTAAGCGATAGCGACGTCTACCTTGACGCCGCCTGCCAGAGCCTCCGCCCCCAGCCCGTCATCGACGCCCTCACCGACTACTACCACCACTTCAACTCCTGCGGCGAACGCGTCAAATACTCTTGGGGCAAAACCACCGACCAAAAAGTCGCCCTCACCCGCGCCAAAGTCCTCAAGTTCCTCAAACTCTCCCCCCGCGACTACTTCACCTCTTTTACCCTCAACACCACCTATGGCCTCAACCTCATCCTCTCCCAAATCAAGCCCGGCCTTTTTGACAAAATCATCACCTCCGACCTCGAGCACAACTCCCCCTTCCTCGCCACCATCGCCGCTGCCAAGCGCCTCGCCATCCCGCGCCAAGTCATCTCCCGCCAGCCCGACGGCTCCATCGACCTAAATCAAGATTTCACTAACGCCATCGTCGTTCTCGGCGCCGTTTCTAACGTCGACGGCCGCCAGCTCACCAATCTAAAGGATCTCACCAAAGTCGTCCACAAATCCGGTGGTATTCTCATTCTCGACGCCGCCCAAGCCCTCGCCCACAACGCCGACCTCCTCGCCAAAACCGAAGCCGACGCCATCTGCGCCAGCGCCCACAAAATGTACGCCCCCAGCCTCGGCATCATCGTCTCCCGCAAGGACTTATTGCCCAAACTTGAGACCAGTTTTATCGGCGGCGGCATGGTCGACGACGCCCAAAAAGCCTCCTACCAACTTTCCTACGAAAACGACGACCACATCCACTCCCGTTTCGAAGCCGGCCTCCAAGCTTGGGGCGAAATTATCGCCCTCGGCACCGCCATCGACTGGCTTTCCCAGCAAAACAGCAAAAATCTCCAATCTTACTCCAAGAGTAATTTTGACTTTTTAAGGGGTCAGCCACGCGTAAAATTGCTAAATCAAGCAATTTCGCCCACCATCAGTTTTCACGTCGAAAATCTCGATTCCCACCTCCTCGGCGCCGCACTCAGCCGCGAAGGCATCATGGTTCGCACCGGTTATTTCTGCGCTCACTATTATTTAGATCACGTTTTACACCTCCCGCCGCTCGTCCGCGTCTCGCTCGGCCTTCATAACCGCCCATCCGACATCGCCAAATTCCAAACCGCCATGCAAAAGGTCCTCGGAGTCTAATGGTCTGCATCGCTGCCTTTATTGTTCTCGCCATCATGTCGGTTTTTGTTGGCATCCTCGCCATTTTCAAGCGCGACATCGGCCGCAAATATTGGTCCACCTTCAAAAAAGCTTGGTCCTGCGTCTGGAAAAAAGTCCGCCTCCAAAAATGCGAAACCAACTTCAAAGACGACATCAAAAACTCCCTCCTCTCCCGCGTCGTCGTCAAAAAACCCAAACTCGTCAAACCCATCTCCGCCGCCATCGAAATCCTCGCCGTCCTCATCGTCCTCATCACCGTTTGGAGCCTCGTCGAAGCCGCCAAAGCCGGTCTCTCGCTCTGGGTTTTCGGCACCTGCAACGTCTCCCAACCTTCTAACTGTTCCCTCACCGCCGACGTCTGCGGCATCGACCGCGAAGAACCCGCCAACATCGGTGAGGCTACCGTCCGCTGGTTCACCGAGTGGGGCGAGCTCTTCACCGGCATCCCCGACCGCGTCCGCCGCTGGGACGCCCGCCATTATCTGCCCCAACACGCCACTTTCTACAGCTACGAAGAAGGCCGCCCTGTCGCTCTCGACATCCTTGACCCCGGCTGCACCGTCTGCCTCGCCTCTTTCCGCAACAAAATGCAAGACGGCTTCTTTGACCGCTTCAACGTATCTTATTTACCTTATGTTCTCATCAACCCTGAAACCGGCGACGACCGCTTCCCCAATTCCCGCCTCGTCGCCAGCTATTTAACCGCTCTGCGGTTCACTTACATTGCGCCAGTCGACGAAGCACCCACCCCGTCTGACTGGCGACTTATTGAGAAAATCTTCACCGAGTACGACGCCAATGGTGTCAACTATCAAGAAGCCATCAAACGCATGAGCGAAGACGAAGTCAAACTCTTGCTCGACAGCTGGCTTCTCGAATTCGGCGCCGACCCCATCGACATCGACCGCGTCCGTCGCCTCGCCGCCAGCGACGAAGTCGCCGATACTCTCCTCGTTTACCGCCACACCGTCGAGGACCGCATCAACGCCAAAGGCATCCCTACCACCATTTTTAACGGCCGCCGCCACACCGGACTCTACCAATGATCCAAGTCAAAAACATCACCAAAACCTACGGCCACAAGCACACCGCCTTTACCGCCCTCAAAGACATCAACCTCACCATCAAACCCGGCACCAGCACCGCCATCGTTGGCAAAAGCGGCTCCGGCAAATCCACTTTGATGCACGTCATCGCCGGCCTTGACCGCCCGCAAAAAGGCGAGATTATCATTGACGGCCAAAACATCCTCAAATTATCGCAAAACAAAATCGACGATTTCCGCGCCCATCAAATCAGCTTCGTTTTCCAAAGCTTTTTCGTCCAAGGCAACGAAACTTGCGAGCATAACGTCAGTCTGCCGCTCGAAATCCAAAACCTCTCCGCCGCCGATCAAGCCAAGGCCATTGATAGAGCCCTCGCCGCCGTCGACCTCTCCAGTAAAAAACTCGTCCTCGCCAAAGACCTCTCCGGTGGCGAAAAGCAACGCCTCGCCATCGCCCGCGCCATCGCCAGCCGCCCCAAAATCCTCTTTGCCGACGAGCCCACCGGCAACCTCGACACCACTAACGGCCAAAAAGTCGAGAACTTACTCTTCGAGTACCACAAGCAAAATGGCGCTACTTTAATCATCGTCACCCACGATGCCGACCTCGCCAAAAAATGCCAACACCAAATCTTCCTCAAAGACGGTCAAGTGGAGAAAATCAAATGAAACGCCTGAGCCTCATCACCCGCGCCCGGCGCAATCTTAAGCAGTCCAAAGCCCGCACCATCCTCACCGCCCTCGCCATCGCCGTCGGCGCCACCACCATCTGCCTCGCCCTCGCTGCCGGCAACGGCGGCCGCGACTTCATCAATAAATACCTCGAAAGCCGCGGCATCGACTCCCGCGACCTCGTCATTTTCGCCACCGTTTCCCATGACGACGAAGGCAACGTCATCGACGGCGGCTACTTCTGCCCCGACCAAATCGCCCAAATCGAAGCCCTCGACATCGTCGACTCCATCCGCCCCGAGTCTTCCTATTCCTCCGCCGACGAAGACGGCTGCTACTGGACCCTCCGCGTCCGCGCTAAGAAAGAAAGCGACGTCGACCGCCTCGCCCTCGTCCTCAGCGACATCCTACCCAGCCTCGGCGGCACCTACGCCGAAAAAGAAAACCGCGAAGAAATGTTCCGCACCATCAACATCGCCCAATACGGCCTCATGGGCTTCGGCGCCCTCGCCCTCCTCGCCTCGGTCTTTGGCATCATCAACACCCAATATATCTCCGTCCTCGAGCGCACCCGCGAAATCGGCCTCATGAAAGCCCTTGGCATGAAGAAAAAAGACATCGCCCGCCTCTTCCGCTACGAAGCCGCTTGGATTGGCTTCCTCGGCGGCGCCATCGGTGTCTTCGTCGCTTGGCTCATCACGCTCTTGAATCCACTCTTAAACCGCTTCCTCCAGATCGACGACCCCACCATCCGCCTCCTCCAAATCAGCTGGTGGCAATCGCTCATCCTCATCGCCAGCCTCATGCTCGTCGCCGTCCTCTCCGGCCTCTTCCCCGCCCGCCGCGCCGCCCGCCTCGACCCCATCAAAGCCCTCCGCACCGAATAGCCCCACCCATGATATAATATATATATATGACTATCTGGCTCGCAATTATCTACGGCGTCGTTCAAGGCCTCACCGAGTTCATCCCGGTCAGCTCGAGCGGCCACCTCGCCCTCGCCCAAAATTTCCTCGCCGGCGGCGTCGACCAACTTTTTATCGAGATGATTAACCTCGGCACCCTGCTTGCCCTCCTCATCGCCTTCCGCAAAAAACTCTGGTCCATCCTCCAAGACATCTTCATCAAGCGCAACTTCAAGCTCGCCATCAACCTCCTCATCACCGCCATCCCCGCCGCCATCCTCGGCCTCACCCTCAGCGATTTCATCGCCGAAACCCACTTCTTCGGCGCCACCGTTGTGGTCGCCCTCGCCATGATGCTCGTCGGCTTGATTATGATCTTTCTCAACCCCATCATCGCCCGTCTGAACGCCCGGCACTTCCAAATTACCTCTGTTGCGAATGTCCGGACACTCAAAATCAACAACCTCCGCAAAAAACAAGCTCTTGTCATCGGCCTCTCCCAATCCGTCGCCCTCATCCCCGGCGTTTCCCGCTCTGGCGCCACCATCATCACCGGTCGCCTGCTCGGTCTCGACTCCCGCGACGCCGCCGAATACTCCTTCCTCGCCAGCATCCCGCTTTTTTGTGGTGTCGTTGCCAAAGGCTTCCTCTCCAGCAGCGATCGCGCCTACTGGAGCGCCAACTTCTGGCCCCTCGTCATCGGCAACCTCGCCGCCTTCGTCGTCGGCATCATCGCCATTCGCTTCCTCCTCGCCTACCTCAAACGCCAAAACTCCCTCCGCCTCTTCGGCATCTATCGCGTCGCCCTCGCGTCTAGTGTCCTAATATTTCTATTATTAACCCAACTATAATCAGCCCGCCAAACATAAAGCCCGTTTTGGCCCAAATCGCCTTCCGGCTGCCCGCATGGTGGATGTCCAGCAGAACATGAAACGCCACATACAAGAAAAACCCGCTCGCCAGCCCCAGCAACCACGACGTCGAAATCGCGTTCTGCTCGCCGAATGCAAAAAACAGCCCCGCCGCAACCACCATACAAGCCGCACTTAAAGCATTAAACAGCAGCGTCCGCTTCCGGCTCACCCCATGGTGCAGCAGCAGCCCAAAGTCGCCCACCTCATGCGGCACCTCATGCGCCACCACCGTTAACGTCATCAAAACGCCCGTCGGCACCGAAATCAAAAACCCCGCCGCAATCACCGCCCCGTCAATAATATTATGTATAAAATCCGAAATCACAATCAGTGGCGCCATACGCTTCTCTTTGCTGGTGTGATTCAAAATCAGCTCCAGCAGGAAAAAGACCAAAATCCCCGCCAAAACAAGCAGAAACGGCTCATGCCCCTCCTCGTGGCCGATGTGCGGCAACAGGTCGAACGCCACCGTCGCCAAAAGCGCCCCCGCCGCAAAGGCCGCCGCATAACCCGCCAACTTCTCCGCATTTTTCTGCGCCACCAATATAATACCACCCACCAACGACAACACCCCCGCTATTACCGCACACAGTATAACCATTATCATGTATATTATTATATCAAACTCTTAGGGAAAGAGCAGGTTTTGCTTGCCCTTTAGGGTCGGCTTTGCCGACAAAACCGCTGAGAAAACCATAGGTTGTCTCAGGCCCGTCTGGTGGGGGCGGTTGGAATCGAACCAACGACCAACTGGTTATGAGCCGGCTGCTCTAACCCCTGAGCTACGCCCCCACTCTTTTATCTTACCACAAAAGCACCCTAGTAGAAAATGCTTGTGTTTTACGCCAGAACCCTATATAATATATTTATATGAGTTTAATCAACGGGTTGGGCGAATTTTTCGCAATCGACATCGGTACTAACAGCCTTCGCGTTGTCCAACTTACCGGTAGTCGCAATGCCGGTTGGACGCTGCAGCATTTCGGCTACGTTCCCATCGCCGAGGGCCTCGTCCAAGACGATTCCAACGCCGGGCGCCAAGCCTTCATGTCCACTGTCAAAATGCTTGTCGACCAATCCGGCATCACCACCAAAAACTGCGTCATCGGCCTGCCTAGCAACAAGGCTTTTACCTCGGTCATCAAAGTTCCTACCCAAGACGAAGCCGACCTCAAAAAAACCATGATGTACCAAATGGACAGCCTCATCCCCACCGCCCTCTCCGATGCCGAAATCGACTGGAAGGACCTCGGCCCTATCCCCAGCGACCCCGAGAACACCAACATCCTGCTCTCTAGCACCCCTAGTGCCTTCGCCGAAAGCCGCCTTGACCTCTTCGAAGACGCCGGCTTCAACGTCTACGCCGCCGAGCCCGAAGTCATCGCCATGACCCGCGCTCTCTACCCCTTTGACGCCAGCGACGCCCGCCTGATTGTCGACTACGGCGAGGCCACCACCGACATCGCCGTCTACTACCACGGCGCCCCCCGCCTCCTCCGCTCCGTCCCGCTCGGGCTAAGAGACCTCGTCAAGGTCGCCTCCACCTCCCTCTCGATTAAAGAAGACCAAGCCCGCCAATTCCTCCTCAAATTCGGCCTTGCCCAAGACAAGCTCGACGGCAAAATCTTTGTCGCCATCAACGCCGCTCTCGACACCTTCATTTACGAGCTCGCCAAAGTTGTCCGCACCTTCAACACCAACTTCCCCGACGTCCCCATCGGCGGCGCCATCGTCGCCAATTACGGCGAGGCCATCCCCCTTATGCTCGACTATATTTCCACCAAACTCAAAATGCCCGTCGACGCCGCTAACCCTTGGCGCAAAGTCGCCGTTCCGCCCGAATACCGCGACGCCCTGCGCACTGTCGCCACCGAGTTTGCCGTCGTCCTCGGCCTTGCCGAGCGCACCAATGACGTCCCTCCCTATGTCGAACCCAAGAAATGGCTTAAACTCCTCAACTTCCAAGCCCTCGGCGAAAAGGCCGCCAAAGCCAGCGAAAATATTTTGGAAGGTGCCAAAGACCCTACTTTGCCCGGCGGAGGTGCCAAATAATGTTTGAAATCAACCTCGTCCCCCAAATCAAGCGCGACGCCCTCAAAACCCAAAAAATCAGAAACCTCGTCATCGCCAGCTGTATTCTAATCGGCACCGTCTGCGGTGTCCTCCTCGCCATCTTCGGCACTACTTACGGCGTCCAGCGCGCTATCACCACCGCCCGCACTGCCCAAATCGAGGAGAACTACGAAGCCCTCATCCACATGGGCGACGACCTCTACGATCTGCGCTATTATCTCACACTCCAAAACCAACTCGCCGAGCTGGGTGAAATCGGCGAGCAGAAAACTCTTTTCTCGCGCGTTCTCGGTATTGTCTCCGATGTCGTCCCTCGCCACCCGATAACCGGCGAACCGACCATCCAATTTACCGAGCTTAATTACAACGCCACCAGCTTCCGCGTCTCTTTCGACGCCCAAAGCATCTTTGGTTTTGAGGCCCTCCATGCCCTTGAAGCGACTCTCGCCCGACTTTACTACGACTATGGCGTCTACCGCAACGGCAACACCAACGAAGAGCTACTCCCCTGTAGCGCCGACGACACCGCAAACTGTTTCCTACGCGAAGAGCTCGACACCGAACCGAACAGCCCAACCCGCGGCATCATTTACGGCGTCGTCCTCGCTCAAAACGGCAGCGAGCTCCGCGTCTACCGCAACGGCGACCGCAACGAAGCCGGCTTCTACTTCGACTCCGCCTGCCTCGGCGCCGATGGAATGACCAGCAACTGCAAACTTATCCTCGGCGAGCCTGACACCGACGAGCCACCTAGCTATGAAATTAATACCGGCGGCACGCCAACCCTCCGCTTCAAAATGTCCTTCGAAATTGACCCGCCTGCCCTCAACATCCAAAGCCGCCATGTCCGCGTCCTCGGCATCGTCCGCCAAGACGTCACCGACTCCTTCCTCCAGATTAACAACGGCTGGTTTGCCGCCGCCCCAACTAACCCCGAGGAGGACCTCTAATGGCACGCAAAGGTCTCCAATCTAGCAAGCGAACATTCATCGACAAGGCCAATTACCTGATGTTCCTCTCCATCGCCCTCGCTTCTGCGCTGGTCGCCATCACTGCTGTTTCTCTTGACTATCTCTCAAAAATGATTACTTTCCAAAGCGAGGTCAACGCCCAAAAACAAGCCACTCTTGACATCACCGAAGCTAACCTCCGCAACTTTGAAGTCGTCATGGCCGAAATCAACGACCTCCGCGAAAACCAAAATCTAATCGCCGCCGCCAAAAACCAAGAGTATCGCGATGAGCCACTCCGCGTCGTTGCTAACGCCCTGCCGGCCTCGCAAAACTTAGCTGCCTTCGGCGCTAGCGTTGCTAACCTCATCATCACCCGCGTCGGCGATAACGAAGCCGTCACTCAAGGCATCTCCGTCGGCCGCGATTCCACCGTCCTACCCCAAGTCGAGACCAGCGCTCATACCATGAACATGGCCTTTCAAGTCATCGGCGGCCTCGGTTGCGAAGGCCAAGCTACCGCCTGCGACCAGCCAGTCGGCATCTCCCAGATTCTAAGCAATCTTGAGAAATCCATCCGCTTAATCGAGGTCAACGCCGCCACCTTTGTTTTCCGCTCGCCGACTCTCATCGAGCTTTCCATCCAAGCTAACGGCTTCTATACCGCCCCAACTACTGTCAATAAAACCTCCCGCACCCTGACCGCCTCCTCTGTCTTAAACCGCCGGACAACCGGTTCCAGTACTAGCCCTAGCTCGGGAGTCTCCCCATGAAAAAGACTGACATCATCGTTTGCTTTGCTCTGGCGATTCTCTCGGCCATTTTCGCTGTCATCATCACCCGCGCCGTTTTCGGTGATCCGGAAAATGCCACCGCCAATATCGAAGAGATTGACGCCATTTCTGACATTGTCATCCACCCCGATCCGCTGATCTTCAATCGCTTCGCTATCGATCCAACCGTCGAGGTCTGTATTGGTGATGTCGAGCAAGGCGCTGAAATCTCCCAAGACGATTGCTATAGCCAGTTCGAAGTCGTTGACCCAAATTGCGACCCCGAGCTTAATCCCTTCTGCGTCCTGCCCGAAGATGACGAGGAAGACTAATGAACTTTGATGCCGACACGCAGGCGAAAATCGCTAAGCTAATCATTGACAACGGCCTAGTCGACGCCCTTCGCGTCCGCATCCTGCCGCCCGAAAAACAGACTCCCCAATCTTGGCTCGAAGACGGCCTGATTAGCAAACAAATCCTCGCTCACGCCGTCGCCCAGCAATTCAATATCCCCTTCGCCTACATCGACGGCGCCCTCATCGGCAGCGAAGTCCTTCACCTCGTCTCCGAAGAAACCGCCATCAAAATGCGCGCCGTTCCCCTTGCCGAACGCGACGGCAAAGTATATATAGCCCTTGAAAACGCCACCGACACCCAAAAAATCGACTACCTCTCCAACATGCTCCATAAGCCCCTCGTCGCCGTCATGGCCAGCCCCGACGCTATCAACGACATCCTCGAACAATACAAAACCGACCTCTCCGCCGTCGATAGCGCCGTCGAAGCCAACAAACAAATGGACGACGAAGCCGTCAGCGAAGTCAAAACCATCGTCCAAGATAGCCCCATCGCCAAAGCCCTCGTTTCACTCCTCGAGTATTCCGTCAAAGCCCGGGCGTCTGATATCCACGTCGAGCCCGAAGAAACCCGCCTCCTCGTCCGCTGCCGCATCGACGGCGTCCTCCGCGAAGTCATGAATCTGCCCAAAACCATCGAAGGCCAGCTCGTCGCCCGCATCAAAATCCTCGCCGGTCTCAAAATCGACGAAAAACGCGCCCCCCAAGACGGCCAATTTTCCGTCAAAATCGGCGAGTCGCCCGTTGACCTGCGTATCGCCACCAGCCCCGTTGTTTGGGGCGAGCAAGTCGTCATCCGTATTTTGAAAAAAGAATCCGGCCAAATCGGCATCGAAAAAATGGGCATCGTCGGCCGCTCGCTCCGTACCATCCGCCGCGGCATCGCCCAGCCCAACGGCATGGTCATCACCTCCGGTCCGACCGGCTCCGGTAAGTCGACCACCCTCTATTCCCTCGTCCAAGAAATCAAATCGCCCGGCATCAACATTGTCACCCTCGAAGACCCGGTCGAGTACAAAATCGCTGGCGTCAACCAAATCCAGGTCAACATCCCCGCCGGCCTCACTTTCGCCAACGGTCTGCGCAGCATCCTCCGCCAAGACCCCGACGTCGTCATGGTCGGTGAGATTCGCGACACCGAAACCGCCCAGCTCGCCGTCCAAGCCGCCCTCACCGGCCACTTGGTTTTCAGCACCCTTCACACCAACTCCGCCTCCGGTATCTTGCCCCGCCTCCTCGACATGGGCATTGAGCCCTTCCTCATCGCCTCTACCCTTAATACCATCATCGGCCAGCGCCTCTGTCGCCGCATCGCCCCCAACGCCGAAGACACCCCTGCCACCGAAATCGAGGCCGGCGAAATCCAAAAGACCGTCGGCTGGCTCCTCCCCGACTCGGCCGAAGACGTCAAAAAAGTCGGCGAAGACCTCGGCTACGAAAACCTCCCCCTCTCCACCGCCAAATCCTTCACCCTCCGCCGCGGCCAAGATACCGAAGACACCCCCGACGGCTACCGCGGCCGCATCGGCGTTTTTGAAGCCCTCGAAATCGACCCCGACGTCCAAAAACTCGTCGTCGCCCGCGCCACCGCCGCCGACGTCCAAAAAATGGCCATCGCCAAAGGCATGGTCACCCTCCGCCAAGACGGCATGTTCAAAGCCCTCAAAGGCCTCACCACCGTCCAAGAGGTCAACCGCGTCACCTCCGACCAATCCATGTAGTCCTTGCATCCTCAAAGCGCCTATGCTAATATAATATATATAGTAAGGATAAGGGCCAAAGCATGACAAGCATCAAAACGCAAAAGGTTATGGGGGGGGGCATTCGATGCTTGATTTCCACCCTCTCGCCCTCACCCGCCGAATAGCCACCGCCACTCTAGCCATCGCGACTTTCGCCATTTTCTCCGCCCTCATCACCAACTCCTTCCAAAAGTCCTATGCCGACGACAGCCAGTTCGGCGCCTTCACCTACACCGGCGACCTCTCCTTTACCATCAGCGACGACTCCCCCTGCGTCAACTATGATACCGTGAGTAGCGAACTCCGCCTCGCCGTCCGCAATGGCTCGATTGCCGCCGACTGCCTCACCGCCACCATCAGCACCGATAACATCTTCGGCTACACCCTCTCCATCGTCGGCCCGTCCAGTGGCGAGCTCGAATCGTCCGACAGCCGCGTCATCCAGTCCACCACTGGCACCATGGAATCTCCCGCCGTCTTCGCCACCCAAACCAGCGGCGGCGCTTGGGGCTTCGCCATTCCCAACGGCCAAATCCAAGGCTTCGACTTCGACTTTGACTTCAGCTACCAAACCCTCGGCTCCACCAACACCACCAACACCGCCCGCTACGCCGCCGTCCCCACTATCCCCACTGCCTTCACCCAAACCACCACCGCCACCACCACGCCCGACGCCTATAATATCTACTTCGCCGTTGCCGCCGGCTCCCTTCTCACCAGCGGCGAATACAGCGGCCAAATCACCATCTCTGCCGCCGCCAACCTGCCCATCGCCCGCACCGGCGACTTCATCCAATCCGTCGCCCTCTCCAACTGCCCCGCCACCCGCACCCGCGTCGCCGACGCCCGCGACGGCAACACCTACTGGATCCGCCTCATCGGCGACCTCTGCTGGATGGAAACCAACCTCGCCTATGCCGGCGGCGGCAGCAACCTCTACGGCGACGCCATCTTCCTCACCCAAGGCCGCTCCAACACCCCAACCGCACCCCTCTTCGACATCCCGCCCGGCGCCAACCCCACTGCCGCCACTACCGACCCCTCCCTCAGCACCGACGGCGGCGCCACCAACCCCCAATACGGCTACCTCTATAATTGGTGTGCTGCTATGGGCAACCAACCTGACGCTTGCCAGACTAGCACTGCCGCTCAACCCGACCCAAACATCAGCGTCTGCCCCGCTGGCTGGCGACTCCCTACCGGCGACCCCACCACCGGTGAGTTCACTACCCTAGTTGACCAACTCGGCTGGACTTCCGGCGCCCCAACGCCACTCCTCACCAACGGCCTCTATATGTATGCCGGCTACTTCTGGAATGGCTCTTTCAACGATCAGGGGTCCAGCGGCAGCTATTGGTCTTCTACAGTCACCAATGCCGCCAATGCTTTCTATCTCACCTTCGTTACCGGCGGTGTCAACCCGGCGGGCAGCAACAGTAAGGGCTACGGCCTCTCCGTTCGTTGCGTCAGCGATGCCGCCGAACCAGCCGAACCACTGCCTTCACCCGCCCCTGCCCCAACCGGCGCCGACATCCAACGCATCACCCTCGACGGCACCCTCGGCAACTACTCCTGCCCCACTACCCGCACCCGAGTCCGCGATGCCCGTGACGGCTCGACCTATTGGGTCCGCCGCATCAACGGCACCCAAGCTGGCGGCGGCGACCTTTGCTGGATGGAAACCAACTTAGCCTATGCCGGTGGCGGCACCAACACCTACGGCGATGCTATCCCCGCCATGACCCTCGGCAACTCCCACACCACCTCCACCCAAGCTTGCTATGGCAATAACCCCGCCGTGGTAGCTAACCCCACCACAAGGTGCTACTGGAACCCAACCGGCTCCAACCGCACCACCGGCACGACCGACCCTAGCACCTCGACCAACGGCGGCGCTACCAATCCTCAATACGGCTACTTCTACAACTGGTGCACCGCCATGAACCTACAAGCCGCCGCCTGCCAATCCTCCACCGCCACCCAACCCAATCAGTCCGTTAATGGCGGCACTGGCGCAGGCGCAACCGGCTCAACCCTCTACAACATCTGCCCCTCCGGCTGGAGGCTTCCTACCGGCAACACAGGCGGCGAATTCACCTTGCTTAATAACGCCATCAACTCCGGCTCCCTCACCACCCCAGCCGGCCTCTTAGCCAACGGCCTCTATATGTATGCCGGCTACTTCGCCGATGGCGCGTTCAGTAATCAGGGCTCATTCGGCTACTCTTGGTCTTCTACTGTTGACAGTGCCACCAATGCATTTAGACTTTACTTCGGCAGCACATTTGTCGATCCCGCTTACGCGGTCAGCAAAGGTCGCGGCGTCCCCCTCCGCTGCGTCGCCCCTTAGCCCTAACGCCTTGCTACCCCCAACACAAAAAACTACGAGCGGCATCTATCCAGTTCCGCTCGTAGTTTATACCACCATTATAACATGGCACATCTTCACCAAAAAGTGCTTATGCCCTATCAATCACCACATCAACCACCCGCCCCTCCACATGCGGCGCCCCAAACTCCGAATAAACCGCCCGAAAATCAAACTCATACCTATCCACCGCCAAATCCCCCCACTTTTCCGCCCCATGCCACGCGCAAAGCTCAAACGGCCGCCCCTCCGCGTCGCCAATTTTCAAACTCACATGCTCCTTCGCCTTGCCCATCGTCCGCCTCTCATACAACCGCCCCCGCACCCGCAGAATCGGCTCCCGATTCCCCTGCCCAAATGGCGCCAGCTCCTGCACCTCCCGCCAAAAATCCACCGTCAACTCCTCCACATTCTCCACCTCAATATCCGCCCGCTCCCGCAAAAACCGCTCTTGATTAGTTAACCCCAAACTCCGATAATATTTATCCAACGCCGCCCGCACCGCCTCAAAATTATCCGCCGAAATACTCATCCCGCCCGCCGCCGCATGCCCGCCGCCCTTTTCCACCAGCCCCAACTCCCGCAAATGCGAAATCGCCTTCGCACAACTAAATTCCCCAAAACTCCGCGCACTGCATTTCAGCCCCTCGCCCGTTTCCGTAAACACAAAAACCGGCTTTTCATGCTGTTCGACCAATTTTCCCGCAATCAGCCCAATCAGCCCCTCATGCCATTTTCCTCGCGCCACCACCACTGTTAAATCGTTTTTTACTCCAAGAGTAAGCTTCAGACTTTCCAGCGCTTTTCGTTGCTGGGCCTTCCGCTCGTCGTTCAAATCCTCCAACTGCATCGCTAGCTCACTCGCCTCCATCGCGTCGTCCGTCAAAAGTAGCTCCAGCGCCTTTCGCGGGCTCTCCAACCGCCCACTCGCATTAATTTTCGGCCCCACCACAAATCCCAAAGCATAAGCATCAATCCTTTTCAAATCGCGCGTCAACTCCCGCAGCCCCCGCCACTTGCTTTTCGCCATCACCTTCAACCCATACCACACCAAAATCCGATTATCCCCCAAAAGCGGCGCCTGATCGCACACTGTCCCCAGCGCCACCAAATCCAGCAGCCACTTCGTCCACTCAGGTGATTTGTATTGTTGGCGAGTCCCTCGCAAATCCGGTGCAGAGGAACTTTCGGACCGCGGCAGCGGGAGAACGAGACGCGCCCGTCCTGTGGCGACAGGGTCGGGCGACGGCGTGTCCGATGCACCGGTTTGCGGGGAACTCGCTAGAGCCCGCACCAGCTGGAACGCCACGCCGACCCCGGCCAGCTCGGAAAACCCATATTTACTATCCCGCCGCTTCGGGTTAATCACCGCCACCGCCTCTGGTAGCGCCCCATCTTCGCTCACCTCATGATGGTCCGTGATAATCACATCCACCCCCCGCTCCTTCAGCCGCCGCACCACCGCAAAATCCCGACTCCCACAATCCACCGTAATCAATAATTTCACATCCGCCGCCAAAGTTTCCAAAATCCGCTCCGGCAAACCATAACCATCCCGCACCCGCTCCGGCAAATCCCACCGCACCTCCGCCCCCAAATGCCCCAGTCCCCGCACCAACACCGCCGTCGCCGTCACCCCATCCGCATCATAATCCCCAAACACCAAAATCTTCTCCCCCGCCTTTATCGCCCGCCGAATCCGCTTCACCGCCTTCGCCATGTCCGGCAAATCTCCCGCCGCCCCCAAATCCTCATACCTCGGATTCAAAAAACTCTCATCAATTCCCCTTGATTTTAGGAGTTTGATAAATAGTGGACTTAAAGTTTTTGATCGAGGGGTGGTGCCCGGCGGGGAGGACCCGGGCGACAGGACCCCGAGCTGTAATTTCATAAATCCTCGAGCTTTTCACAGAGGTCAGACAGCAGCTTACTATTGGAGTAAGCTTGGCCATTTTTCACCAAATAACCCAAATCAACCAATTTAGCGAGCTCCCGCTGTGCATTTCCCGCGTTAATTTTCAGCGCCCGCGCCAACTCCCGCACGCCCACCTCCACCTCGCCGTTCCCCGCGAAAAACCGCATCACCCTCACCCGCGTCCTCGGCACTCCTAACTCCTCTAACATGCCCATATTATACCACATCCCAAAAGCTTGGAAAAGTGCTTAAAGTATGATACAATTATGTGAGTATGGAACGGGAAAATAAAAAGGCGCTCCCTCGGCGGACGCTTCACTATTTTTGGCAAGAGATGCGGCAGTATCGCTGGCCAATTTTCGCCATGGTCGCCACCGGCATCGTCGCCGTCGTTCTCCTTGACACCATGCTGCCGCTCATCTTCTCCCGCATCATCGACCGCCTCGCCGCCGGCAGCTTCGGCGCCGACATCCTCGCCGACTTCTCCCCCCTCATCCTCACCGCCGTTGGCGTCATGCTCGTCGGCGAAATGCTCTACCGCCTCCAGCTCTGGATTCTCTGGAAAAACGAAGTCAAAATGATGGCCGACCTCGACCTCCTCTGTTTCCAAGCCGTCGCCAACCAATCTATGACCTTCCACACCAACCGCTTCTCCGGCTCACTCGTCAACTACACCAACCGCTTCGTCAAGTCCTTCGAAAGCCTGCTCGACAACCTCATCTTTCAAGTCGTCCCCCTACTCACCCTCCTCATCGGCTCCGGCGTCGTCCTCTTCCGCTACGCCCCCGTCTACGCCGCCATCTTGCTTAGCGTCGTCCTCCTCTTTTTCACCCTCACTATCTTTATGCACAAGCGCATCTTCCGCCTCCGCGAAGAAAGCGCCAAAGCCTCCTCCGAAAAAACCGGCAAACTCGCCGACGCCATCGGCAACATCCTCACTGTCAAATCCTACGCCCGCGAGTCCGACGAGAAAAAGCGCTACCAATACGCCGTCGAAAAAGTCATGACCCTCGACTTGAAACGCATGCGCCTCACCATCGGCCGCCACACCATGAACACCGTCGTCCTCACCGGCCTCACCGCCGCCGCCCTCATCTTCATCGTCGGCGGCACCCAGTGGTTCGGCATCTCGCTCGGCACCGCCGTCCTCATCTACACCTACACCCAAATCATCTTCGGCCGCATGTGGCAATTTAACCACATCATCCGCGAAATCGTCGACTCCTTCGGCGACGCCGTCGAAATGACTGAAATCCTTGAGGAAAACCCCGCCATCACCGACACCAGCCCCCAGCGCCTCTCGGTCCCGAACGGCGATATCCTTTTCGACGACATCACTTTCCGCTACAACGAGGGCAAATCCAACGTTTTCCAAAACTTTACTCTTGAAGTAAAAGACGGCGAACGCGTCGGCCTGATCGGCATTTCCGGCTCCGGCAAGACCACTTTGACCAAACTCCTCCTCCGCTTCTCCGACGTCGAATCCGGCGCCATCCTCATCGACGGCCAAAACATCAAAGACGTCTCCCAAAAATCCCTCCGCGAAAACATCGCCTACGTCCCCCAAGAAAGCCTCCTCTTCCACCGCTCCATCGCCGAAAACGTCTCCTACGGCCACGAACACGCCACCAAAGAAGAAATCATCCGCGCCCTCAAACTCGCTAACGCTTGGGAATTCGTCAAAGACCTCCCCCAAGGCCTCGAAACCCTCGTCGGCGAACGCGGCGTCAAACTCTCCGGCGGCCAACGCCAACGCATCGCCATCGCCCGCGCCATCCTCAAAGACGCCCCAATTTTAGTCCTCGACGAAGCCACCTCCGCTCTCGATAGCGAATCCGAAAGCCTCATCCAAGACGCCCTCCAAAAACTAATGAAAGGCCGCACCGCCCTTGTCATCGCCCACCGCCTCTCGACCGTCGCCAGCCTCGACCGCATCGTCGTCCTCGAAAACGGCAAAATTGCCGAATCCGGCTCCCACCAATCCCTCCTCCGCAAACACGGCGCCTACGCCAAACTCTGGGCCCGCCAAACCCAAAGCTACGAGGTAATCGATGAGTAAGCAGAAAATCCCCGTCAAACGCACCCAAAAACAATCTGCTAAGCCCGCCCGCAAGCCTACTCCCAAACACAATTCCTCGGACCGCTCGCAAAAGTCTTCTCTGAGCACATGTGATTTTTCCCGAGCGAACAAGTCCGTGAGAAATCGTGAGAACCCCGACAGGAAGAGGCTCGCGATTTCGAACAGATTTGGAGCGCAGGACGGGAAATCGCCGTGCGAGGATAAGGCTCTGCGTGCGAGCTGTAAGAGATTGCGTTCCCATAAACCCATGTGGCTTTTGCCAGTCATCTTTTTCACCATCGCTTTCATCTACGAACTACTCCTAAAATCCTTCCTCGGCGGCTGGAGCGTCCGCAGCGTGTTGATGATTGCCACATTTTCGCTCATCTTCGCAGCTCTCGGCTTCCTGACAAGCTTTTTGCCCAAATTCCTTGCCCGCATTCTCGCCAGCGGCTTCATCGGCGGGTTGATGGTCCTTTTTGTCGGCCAACTCGCCTTTATCAAGATTTTCGGCATCCCAGCCAGCATCGCCTCCACCGCGCTACTCTCCGGCGCCAAAAATAATATCGCCCAATTCTGGGCCGAAATTTGGGGCAGTCCGCTTGCCACGATACTCTTCATCCTCACCGCCGCCCTCGGCATCCTCGCCGTCTGGTTTTTCAACTTCAGCCGCCCCAAAACCAAAAATTGGTGGCGCACCCTCCTGCTTACTCTTGGAGTAATTTCCGGTCTTACAGGGGTCATTTTGTTAGTTTTGCAGAGTTTTGGCGAACGCTTCGCCAGCCCCCATTATTTGTATTTTGAGAGCACCGACGCCCGCGCCCAAGTCCGCGAGCTCGGTTTGGTCGCCTTCCAAACCGTCGATATCCGCCAAGCCCTGCTCGGTTTCGAGCCCGCCGTTGCCGCCGTCGCCGACCCTATGAAAAAACAACCCCTCGCTCCCGAATACGTTCCCCAAGTCCTCTTCGATTTGGAAAAAGAAACCCAAACCCAGCCCCTCGCCGTCGCCAAACTTTCCTCCGCCCTCGCCGGCACCAGCCCCTCCTACACCAACGAATACTCCGGCATCTTCGAAGACAAAAACCTCATCTTCATCATGGCCGAAAGCTTCAACAGCATCGCCCTCAACCCCGACCTCACCCCCAACCTCTCGCGCATGGCCAACGAAGGCTTCGTTTTCGACAACTTCTACTCGCCCTACATCATGTCCACCCTCGGCGGCGAATGGATGGCCCACACCGGCCTCATGCCCACCCAAACCCTCCTCCGCACTTGGCGCAACCAACTCCCCACCTTCCCCCTCGCCCTCGGCCACAGCTTCGGCCGCGCCGGTTTTGACGCCGCTTCCGGCTACTCGTTGACCGAAGCCACCTTTTACGACCGCCACAAAACCCGCGCCACCCTCGGCATCACCGACTACCTCGCCTGCGGCTCTGGCATGGAACTACTGGTCGGCCGCACCACTTGTAGCCAATGGATTCAATCCGACATCCAGCTCTTCGACACCGCCCTGCCTTTCATCACCGAAAAAGCCAAAGCCCGCGACGACCAAGGCCAGCGCCTGCCTTTCGCCACCTACCTTTTGACCATGGCCGGCCACGGCGAATACGACGGCTGGAACCACGTCACCCGCCTCTACCAGCGCCAAGTTAGCTCGCTGCGCGGCGTCTCGCTCGACGCCCGCGTCTACCAAGCTTCCCAAATTGACCTCGACCGCGCCCTCGGCCGCCTGCTCGACTCCCTCCGCGCCATCAATGAACTCGACAACACCGTCATCGTCCTCGTCGGCGACCACTACCCCTACATGCTTAGCAACAGCCAAGTCAACGAACTCTCCTCCTACCCACGCGACGCCATCATCGACATCAACCACAGCCCGCTCATCATTTGGAACGCCGAAATGGTCGCCGGCAACCTCGAAGTCGGCACCCGCGACTTCCCCCGCAAGCTCCCCGGCACCATCCGCACCAGCAAAATCGGCTCCCAAATCGACATTTTGCCGACCTTACTCAACCTTTGGGGCCTGCCGTTCGACAGCCGACTAATTATGGGCCGCGATATCCTCGACCCGGCCTCCAGCGGCCTCGCCGTCTTCGCCGATCGCTCTTGGATTTCTGATTACGGCCGTTATTACGCCGCCAGCCGCCGTTTTACTCCAAGAGTAAACGACCACGGCACCCCTGTTGAGCTACCCGAAAATTACGTCCAAAGCATGAATCAGTTCGTCGCCTCCCGCTTCAACCTTTCCGAGTCTATCGTCCAAAATAATTACTATTCTTACTTGGAGTTCCATGACTAAATACATTTTTGTGGTTGGCGGCGTGCTCTCGGGTGTCGGTAAAGGCATCACTGCCGCCAGCATCGGCGCCATTCTCCAAGCCAAAGGCCTCAAAGTCTCGATACAAAAATGCGACCCCTACCTTAACTTCGACGCCGGCATGCTCAACCCTTGCGAACACGGCGAATGTTTCGTCACCCGCGACGGCAAAGAAACCGACCTCGACCTCGGCCACTACGAACGCTTCCTCAATATCGAAACCAACAAATTCTCCACCACTCTCTCCGGCGCCCTTTTCAATGACCTGATTACCGCCGAGCGCTCCGGCAAATTCGCTGGCAAAACCGTCCAGTTGGTGCCCCACTTCACCGACCTCGTCCAAGACACCATCGAAAAATCCCAGCAAAGCAACCAAAGCGACGTCCACATCGTCGAAATCGGCGGCACCGTCGGCGACATCGAAAGCCTCAGCTTCATCGAAGCCATCCGCGAATTCGCCCGCCGCGTCGGCCGCAAAAACTGCCTCTATGTCGCCGTCGTTTGGGTGCCTTGGATTAATACCAGCAAAGAGCTCAAAACCAAACCCGCCCAAAACGCCCTCCGCGACCTCCGTGGTTTTGGCATTATGCCCGACCTCGTTTGCGCCCGCACCGAGCGCCCGGCGCCGCCCGAAATCTTGAACAAAATCGCCGCCTTTGCCGGTCTCGACAATAACGCCGTGGTCAACCTGCCCGACGTCTCCAACGTCTACGAAGTTCCCCTCAACCTCGTCCAGTCCAGCGCCGTCGAAGTCCTCGACGCCTTCGCTGGCGGCCAACCAGCCGACATGTCGCAGTGGCACCAAACCAGCGACCAGTGGAGCAAATCCCACGGCCGCACCGTCAAAGTCGGCCTTGTTGCCAAATACGTCGGCAACGACGACGCCTATATCTGCGTCGCCGAAGCCCTCAAATCCGCCGCCGTCGCCAACCACGTCAACCTCGAATTAGTCTGGATTAACGCCGAGCAAGCCGGTCAAGACGCCGACTTTGCCCGCCGACAATTCTCCGCCGTCGATGGCCTCCTCGTGCCCGGCGGCTTCGGCACCCGCGGCGTCGAGGGCAAAATCGCCGCCGCCACCTACGCCCTCGAAAACGACAAACCTTACCTCGGCCTTTGCCTCGGCCTCCAATTGGCCGTCATCGCCGCCGCCCGACTCGGCGGCCTGCCCGATGCCAGCAGCGAAGAATTCGGCGCCGGCGACCAAAACAACGTTATATATATTATGTCCGACCAAAAAGGCCTCGAAGAGACCGGCGGCACCATGCGTCTGGGCGATTACCCAGCCGAACTGCGGTCCGGCAGCCAAACTGCCGACATTTACTCCAAGAGTAATATTACCGAACGCCACCGTCATCGCTATGAAGTCAACCAAAAATTCCTCCCCGCAATCGAAAAAGGCGGCCTCGTCGTCTCCGGCACCAGCCCCGACGGTAAGCTGGTCGAATTTGTCGAAGCGCCCGGCCACAAATTCTTCCTCGCCACCCAAGCCCACCCCGAATTCCGCTCCCGCCCCAACTGTCCTCACCCGCTCTTTGCCGCTTTCATCCGGAGCCTGCTATGACGCCCGGCGTTCCGCTACGCATCGTTTTTCCCGAGGGCGACGACCCGCGCATCCGCGAGGCCGCCGAGTTTCTTAGCGCCCAAGGTTTCGCCGACCCTATTCTTCTCACCGGCAGCGACGACCTGCTCACCGCCTACCAGCTCGTCCAAGATGAAACCGCCGTCGCTCTCATCGCCTTTTCCGCTCCGGCGCCCACTACCGAGCCCTCCTTTTTCCTCCTCGAGCGCGGCGACCCGGAGAACCGCCCCGAGCGGCTCATTTTGACCGACACTTCCTCCATCCAATCCCTTGACCCCGAGAAACTCCTCGCCGTCCAGCCCCGCCTCGCCGTCTTTCCAGCCTCCGACCCTGCCGTCGCCCAAATCCGCGCCGCCCACCCCATCTGGCTCATCGGCGACTCCTCCGCCCTCGACGACATCAACGTCCTCGTCGCCGCCGATTCCACCACCCGCCTCGCCCTGCTCACCAGTCTCAAACAATTCGCCGGCTTCCGCGCCTATGGCCCAATTTCCCCATCGCCGGTCCTTAGCGCCACCCTCGCCCCCGACGCCACCACCGCCGACATCATCACCACCACTGAATGCCTTGCCAAACTCGCCTAGACCCGCTATAATACAGATATGGAAAATATTTTTGCGAACATTGTTAGCGGCGAAGTGCCGTCCCATAAAATTTACGAAGACGATCAAATCCTCGCCTTCCTCGACATCCACCCCCTCACCCCCGGCCACACCCTCCTCATCCCCAAGTGCGCCTTTGACTACATCTTCGACCTGCCCGACGACCTATATAATTATATGTGGCGTATCGCCAAGAAATTGGCCAAGCCCCTCCAAGAGGCCATGGGTGCCAAGCGCATCGGCATTATTGTTGAGGGCTTCCTTGTTCCCCACACCCATATCCACCTCGTGCCCATCAATGACGACCAACAACTCAAACATGGCTCCCGCAACCACGACACCACCCCAGAAGAGCTCGCCCAAATCGCCGCCAAAATCACCCAAGCCATCAAGGATGCCGAATGCAAAAAGTAATCGATTTCCTCAAGCGCCATTGGGCTATTTGGATTATCCTCGCCGCGGCTTTGGTCATTTCGATGCCCTTCATCCATCCTGAGCCTCTAACCGGCCATGACGCCCCCTTTCACATGTTCCGCTACCAAGGCATCGCTAACGCTTGGGCCTCTGGCCAACTCGTTCCCCAGCTCGACCCGGCAGCCTTTGGCGGCTTCGGCTACGCGCCCAGCCTCTTTTACGGCCCACTCACCGGTTGGGTCGTCCTCTTTTTCACTTGGCTGGTCGGCGGCCACGCCTATATCGCCGTCAACTTACTAATGATTCTCTCGATTTTCGGCGCCGCCCTCGCCTGCTATAAATTAGTCCGCGAAATCACCGGCAAAGCCACCCCCGCCGTCCTCGCCGCCGTCGCCTATGCCGCCGCACCCTACCACCTGCTCGACTACTTCGTCCGCCGCGCCGACGGCGAGATGCTCCCCTTCATCTTCGCCCCACTCGTCTTTCTCGGCCTCTGGCGCCTACTCCAAAAAAGTCCCAAAAACGCCATCCTCCCTCTCGTCATCGGCGGCGCTGGCATGGTCCTCTCGCACAACCTCTCCGCCCTGCTCTGGGCCTCGCTCGCCCTTATTTTCGTCGCCATCAACTGGCGCGGCTTCTTTGCCAAACAAAGCTGGAAGTTCACCCTCCCCAAATTCGTCTATTCCGCCGCCCTGATTCTCCTCCTCTCCGCCGTTTTCATCCTCCCCATGCTCGAGGCCAGCAACGCCGCGCTCTATAATATTATGAACCCGGTCTTCGCCGAGACCAACATGGGTCAAAACGCCGAGGCCGTCTGGCGCCGCGGCATCCACCCCGGCGAGCTCTTTTTCGACACCCCCATCAATTATGACTTGTTCTATGGCCTCGGCCTAATCGCCTTTCTCGGCGTCGCCGCCTTCGCTTTCGCCCGGCAAAACATGCCCGCCAAAGTCCGGACTTTCACCCGCCAAATGATGATATTCGGCCTCGTCGCCGCCTTCATGACCACCGCTTGGTTCTTCCCTTGGCAATGGGTGCCCCGCTTCCTCACCAGCATCCAATTCCCTTGGCGCCTCCTCACCATCTCCTCTTTCGGCCTCGCCATCACCGCCGGTATCAGCCTCTACTGGCTCGCCCACGAAAAGCTGGCCGAACGCCGTACCGAGCGACCCAGCTTAATGGCAGCAGGGGCTATATTGATTCTTGCCGCCGTCGCGCCCCTGATGTCGCTTGGCATGTATCATCCTCGCTGGGACTACTGGTACGACTATCGCCTCTCCTCCTTGGTCGTCAACGAAAATCGCATCTGGTGGTACGGCGCCGAATACGAGTACCTCCCCGCCCGCGTCATGGGCTGCGAACACCGCCACCAATGCCCGCTTAAAGAAGAGATGCCCGAATGGCTCCTCGACCGCCACGCCGCTGGCATCGTCCGCCATGACGGCTATCTCGAATACCCCCTCTTCTTCTACCCCGCTTACGAGGCCCGCACTGAAAGCGGCGAAGAGCTCGAGGTCTTCGAATCGCCCAACGGCCTCGTCGCCGTCAAATTCGCTAATGACCAAGAGCTCACCACCAGCCAGCGCGAACTACCATTCGTCTACGGCATCACCGTTGACACCGTTGACGGCATCGAAGTTGTCTACGGCACCTCACGCGCCACCGCGGTCGGCTTCGCCCTCTCCGCCTTTGGCCTCGCCAGCCTCATCACTTACTCCATCCTCCACTACCGCACCAGCAAACGCAAAGCCTAGTCGTCGTTCGCGCGCTTGATATTCGACTCTTCGATAAAATAGAGCGGCCGGTTTTTCGTCTCAATGAAAATCCGCCCAATATACTCGCCAATCACCCCCAGCGACAGCAGCTGCACACCGCCCAGTAGCAAAATCGCGCTCATCAACGACGGATACCCCGCCGTGTCCGGGCCAAAAATCAGCGCCCGCACCACCACGCGTATCATCCAGATAAACGCCACCAAGGTCACCACCATCCCCACCACTGCCGCAATCCGTAGCGGCGCCGTCGTAAACGACGTCAACCCATCAATCGCCAGATTTATCAGCTTGCCGTAGCCCTGCTGCGTTGTGCCCGCCGCCCGCGCGTCGCGATCGTACAAAATCTCCTGCTTCTTATACCCCACCCAAGAGAAAATCGCCTTCATATTCCGATTGCTCTCTCGCACTTCCCTTAGCGCCAGCACACACCGCCGGCTCAGCAGCCGGAAATCCCCCGTGTCAATCTGAATCGGTACCCGCGTCGTCGTCTGCAGCAGTCGGTAATAAAGCGAGCTCGTCCATTTCTTCAGCGACGACTCGCCCGCCCGGCTCTTCCGCCGGGCATAAACATCATCCACCCCCGTCTGCCAAATCTTAATCATCTCTGGTATCAACTCCGGCGGGTCCTGCAAATCCGCATCAATTATCACCGCCGCATCGCCATCCGCATAGTCCAGCCCCGCCAGCATCGCCGTCTCCTTGCCAAAGTTCCGCGAAAAATTAATGTATTTCGCCTGCTTGTCATTCGCCGCAAAATCCTTGATTAGCTCCAACGTCTTATCGCGCGACCCGTCATTGACAAAAATAAACTCCCACTTAAAGCCCGGATTCGCCGCTGCCAGCTCCACCAACCGCTCCCGCAATTTGCTAAACACCGCCGCCTCGTTATAGCACGGTATAATAATATCTATCGTCTTCATGCCTCTATTATATCACGCCCGCCCTTACCGCCCAAAGCTCCACCAAACCCTTGACATCCCCAAACAACTTATGCTAAACTAAAGTAAACAAGGAAAAGGGAAGGTAGAGCATCATGAGTAAAGCAAACACGCAAAATGCTATGGGGGGGGGCATTCAATGCCTAATCTCCGCTGCCTCATCCTCTCTCTCCTTAGC
>WRLC01000006.1 GCA_009777795.1 Candidatus Saccharimonadota bacterium
CTAGCTAAAACAAATGTCGATGTACAAAATATCGCGCAAGCTATCCTGCGCGTTAGGGAGACTCGGCGAGAGCCGTTGGCAACACTAGCCCTTAAAAGCCCCCCCCCCATTTCTGTGTTGTTCCCGTCTTCATGGCTTTGTCGCCCCCCTTATGCTTTACTATATATACTATCTTAGCATGGGCGGGATGAGCATGTCAAGAACTTTAACCTTTTCAACTCTACATTTTGATTTCAGCATCAACACCAGACGGCAAAACCAAGTTCTGCAGTTCCTCAATCGTCTTTGGTGTAGCCTGCAAAACATCAATCAAACGCTTGTGAATCCGCATTTCAAACGCCTCTCCACCCTTTTTATAGACGTGCGGGCTCTTCACCACGGTGAACGTCGACTTTTTCGTCGGCAACGGCACCGGGCCGCTTACTTTCGCACCAGTCCGAATCGCCGTCTCGACAATCCGCTTTGCACTCTGGTCAATCAGGCGGTAATCATACGCCTTCAGCCGGATCCGAATCCTTAAACCTTCTGCTTCACTCATCTTGTGATTCCTTTTCTCTGGCGTAATCTATTTCCTGCTGGCTTATAGTTCTCGCCAAGTTTAGCTTATATTATATATCATATAGCATTTTCTCAGCCAGTTGTCAATATGTTTCATTGTGCTATAATGATTTTAGCCATAAGCGCAAACGGCGCTGACTGGCGGCTTTTAATGATGACGAACACTAAATAGCCTCTATTTATTGTATTCAAATGTCCGTCCGTTGCCTAACCACCGGCCTCCAATAATGGCGGCTGGGGCGGGGACAACTCGAATTCGCCGACTGCGGCGAATCCGTGGTTCAAACGTGGCGGGCAGGCGAATAATGGCGCGAATGCTGGCGTCTTCGCGTTCAATAGGAATACGGGCGGCACGAATACGAATATTGGCTGGCGGGCTGTCCTTTCCGGGGTCTAGTGTTCCCGAGTATTTATCATTTTGATGCATCAGGTAAGCGCCAAGGCGCTGAAGATGCAGATGGATATCAGATAAATCCAGTTAAAAGCAGCGTTGAATGGGGCGAATCGGCCCCCAACCAAAAAGCTAAACAGCGGTTGTGGTCTAGTAGCATTTTGTAAATGACGGCGGCCGCTCTTGCTTTTTATCTAATTGTCTGATATAATAGTAGACAGATATTACGGGAAGTTATTTAATGGCAAAAGTTAAACGACCAGCCAGTAAGGCAAAACAGATTGACGTACTCAAACAAAAGTTTTCAAGTGCGCGCTTTAACGCTTTCCATTTGATTATTGCCCTAGCCGCGTTATTTTTCATTATTTGTGGCATCACTATGATTACCAGCCGCGGTCGCGCGCTTAGCCGGCTCTCCCAACAAGTCGACCAGCTCGAACAGCAGTCGACCACCCACGTCAACCTCGCTCAAGACCTAACCGAACGCTTAGACCATATCGAATCCCAGCTCGGCGGCAATAGCCAGATCTCGAGCCATGAGTCAGAGCGAATTGCCGAATATTACGACCGACTCGACCGCAAAACCAACACCCTGATAACCGTAGTCTTGACAATTGCCATCCTCATCTTCGCGGCAATCGCCGCGGCCGGAACCTTCCTCGTACTCGGAATGCTCAAAAGCATCAACCAAAAATTAACTAACGTCAACTAAGTAAGCAAAAAGAACATCGCCCTTTGGTATGTAGAAGCAGGCCGCCTCTGGCGCTTCGTAATACATAATCGGTTCGTCCAAATTCACCGCTAACTTCAAGAGTTCTTTGGCGTCCTTTAGTACCACTCGCTCTTTATAAGCCGCCCAATTAACTGGTGTCGTGGTAATAATAATCATGTCGCGGTAGCCATGCAGCAGCTTATCTACCTCTCGCCGCGATGAAGCCTGCTGGCCGTATGCCTTCAGCGCTAGATAGGCCCCCAACGTCAACGCCATAACCGCTATCACGCCAAACATCACCGAGCCAAAGCGCTTGGGTCCGCCACTCTCCAAGGCAACTTGCCTAGCCTCTCGACTCTCTGCCCCGGCTAACTTGATCTGGAAGAACGGCTCACTGACCGGTATCACCACCGACCGCGTATAAGCCTCCATCTCAAACTCATCACCCGACATTTGGACCGTAAAATCAAGCCGAATCTCCCCCTCAATCGGGAAATCCAAGCGCGATTGAGTCGCCAGATACCTCTGGCGGTACCGAGCCAAGTCAATCACCAGCTGCTCGTCCAGCGAGAAATCGCCCTGCGCTTGATAGGTTGCCTCCCGCAAAGTCTCTATTACTTCGTCTATCACCACTTGGTCCGGGTCTTTCGGGTCCTCTTTTTCCACTTTTGCCACAAAAGCCAGCGTCAACGCATAATCATATTGCGTCTCGGCCGACGGCGCCAACTCACTTCTATAGCTGTTATCAATCTCGATATTCTCAACAATACTGAAGATGTATGTCTGCCCCATCCCTAAAGACGGCTCGTCGATAATGCCATTACGCGGGCGCAAATTGACCCGATACTCAATCTCATGGTGTTCGACCATCGGCGCCGGGCTCTCTGGCGCCCGATTACCCGCAGCCAAGCGAAACGCCAAGCCAATACTAAGTATGGCGATTAGCAGGCAACCAATAACCGGCGGAGTCAAAACCTTGCCTATACGCCACATACCTCTCATAAATCCATCATACTACACGCACCGCCACCTTGCAAGCATAAGCACTTTCAAAGCAGCGTTGCTCTTCGAGCAACCAAAAAACCACCCAGCAGCCGCGGCCCTGTAGCTCACGCCACCGACCGCGGCCGCTCTACAGTTGTTTCACCTTGTGTAGCATACCTTCAAGGTTATCTATTATCCTCTCCATCTCCTTTGGCTTCACTGGTTTGTAGGCTCTCTCCACAAAAGACTCCATTTCTTCTACTGTCTTTAGCTCCTCACCGTTCTCGCTATTATAACGCTCATTTGAGTAAATAGAAAAGTAATCCCGAAATTTCTCTTCACTTACTTTCTTGCCTAATGTTATGTGCGCATTTGGGATACCGTACGCATCAGCTATGACATTGCCGTGTAGAGAACTCGACAAAATCATCTCGCATGACGCAATTTCCTTCACAACCTTACGAGTCTGCCTTTTTGCCCCCATGAAAAGTGTCCTACTAGGGTTAATCATTTTGACTGGTAGCTTTCCATATAGCTTCTTTGCTGCCGCCCAATCAACCGAATTCGGCACAACCCCAATTCTATATTTTGCCGCAGGCTTTTTCACCACTCGCGCCATCATTAAGCCCGGATCGCCGAGTGTAATGTTCTTGGGAGCAACGCCAACCAGTTTAGCGGTGTTCTTCCCTCGCAGACCATAGAAAACCACCCCCCCCCCAACCTTGGCCTCAGGCCTGTATTTTGCATGGCTGTCCATACCACTGCCCAAAATTATAGCCTTATTAATCTTTTGCCAACCCAGTATCGTACCGGTAGAGAACAGTTCAGCTTCATTATAACGGACACGCTTTGCGTTTAAGTTATAATGCTCAAAAAGTACCGCCGTAATTTCATCTCCAAAGTTTATCGAGAATCTACTAGGCCTGTACCAGAAGACCTTCCACACCTTATTCATTATGCGCACCCTTCCTCCTTATGCCCAATAAAAACCCTCGAATTTTCGCTTTAAAAAACTGCATTTCCTCTATTCTAGCAAACACAGCCCACCAAAGCAATGTTGATAGGACAAAGCAACCGGCGCCCAATAAGACGAACTCAGCCAACGCATCCATAGGCGGCAGCATACATTTGATGAAAAAGACCGAGAACAAGGCAACAGCGAAAACAGCAAAATAGCGAACGAATAGTTTTATATACAGGACAGGCGATGCGTGCAGAACAAGCTTGAAAACAAATTTCGGGTAGCTATAGAAATGAATCAAAAGTGTGCTTAGGATTGTGCCTATAAACACTCCTGCGGCCCCCCACATGATGCCCAGACCAATAGACGCCACGAAGTTCACAGCCGCCTCAATCAAAGGCACGAATCTGTCCTCGTATACGATGCCGCCCGCCGTCTTCACAGATGAAATGCTCAATCGCACTAGGGTTAGATAGAAACTTATGCAAAGCACCAAGACTATCCCGTCATCAATTATATAATCATCACCCAACCATAGCCGCACAAATGGAGAAATTGTGCAGTATATAGATATAGCCAACCACATACCTAGCCAAGAGTTTGCAAACATCAGCCGCTTCGCCATTTTAACCGACCCCGCGTAGTCCTTTTCTACCAACCTATGCCCGACAGTTGCCGTATTGGCGCTGAACACCTGCATAATAATTAC
The DNA here is from genome assembly GCA_009777795.1 of Candidatus Saccharimonadota bacterium. GTDB lineage: Bacteria > Patescibacteriota > Saccharimonadia > Saccharimonadales > Saccharimonadaceae > WQUV01. The sequence continues at coordinate 4,316 of WRLC01000006.1, forward strand.
GTGTATCGCGTTTAACACCATATAATAGTTGGCAAAAAGACCAACGAAAAATACGCTGACCAACTGGCTCAATATCAAGTTGTCCGTACCGCTTACAACATAACCAGCCGTACTATGAAAGACAGACGCTCGCATCCTTCTTGATATATCCTTCTTCTCGTGTTTGGATAGATTCTTATTGTCTTTGTTCTCAAAGAGTTCTTTGTACCTCACGGTGATGACCCGATTCAGAATGACATTCTCGGCCAGCCGCATCACGACTACCACACCTAGAAAAAGATAGAAGTTCTCAGTCAAGGCTAGGACGAGTATCTGCCCGACACCAGCAGACAGTGTATATACAATATGAACCGCGCTAATAACATAATTCTTTTGGTCTGCCTGCAACAGCGCCCTCTTGTACGATAATAGGTAGTTGAACAACATACTGGCAACCAAAAGCCAAAATACAGCATAAATATTTTCTGGGATTGTACTGTTCGGAATGAAAACCGGCACGAAGAACGTTAAGATACCAGCGACACCCATCATTATAATAGCAATAACATGATTGGCGCGACGGTAGAATTTAAGCCACATGGCCGCAATGGCAAAGTTCTTATTATGCAAAGGCTTGTACAAATGAAATATTATAGCGCCGCTTAACCCTAAATCCGCCATGGCTAATATCGTCACTATGCTATTGAGAACGCTGTTCACACCAACGTACTCAATGCCAAGCGAACTGACAAATATTCTCTGCACTACAAAATTCATTCCAACAGCAAGCACATTGCCGATGAATGCAACTGCCGTATTCTTTAGAATCACACTCCTAGCCATTTGCCACCTCAATATATATCTTCTCAAGTTCGCGAACTGAGTTATTGATATTATGACGCGATTCTGTATTCCTCTCTCTCATATCCGAGCGCATGATTTTAGCAGATCCAATAGCGTTCGCCCACGACTCCACACCTTCATCTATAGGTAGGAATATCACTCTACCAGAAACGTCAATCTCTCTCGGAATCGTGTCAGATAAGAAACAACGCAGCCCATTGGTTTGCGCCTCCAGTGCCGCGTAAGGTAGGCCCTCATAGCGCGACGGCATTATAAACAAATCTGACATACTGTAAGCAACCTCCAAATCATTTCTTGGTGGCAATAAGGCCACTCTGTCTTCTGTCATCCCCAACTCCTTTGTAGTCTTCCTTATTTTGTTGATATAGCTCACATCCGACTGCTGACCGATAGCCACTAACCTGTATTTCTCATCGCTCTCCATTAACTTGTTCAACACCCCAATAGAGAACAGTTGGTTTTTATTGTCGCCGAATCTGCCAACCTGCAACATCACTTTTTCATCTTCTTTTATCCCAAGCTCCTCACGCGCCTTCTTCCGCCGTTCAGCATTGAACAGAAACTTATGTCCGTCAAAGCCGTTCGCCACAACCCTGAACGCGTCTTGCCCGAATAGCCAATTACCTGCAGTACTCGACGGCGCGAGTCGTAGGTTCGATATCGTGCGCATCAACCATTGTTTCAACTTATTGACTTTCGCATTAACAAACCCAAAATGTGAATGTAGAATAACCTTCTTGCCAAACACCCTACTAATTAAGACCAACCATAGAATTTGCACTTGGAAATGAACAACATCTGTACTTCTTAAATGTTTTAAGGAATCCTTTAAATAGTTCTTCTTTTCAACAAAAAATATTCCTATCCCCTCGCGCTCCAAATCCGCCAAGTCCTCTGGCAAGCCTTGGTTATAGGAATCGACTATAAGCACAGACACGTCAAAACGGTTTTTATCAATATGTTTACATACACTCCTCACATAAGTTTCTATGCCACCTATCCCCAGACCCTCAACAACCATCAAGATTTTGATTTTCTTCATTTCAGCCCCAACCTAAAAGCCAAATAATACAACGCCAGATGAGCCCTCTCCTTAAAAGGCGCCCTCGATTTGATAAATTCGCCTACATAAAGTCTATACCCTCGAGGACTGCGTTTATGATTCTCGCGAGCCGATGCGCTCAAGCCATCCGAACGATACTCGCAGACATATATCGGCTTCTCAAACCAACGGATTCTAAACCCGGCCCGTGCTATACGATTCCAAACCACCGCTTCTTCCATAAACCGCTCGTCCTTAAATGTCGGGAAAGGAAATTCTCGCAAAATCTCTGTATAGAACACTTCCGCCTGATCGCCGGTTATGCCATTCTTCTTGCGTTCCAGCGTCGTGCCGTCGACGCTTGCCACGCCGTCCCTAAAAGTGCCAACAAAACTCCCCCCCCCCTCAAGAGGCTCTATTATTAGTCGCCCGCTCAACCCAGCAAAGCCTTTCGGCAATGCAGCTTCATTTTGCTTTATAAATTTCACCGCATCGTCCGGCAAGTAATCGTCGGAGTCAACTATAAAGAACATTTTACCACGGGCTAACTTGACACCCAAGTTAATCGCCCGGTGCTTGCCGCCGTTCTTTGTTTTCTTGTATATTATATTAAACTTGTTTTTCTCCTTCAGCCATTTGTCCACTAGCTCTTCCGTGCCGTCGTTCGAACCATCGTCCACAATTATCCATTCGAAATCCTTGCTCTTTTGGCTTTTTAGCGACTTATATAAACGCGGCAACAAACCTGCTCTGTTGTAAGTTGGTGTGAAAATAGTCAAAAACGGCATCTTCATTACCTCATTTTATCATAGTTCCAATAGCAACAACCGATATGGAAACATCCCATGGTAATTATAAAGATATTCCACGCCAATAAACATCACCACGCAAACCGCCAAAACAGCACTGGCCAATAGCCGCTTCCCGCTACTGCTCAAGTTCAACCTCTGAGAAACTTCAAAGGCCCACCAAAAGAAGAAGACCCATATGAAGTCGGCAATCCTAGAAAACGGCGAGGGCAATAATTGCAATGTAAAAAGACAAGCGAGTGCAGTGGCCATCAACACGACTTCAGGGACTTCCACTTTCCTCGCATAAGCAGCAGCTGTCAAAGGCTGCTTTTTCCGTTTCACATAAAAGGCCCCCACAACAACCGCCAAGAGAATGGCCCGGCTTAGACCGAACCAAGTTCGGCCTAGCCGCCAGTTCTCATTCGTAAAATATCCGGTATACTTTACTGGTAATTGTTGCCACACCAACGCCAAGATAGCTGCGACAATGACACAAATCACTCCTACCGCTATTAATATAGCCAGCGTCTTTTGTCTATTCTTCGTCCTACGAAGCCACCATACTATGAAAAACGGCAAGAAGAAAATGCTACTTACATGAAAGAAGCAAGCCACCAATACTAAGGCAAGCGCCTTCTTCCAGTCTGAGTTTTTATATAGCCACCAAAGCCCGACAAAAACTATGTTGAAAGCAAGCGCTTGCCTTAGCAGGTTAAAACTATTAGGGAATACAATCAGCAGCCAAATTAACCAAAACGCCCACAAGTATTTTTTATCCGGGCACCACAGTCTTACAGCTATAAAACCCACGGCTACCGTGGCAGCCCCGTAGAGTGCGAAAATCCCATACCAGCCACCAAAGAGTTGCTGGGATAGCAGTGAGAACAAGTAGAATGTCGGCTCAATACCGTTTTCTATAAGGTATGAAGGCACATCAGGCACTAAAAATACAGTATTTGCAATTCTTCTGTACGAATTGTAGTCGCCGGTGTCGCTAAATCGCAAAGACAAGAGCGCAACAGGTATAGCAATGGCTGCTATCGATAGCAACCCTTTAACTATGCGGTTCTCCTGTCGCTCAGCCAAAAAAATCATCAAACTCGACAAGCCAAACAACGCTAGATAGAACAGAACTAACATCAACCCATTCATAGCGGCATCTCACATTGCCAATTACCATGAACCTTAGGCGCTGAACTAACCATACAGAATCCTAAATCTTTCCAATACATCTTGCAGGCCAAAACCTTTTTCCTTTATATTCTTTTTCGCTTCCTCGCGGCCTATCCTCTTTCCGTTGTGCTTAATATTCTCCGCCCAAGCTCCGACATCAAGCTGCAAGAATCTTACATTTTCATTCACTTTGACCTCACGCGAGACCTTGTTAGAAAACAGACACGGCACACCGCTCGCCTGAGCTTCCAGCGCCGCAAGCGACAGCCCCTCCCACAAAGAAGGCATCACGAACACGTCAAACATCGCAAGGTGTGCCGGAACCGTCTTGACACTGCCCGCAAAAATTATATTATCTTCCAAGTCATAATCCTCGACCTTCCGTCTTATCTCGCTTTCAAGCTCTCCATCACCTGCAAAAATCATTTTATACTTTATGCCACTCGCGACCAATTCTCTGGCCAACTCAACCAAAAACAAGTGATTCTTCGACGGCGCCAACCTGCCAACATGCCCTATCACAATATCGTCTTTCCCGATGTCGTACTTCTTCCGCAAGCTTTTAACTTCTCTAACTCCGGCAGCCTTGGTCTGCGCTAAGTCCACAGGGTTCTTGATAATCACCGCCCGCGAGTCGCCCTCAAACATATCCCTCTTTGCCTCTTCTGAACAAGCTACGAATTCCGTCGCATAATGTTTCAACAACTTCTTCTGTATTTTCCATTTTAACCACGAGCCGTTATCATATTTATGCATGCCGCTATGTGCGTGTGCAATTCGACACTTGACCCCCGCTCGTTTGGCAGCAGCTAGTATAATCCATGAATGTAAATATGTGTGAGAATGTACTATGTCCGGCTGGTTTTCTTTGAACCATTCCACAAGCCACTTGTAGTAATGCACAGCGTCCCTATATGAGAACTCCGGCGTCTTGACAATCTTGCCATCTAGCGCTAATATTTCATCCGCATAATACGATTTCTCAACCCTATTCTCCATGAATATAAATTCGTATGCCTCTCTGTCTATATTGCGGAAGATATGCATTAGCAAGGTCTCTGCGCCACCCAAGTCCATCAGCCCCACAAATTGCACTATCTTTTTCACTGGTTCTCCAAATTCATCCTATGCAATCTGGCATACAGTCTTTTAGGCAAATGAGCAACCACTAGCGGCCGGAAAACATAATAGTATCTCGTCTTTGGCAAGCCCAACGACCTGAAGCTTCTTTTCCTTATGCCGTATTCGTTTAAATAGTTCTGCTTTGTCCGGCGAGCCATCGTATCCGTATCGTTTCTCTGATGATATAGTACTTCCGGCAAGTTGTATCCTTTATAACCGTTCTCATAAAGCTTTAGCCACAAATCTATATCTTCCACCCTTGCAAACTCCTCTCCAATCGAATACCCACCGACCGCCTCAAGGGCACTTCGTCGAATCATCATCGCCGCATGACAAAAAACTGCAGGATGGCGTATGAAGTCTTCCTTTACCACTTCGCCGACCCTAAATTTCGCCCTGCCAATTATGCCACTCTCGTCGAACATAGCAAGCTGGCTACTTACTAATGCATATTGCACATGACTATCAAGGAATTCTACTTCTAACTTCAGCCGATTCCTTTCTGTCAAATCATCACCATCCATGCGCGCAATGTATTCACCGCGAGCATGCTTTAAACACTTGTTCAATGTCTTTTGAATTTTTAGATTCTGGTTGTTTCTTAGTAGCTTTATTTTTTTACTGTGTTTCTGCGCATATTTTTTAGCTATGCTGTACGTATTGTCGCTCGAACCGTCGTCGCAGATTATAAGCTCCCAGTCTTTAAATGTTTGCGAGAGTATCGAGTCTACCGCATCGGCAAGATATCTCTCGCAGTTATAAATCGGCATGACAACCGACACCTTAGGCGCCTTCATTTGCCAACCTCATAAATCTGCACCATCTCCGCCGTACACAGCTCAACCGAAAAAGTTTTAATGTTTTTCGTTGAGAAAATATCGCGATGCCCACGCGTATCACTCACCTCAGCCCTCAATCCGGCAACCTTTGCCTCGATAACGTTTAGCCCTAGCCCCTCGCGCTTGCTGGTTGAAATGTACAAATCCGAGATCTTTAACAGCTGCGGCACATCATTACGGTAGCCAAGAAAGTGCACGTTATTTGCTATCCGTAGCGACCGCGCCAACCTCGCAACCGCGCCCCGTGAATAATCCCTGCCCACTAGCAAAATATGATTTTTCCGGTCGCTCCGAATCATCTCTGCTTTTTGCCGTAGCAGCCCCGCCTGATTCTTATTCTTATTTATCTCCGCCACATAGATCATCACAAAATCGTCCGGCTCTAGCCCCAAGCTCGCGCGCAAATCATTCCGTTCCTTTTTACTCATCTTAATCTGGAACTTCGCCGGGTCCACCCCAACGCCCGGCACATATCGCACATCCGTCTTCAGTTTCCGCTTCCCGCGCTCAAAATCTTCCTTATTAATTGTAATCAAAACATCACAATAATTTGCCAAAATCTTCTCCGCCGGGTACCAAAGCAGCCAATTCAAAAGCGGCGCACCCCTGTAGAAATGAAACCCATGCGCCGTGTAAATCACCCGCGTCCCACCCCGCCGCGCCCGGCGCGCCGCCAACCGCGTAATCGCCCCCCCCACCGGCGTATGCGTATGAATTATCTCATATTTATGCTTCGCCAAAATCCGCCGCATCTGTCGATAGGCCTTAATATGCCGGTCAAATCGAAACGGATTCCGCGCAAAATCCACCACAAACGTCTCATCGCAATCCAAAATCTCTTCCTCGCCCGCGCTGGCATAATGCACCTCCCAACCCTGCCCGCTCATCATCCGCATCAGCGGCCGATTGAACTTCTGAAAATTCGCCGTATGGCTCGTATAAAGTATCTTCGGTCGAGCCTCAACCTTTTTCCGTTTCATACCCTATATAATAGCATAAATCCCCCAAAAATCCTAACGCTCATGGTTAAAACCTCAAAATATGCCCTCACGCTTGCAATATCCCCCCAAATATGGTATGATAAACTCATGAAAGACATTGGGGAAACCGCCCGGCGCTCGCCATCGCCTATCCGCCGCTGCTTCACTGTTGCAGCGGCCGGCTTTACCCTCTCCTGCGTCGTCGCCATCCTCCACTTCCTCTCGGCCGACACCACCCACATGACCAGCCGCAGCACCATCGACTACCGCGTCCACATGCGCCCCGGCAACAGCGTCATCCGCCACCCCTACCTCGGCATGGGCCTAACCTACGCCTTCGACATCGTCGACAAAATCGCCATCGACCACACCTACCAGAGTCAACTCTCCCAACCCGCACCCCTCGACTACAATTATCAATCCACCATCTCCTTCATCGCCCAAGCCCCGCGCAACAATCCGCCCGGCGAACCTGCCGTCATCGTCGACGAAATCATCCAAACCCTGCAGGACACTCGCTCGCAGCAATCCGACGGCCAACTCCAAACCAGCCAACAAATCGAACTCGACCTCACCCAATACCGCGAAAAATACCTCGAAATCAAATCCGACCTCGGCTTCACCATCACCGGCGAAATCCGCATCGACTTCACCGTCCACGCCCAAAACGACGACCTCGACCACACCCACACCCGCTCCATGATTGTGCCGATTAGCGAGCCCTATTTCCAAATCCAGCTCGAAGGCGACGAACACCAATCCACCGGCCACGCTGCACCCCGCTCAAGCTCCCTCGGCCCCATCATTATCATCACCAGCAGCACCATCACCCTCTGCGCGCTAACGCTCGGCCTCTTCCTCACGCACAAACAAAAACGCGACCGCCTCTCCAGCCGCCGCAAAATCGACAGCATCCTGCGCAACTACCGCGAGCAAATCATCGTCACTACCACCCCTGTCAACCCGACCGCCTACAAAGAACGCGTCGCCATCAAAGACTTCAAAGAAATGCTCAAACTCGCCATCAGCATTGACAAACCCATCATGTTCTACGAGGCCAAACAAGCCGCCTGCTTCTACGTCCCCAAAGACAGCACTCTCTACGCCTATATCGTCAATCTTGACCAATAAACTTCAGTGTATCCCGCATCGCATCGTCCAGCGTCAGCTCCGTCGCCCAACCTAATTCATCCCGCGCCTTCTCCACCGCCGCATAAACCACCCCAATATCGCCCGGCCGCCGGCCCACCACCCGCCGCGGCAATTTCTTACCCGCCAACCGCTCATAACTTTCGATCACCTCAAACACACTCCGCCCGGCGCCCGTCCCCAGATTGTAGATTTGCACCCCGTCCGTCAACTTCTCCAGCGCTGCAATATGCCCGCGCGCCAAATCCACCACGTGAATAAAATCCCGCACCCCCGACCCGTCCGCCGTCTCCCAATCGTCGCCATAAATCTCTAGTTCCGGAATCTCGCCCCGCGCCACCTTCATCACCAGCGGCATCAAATTATTCGGAATCCCCTCCGGATCCTCACCAATCAACCCCGACGGATGATTCCCCACCGGGTTAAAATAACGCAAAATCGCTATCTTCCACCCCGGCTCGCTCGCCGCCACGTCCTGCAAAATCTCCTCAATCACATGCTTCGTTTCACCATAAGGATTGGTAATCGAGTGTCCGGTCATTGCTTTTTCGTCGTACGGAACCGCCGTTTTCTCCCCGTAAACCGTCGCCGAACTGCTGAAGACGAGTGTCCGGACATTCGCCTCCCGCATCGCTTCCAGCAGGTTTAACGTCCCGCCCACGTTCGTTGCGTAGTATAAAAGCGGCTGCGAGACACTCTCGCCGACCGCTTTTAACCCCGCAAAATGCACCACCGCATCAAGCCTATGCTTAGACAATAGGCTCGATAACGCCGCTTTATCCAGTAAATCACCTTTTTCAAATTCTGGCCGCACACCAGTTATCTCCTCGATCTTTGCCACCACCGACTCCTTACTATTCGACAAATTGTCAAACAGCACCACCTCGTGCCCGCCTCGCAGCAGTTCCACTGCCGTATGCGACCCGATATATCCAGTCCCGCCGGTTAGCAAAATCTTCATATATATAGTATACTACATGAAAATGAAAATCGCAATAACAACCGATCTTTACTACCCGATGATTAACGGCGTCGCCACTTTTTCCTTTAATCTCGCCCACGGTCTGGCCAAACTCGGCCACGACGTCGTCGTCCTCGCCCCCAGCATCACCGGCGACTTCGCCATCGAAACCGACGGCCGCTTCCGCGTCGTCCGCCTGCCCTCAATCCGCCTCCCCTTCTACCCCGACCAAATCGAACAAATCCCCGAAGCCCGCCGCCTCTTCGGCCAAAAAATCCCCCAAATCATCTACCCTCACGGCATCCACGTCAGCTTCTACCCCTATCCCGAGATCAAAAAATTCCTCGACGACTGGCAACCCGACATCATCCACAACCAAACCCCCGGCCCCCTCGCCCTCTCCGTCTACCGCTACGCCAAAAAACGCCACGTCCCCATCGTCGCCACCGGCCATGCCTACCCCGACAACCTGACCGCCCAAATCCGCTTCATCGGTGTCGCCCGCCGACCCTTAAACACCGTCGTCCGCAAATACTACACCACTTTCCTCACCCGCGCCGAATACGCCACCATGCCCACCCAGCTCGCCATCCGCGACCTCGCCCCCAAGAAACGCCGCCCGGCCCAACCCATCGAGCCCCTCTCTAACGGCGTCGACCTCTCCCGCTTCCGCCCGGCCAAACCAGCAAAATCCCTCTATCAAAAATACCGCCTCCCCCCAAACAAACCGATCATCCTCTACGTCGGCCGCCTTGACGCCGAAAAATCCCTCTCCGTCCTCCTCCGCGCTTTCGCCAAATTACGCTCCCAACGCCCGGCACTGCCAAATTCCCTCTGTTCCGAGTGTCCGGACACTCATCTCGTCCTCGTCGGCGACGGCTCCGACCGCCGGAACCTCCAAGCCCTCGCCCACCGCCTCGGCATCGCCGATTCCGTCCTCTTCACCGGCAAAATCATCGGCGCCGACCTACCCAAAATCTACCGCGCCGCCAGCATCTTCGCCATCACCAGCACCACCGAAACCCAAAGTATCGTCACCATCGAAGCCCTCGCCACCGGCCTCCCCGCCGTCGCCGTCAACGCCGGCGCCCTCTCCGAACTAGTCGAAGACCAACAAAACGGCTTCCTCGTGCCGCCGAACAACGTCCCCGCCTTCGCCGCCGCCCTCCAAAAAATCCTCGCCGACCCCAAACTCGCCCGCCGAATGTCCGGACACTCGCTCACCGTCGCCCGCCGCCACGACCTCGCCCAAACCCTCACCCGCCTGCTCGAAATCTACCGCTCCATAGCAAAAGGGAGCTCGTAAGCTCCCTTTATTTGTTTCCCAGCCGTTCTAACGCCATCTGGAAGTACTGCCAGCCACTGATTAAGCTCAGGCTCGTTGCCGCCAGCGCCAAACACCAGACCATCGGCCCCTGCAGGCCATCCAGTCCAGCCCGGACAAACCATTCCGCCGGGCAAAACGCCAGCACCACCATCAGAAACTGAAACACCGTCTTCAGCTTGCCCAACTGCCGCGCCGAGTTTAGGCTAGTATCGCCATTCTCCCGCATCCGGCTCCGGATCAGCGTTATCAGCAGATCCCGCAACATCATCACCACCAACAGATAGCCCGGCGCTAAACCCAGCACCATGCAGGCCAGAAACGCCGCGAAAATGCAAATCTTGTCCGACTGTTCGTCGTTGGTCGGTCCGCGCTTGCTCGAGCCCAGCCACGCCGCCAGACCTCCGTCCAGCTTGTCCGAAAGCCCCACGACCGCCCAGACCAGCCACCACCAGTGCGTTAGTCCCAGCCCGTCCAGCACGCAAACCACTGCCAGCACCGGCGCCAAAAACGCCCGCACGTTCGACACCCAGTCCGCCGGCGACCAAAATCGCACCGACCAAAAACTGCCGTCGTCTCCTGCTCGAGGCCAATTTTTCATCTTTTAGCCCTCCCTGAAACAAATTTAAGGGTCCAAGCCCCCCATTCTACCCCCATTATATCACACTTTGCAACAAAAGTCAACTTTGCAACCCCGCGCCCACTATGTTATACTTATATTAAATGTCGAACGAACGCAACCAATGGACCAAACTCATCCCCGTCTTTGTCCTTGCCCTCATCCTCATCATCGTCTTCAAAACCCTCGACAACCTCTCCGGCATCGGCGCCGCCATCGGCCATTTTTTCCGCGTCCTCTTCCCCTTCCTCTTTAGCATTATCATTTTTTACTTCCTCTACCGCCCCTGCGCCTACCTCGAGAAGCTCTACAGCAAAGCCAAACTGGGCTTCTTCAAAAAACGCGCCCGCTTCTGGGGCGTCCTCACCGTCTACCTCATCCTCGTCGCCGCCCTCGCCTTCATCAGCACCCTCATCGTCCCCATCCTCGTCTCCAGCTTAATCGACTTCGCCAACAACATCCCTTCCTACCTCGACATCATCGCCGACGCCCTCAACCACCTCTTTGCCGAGAACTCCCTCTTCGCCAACTTCGACGTCCACCAAGCTTTCGGCAACTGGTCGAGCGACTACCTCTTAAATTCCGACAACGTCGAGCAACTCGGCCGCGGCGTCATCAGCGTCGGCACCGGCATCTTCAATTTTGTCGTCAGCATCATCGTCTCCCTCTATGTCCTGCTCGAGCGCGAGAAAATCGCCCACTTCTTCGACCGCCTCTCCCGCGCCCTCTTCAAAGACAAAACCCGCGACCACCTCAGTAAATACCTCGCCCAAGTCAACAAAGTCCTCTTCACCTTCATCGCCAGCAAAGGCCTCGACAGCCTCATCAACTTCAGCGTCGTCACCACCATCCTCGTCGTCCTCGACGTCCAATACGCCCTCCTCTTTGGTATCATCGCCGGCCTCGCCAACTTCATCCCCTTCCTCGGCTCGCTCTTCGCCGTCCTCTTCATCACCCTCATCACCCTCATCACCGGCGGCCCCAATCAAGCCCTCTGGACACTCGGCTTCCTCCTCCTCTTCCAGCAGCTCGACGCCAACTTCATCGAGCCGCGCATCATGGGCTACTCGCTTAAAATCAGCCCCATTCTCGTCATCTTCGCCGTCATCGTCGGTGGCGCCTACTTCGGCATTGCCGGCATGTTCCTCGCCGTCCCCGTCGTCGTCATCTTGAAACAAATCCTCCTCGAATACATCACCCTAAACCTCAAGAAAAAAGAATCCTAAGGCGCATGACCTTCTTTTTCTACGACCTCGAGACCAGCGGTCTCGACCCCAAAAGCGACCGCATCATGCAATTCGCCGGCCAACGCACCGACCAGAACCTCCAGCCCATCGGCGAGCCATATAATATATTAGTCAAGTTGTCAACCGAGGTCCTCCCCAGCCCCTTCGCCATCTTCGCCACCGGCCTCACCCCCCAAGCCACCCTCGAAACCGGCATCAGCGAAGCTCAGCTCGCCCAGATCCTCGCCAGCGAAGTCTTCACCGAAGACACCGTCGCCCTTGGCTACAATAATATTTCCTTCGACGACGAGTTCATCCGCCACCTCTTTTTCCGCAACTTCCACGACCCCTACACTTGGCAGTGGGCCGAGGGCCGCTCCCGCTGGGACCTGCTCGACGTCGTCCGCCTCACCCGCGCCCTCCGCCCCGACGGCATCAACTGGGTCGAAAAAGACGGCAAACAAAGCAATAAGTTGACCGATTTGTCAAGCGCCAACCAACTCGAACACGCCCAAGCCCACGACGCCCTCTCCGACGTCCGCGCCCTCATCGCCCTCGCCCAACTCCTCCGAGCCAAACAACCCAAAATCTTCGACTACCTCTTTCACCTCCGCAGCAAAGCCGCCATCAGCGATTTCGTCTTCTCCGGCCAGCCCTTCCTCTTCGCCACCGGCCGCTACGCCTACCCCTCCAAAACCACCGCCGTCCTCCCTCTCTTTCCCACTGCTCAAGGTGCTTATGTTTACGACCTCCGGGTCGACCCGGCGCCCTTTCTCGCCATGACCGAGGCCGAATTAACGGCCCACCTCGCCTTCCCCTACCAGAAGCGCCCGGCGGATTATCAGCCCCTGCCGGTCAAAGAACTCCGTTTTAACAGATGCCCCGCCCTCGCCCCGCTCGCAGTTCTCCGCCCCGAAGACGCCGCTCGCCTCCACCTCGACCCCTGTCAAATCGCCGCGAGTGTCCGGACACTCGAGCAAGACCCCGATTTTGCCCAGCGCCTCGAAATCGCCCTCGCCCGGCCCCCCTTCCCCCCTGCCGACGACCCCGACCAGACCCTCTACGAAAGCTTCATCCCCGACTCCGACCAACCCAAAATGGCCGCCGTCCGTGCCGCCAACGCCCGGACGTTGGCCGATTTCGACCCCTGTTTTACCGACCCCCGCCTCGCCCAACTCCTCCCCCTCTACAAAGCCCGCAACTTTCCCGCCGCCCTCACCAAGAGTGAGGCCGAACTCTGGCAAGCCTACCGCACCGCCAAACTAAACGCCCGCCTCCCCGCCTTCCAGTCCGAAATTGCCGCCGCCCGCCAAACCGCCACCGCCCGGCAAAAACCCCTCCTTAAAGCCTTGACACTTTGGTTAGATTATTGTCTATCTTAAATCGTCAACCGAAGTGGCAACGACAATTTTCCCTCGCCCCGACGGGTCCGGCGCAATCGCCCCCCGCGCTTCCAACTCCAAAACCGCCCGCGCCGCCCGGCCATGCCCCAGCCGCAAATAAGTCTGCAACATCGAAGTCGAAACTTTATTTTGCTCAATAAATAACTGCAGGGCATTGCGCGCATCCTCGCTCGGCTCGCCCGCCGTCAAATCCGTCGCCGCGCCATTGCCCGAGGCCTCCTCGCTCGCCGCCTGCAACACCTCGTCATTATAACGCGGCCCGCTCTGCGACTTCAAAAACTTCACCATCGCGTCAATTTCGTTATCTGATATAAACGCCCCCTGAATCCGCACCGGCTTGCCCATCATCTCGGTCGTCAGCAGCAGCCCATCGCCCGAGCCCAGCAGTTTCTCCGCCCCGCTACTGTCGATCATCACCCGGCTGTCAATCTGGTTCGACACCGCAAAAGCAATCCGCCCCGGCACATTCGCCTTAATCAGCCCCGTCACCACCTTCACCTCCGGCCGCTGCGTCGCCAGCACCAAGTGCAAGCCCGCCGCCCGGCCCTTCTGCGCCACCCGCACAATATGCGTCTCCATCTCCTTGCCCGACTGCATCATCAAATCCGCCATCTCGTCAATCACAACCACAATATATGGCAACGCCTCCTCTTCCTCTGCCTCGAGCGCCGGCGCATTCTTCGCCAGCTTCGCATTATAATCATCAATTTTCTTCGCCCCGGTCTTGCTCATCAGCCCATAACGCCGGTCCATCTCCCTGCCCGCCCACTTCAGCGCCGCCATCGCATCCTCCGTCCGCGTAATAATCGGCGCCAAAAGATGCGGGATCTCCCGATATTGGCTCATTTCCACCTGCTTCGGGTCGATAATCAGAAGCCGCATTCGGTCCGGCGCATTCCGATAAAGTAGCGACGAAATCAACACATTGCTCATCACACTCTTACCCGAGCCCGTCGTCCCCGCAATCAAAAGATGCGGCATCTTCGCCAAATTCGCTACCACACTCGCCCCCGAAATATCCTTCCCCAGCGCAAAAGTCAGCGGCTCCCCCGTCGCCTTCCACTCTGGGCTCTCAATCACACTTCGTAGCCCCACACTCGCCTGCTTCACATTCGGCAACTCCACTCCCACCAAATTCGTCCCCGCAATCGGCGCCTCAATCCGCACCTTGTCCACCGCCAAATTCAGCGACAGCTCTCGATCCAACGCCAAAATCCGCGACAAGTTCACCCCCGCCGGCGGCTTCAAAGTATAGCGCGTCACCCGCGGCCCCACGTCCGCCCCGTCCATCTTCACATCAATCCCAAACTGCTCAAAGGTATTTTTAATGATCTGCGCGTTCTGCTGAATATTCCCCGCATCCGCCGGCGTTTGCTTGCGCTCCAAAAGCTCCGTACTCGGCAATCGCCAATCTACACCGCCGCGCGAGGCCTTGGCAGCTTCCGGGAGCGTGTGAGGTGAATCGCCCGCAGGGCGAGAGGAGAGGTCCCCTCTCCTAGGGCTCCCGGTGGCTGCCAAGCCGGGAGCGGCGGCCGTCGCCTTGCGCCCTCGGAACCAGCCCTTCGGCTTTTCCGCCGGCTGACCACTCAAATCCACGCGCCCGCCTGCCTTCGCCAAGGCCTCCGGCTGCTCTTTTTTGCCCAGCAGTCGCTTCAGTGCCGCCATCGGCGACACCTTCAAAATGAACAATTCCGTAATCAACATCGCCAAAATAAAGCCAAACAATGCCGTCCCCGGCCCCAGCACCTGACTACCGACCAACGCATCATAGACCCAACCGCCGATTAAGCCGCCCCCCGCCTTCGGAAAGACCCCACTGATCGCCGGCAAAATCGCCCCCGCACAGGCCAGCCAGACCAGCATCAAAACCGAACCCATCAAGACCGACTTTGGTATCCGGTTCTCGCTCGAACGAAAGACCAACACCGCCAAATAGACAATCATCGGCGGCAAAAAGAAATAGCCAATCCCGATCAACCGGTAGCCCACGTCAAAAATCAAGGTCAGTAGCGCCCCGCCCTTGCCAAACCACGACAAAACCAGCAGCACCGCCACCGCCAACATAATAATCGCCCCAATCTGCGCCCAAAATCCGTACGGCACGTCGTGTTTCGCCCGGCTATCTTCCGGCGCCGCCTTGCCCTTGCGGCCCGGCCCGCGCTTATTTTTCGACTTTTTCTTACCCATATCCTCATTATATCACAATCTAAATCGCTGGGTCGCGCCCAAGTGGTAGTAAAGAGACCACCGGGCGCACCTCCCAGCAAAACGTATCCTCCGCCGGCGGATAAGGGTCGACCGACGGAGCAAAACAAAAACCGCCCGGCGCAATTCTCTTGCTCCGAGCGCTAGCGAGTCCCCACTCGCCGCGGTTAAATTTCTAAGGCTATTTTTTGAAGACCTACCATCTAAAGACCCCCCCCCCCGACTCTAGATTGTGCGACATTGGTATCCTAGCAGTCTCTGCCGTCCCCTCTAGCTTGATGGTCTTGATATCACTCATAATACCCCCATTTTAGCCCACACGGCATACCTTGTCAAGACCCATTTTACATAAACGCTTTGATTTTATTTTCCAAAAACTGCCGGAAACTCGCCGCCCCTGTCTCCGCCGCTTCCAACGCCTCGCCAAAATCCATCGCCATAATCCGCCGCCAAATCACCCCCACCAACTGCCAAACCAGCTCCTCTTCCTCTCGCCCAAACTCCAGCTCCAACGCCTTGCTCACCCGGCCATCGCCATCCGCCGCCACAAACTCCACTCGCCCGCCCACCACCGGCCCGCCCGGCTCACTCTCCACCAACAACTTATATATATATAGTTGTAATTGCGCCTTGTACGTCTTCTCGCTCTTCGCCCCGCCCGCCTTGCCCGTCTTGAAATCCACCACCGTCCGCCCCTCGCCGCCGCCCTCAATCCGGTCCACCTTCCCCCGCAGCCGCACCCCGTCTTTTTCATAATTAAACCACTTCTCCACCGCCGCATCCTTCGCCGCCAACTTCTCACCGTTCGCCGCCCACCACCGCGGCAAGACAAACTCGCCCTGCTCCGCCAGTAGCCGCCGCTCATTTTCCGTCAAATCCCGCATCGCCGCCAAATCCGCCTCAAACCGCCGCATCAACACCTCCGAATCCATCGCCTCGCCCCGCTTCGCCGCCTCGCCCGCCGCCTGCAACGCCCCATGCACCAATGTGCCAAACGCCATCGCCCGGCTCGGCGCCACTGGGCAACGTAGCACCCGCTCCCGGTAAAATTTCCCCGGCCCGCCATACTCGCTATCAATCCATAAATTCACATCACTCGCGCTCAACACATAATTAGCCCGAAACTCCTCGCAAATCGCCTCCCAATCCGGGCTCTCCGCCAACCGCCCCAACTCCTCGCCCAAAACCGCCGCCTTCGGTCGCTCCTCCGCCGCCTCGCCCTCCCGCACCGCCTGATACGCCTCCGGCAAAGCCCGCGCCAACGTCCGCCCCTCCACCTCCCGCTCGTCCAAATACTCGATTGGCTCAAAACTCCGCTGCCCGCTAAAATCCCCCCGCGCCCGCGTCATATAAAGCACCTTTTTCGCCCGCGTCGCCGCCACATAAAGCAACCGCCGCTTATCGTCATCCCGCTCCTCGGTCGAATAAATCGCCTGCAAATTCGGCGGCAAAGTCGACCCCTTCTGGCTCCCCGTCCGCACCCAATTTGTATTATGCGCCCCGATTATAAAGACCTGCTCAAACTCCAGCCC
Organism: Candidatus Saccharimonadota bacterium; assembly: GCA_009777795.1. Lineage (GTDB taxonomy): Bacteria > Patescibacteriota > Saccharimonadia > Saccharimonadales > Saccharimonadaceae > WQUV01. The sequence goes on from WRLC01000006.1 coordinate 21,525, forward strand.
CTTCGCCCCATGCGCCGTCATCAAATTCACCGCCTCGCCCGCCGCCCGATACGGACTGCCGTCCCGCAGCGCCAACCCCGCCGCCCGCATCCCCCCCACATATTCCACTAGGCTCTTCAAGCTCGGCAAGCCCTGCAAGCCTACTTCCTCAGACCGCTCGCAGCCTACGGGCGAGAAAGAGGTGCGCCCGTCCTGTGACGACAGGGTCGGGCGACACCGTGTCTGAGGTGGTAGGCTTGAGGGCTTGGATGCACTAACTGCCTTCAGCAGTATTAAAATCGCCGAATTCAAAGCATAAATCTCCGCCTCATCCCCCTGCCAACGCCCGGCTAATTCCGCCACCACCTCTGTTAACGGCGCCCCAAAAAGCCGCCCCGCCAGCTCCACCACCTCTGTTGCAGCCCGCCGAATGTCCGGACACTCGCTCGCCAACATCGCCCCTATCCACCCCTCGCGCGCCGTCCGCGCTACCTTATACAGCTCACCCGCCGCCAACCCCCAATACCCCGCATAAAACACCCGCGCCGCCAACTCGTCCTCCCGGCCCGACCTCTCCCTCGCCGCCACCAACAGTTCACAAAAATCCAAAAACTCCCTCACCGCGCCCGGCGCAGTCAAGATATCATTCTGCCGCTCATACCGCACCTTCACCCCCGCCGCCTGCAAATGCTTAGCCACCCCCTCCAGCTCCTCATGCCTCCGCGCCAACACCGCGATCTCATCTGCCCGCACCCCAGCCGCCACCAACTCCAGAATCCGCCCACTAACCCAATTCCGCTCCCCCACCTCACTCTTGAAATCAATCCGCTCTATCGCCGCCGTTGCCTCTCCCCAACCCAACACTTCAGACCGCTCGCAGCCTACGGGCGAGAAAGAGGTGCGCCCGTCCTGTGACGACAGGGTCGGGCGACACCGTGTCTGAGGTGTTGGGTTGGGGGAGGCCCCAGCCACAACCAGCGTCTTGTTTTCAAACACTCCATCTCGAATCGTCTTGCGAAAACTCGCCGCAAACTCCACAATCCCCGCCACCGACCGATAATTCTTCGACAAGTTGACCAACTTCACATCCCGATACCGCCGGTAAAAATCCGCCAAATTCGACTGGAGCGCCCCCTGAAACGCATAAATCGCCTGATCGTCATCGCCCACCGCCAGCACATTCGGCCGCCCCTCCCAAATCGGGTTATCCAGCAGCAACTCCACCATCCGCCCCTGCGCCGCGTTCGTGTCCTGATACTCGTCCAAGAGCACGTATTGGTACCTCTCCTGCAACTCCGCCCGTAGCTCCTCATCCGCCGCCAGCGCCCGATTCACCGCCAAAATTATATCATCAAAGTCATACAACCCCTCCGCCTCCGTCAAATCCCGATACTGCTCATACGCCTCCGCCAGCGCCAACAACCGCTCATTGCTCTTCCGCGCCTTCAAGCGAAACTCCTCCCCCACCCGCTCCATAATCCCCGCCTTATATTTATTTAGTGGTGTCGCTTTGCCGGTCGCCTCCGCCTCCGCCATCGCCACCTCCAAGTCCGTCAAGTACGACCTGCCAAGACTCGGCAAGCCCGCCAACCCTACGGTCGACAGGACCCCGAGCTCCCGGAACCACTTCTCAAAAAGCGGCCGCACCTGCGCCAACACGCCCGGCATCCGCGCCGGAAATATCTCATTCGCCGCTCGCTCCAACTTGCCAATCACCTTACCGTTCGCCTCAGCAATCTCCCGCAAATCCGCCGGGCTAAGCCCCGCCCGCTTCATATCCGCCACCAACCCCTTCACCCCCCGCCACTCCTTGTACCTCAACCCATTCGTATAACTCATCCCCTCCACAATCGCGTTAAAAATCTCATACGCCTTCAAATCATCAATCAACGTCAAATACCGCCGCTCGCCAAAACTCTCCGGATAGTTCTTCAAAATCTCCCCGCCAAACTCATGATACGTCCCCACCGTAATTTTATAGCTCGCCTCACCAATTAAGCTACGCAACCGCTCCCGCATATTCCGCGCCCCATCGTTCGTAAATGTCAAGCACAGGATATTACTCGCATCCGCATCCGTCTTTGCCAAAATATTCTCCACCCGCGCCGCCAGCAGCTGCGTCTTCCCCGTCCCCGGCCCCGCCACCACCAACACCGGCCCCTCCAACGCCTCCACCGCCTCCCGCTGCTCCCGATTCAACTTCATACCCCCATTATACCACGACTTTAACACTAGTAATATGTTTTTCGCCCCACCCATGCTAATTTTCAAGAAGTACCAGCGCTATGGCTACGAAGTCCTCTCGCTCGACCGCAAAAAATACATCACCAAAGCCACCTACAAGAAAGTTAAATGCCACAAATGCAAAACCATCCGCCATATCCAAGTCTCTTCCCAAATCGCCAAGTTCAAATCTAACGTTGATGTTTACCTCTGCTCCGAGATGATGTTTGACGCCACTCAGGTCAAGGGAGCCGCCCACCTCATCCTGCTCTCTTGCGACGGCGACTATGCCGAAATGATTAAAAAACTCCTAACTAACTTCCCTCTCCTCCACATCACCGTCCTCGCCACCCCATTCACCAGTCCAGTCAATTTCTTATCTATACGACTTATCGAAATGCGCCAATACAAGAACTACCACCTCACCGACATATCAACTATCAAAGATAAAATTAGCTAAATAAAATGCGGGGCACACCGAAGTGAATCCCGCTAACTTGGGTGATTACTCACCCGACACCCTCATTATATCAAATCCCCACCCAAATGTCAACCCCCATCACCCACAAACCTCCCCCTTAGGCAAGCCCGCCAAACACTCCCGAAGTATCTCCTTTCATTCTAGAGATAACTAGAGTATAATGTACATAAGACGCGGTTCTTGCTGGATAGCTTGAGCCGCGTCCCTGAAGACCCGCACGGAGCAGTATGTCCCTACCGCGGGGCTTCTTTTTGCTGTCAACTAAACGATTTTATCAAATTCTTTTTCACCTCTGAAGGCTATAGGGGTAGCAACAAAGCATAAGCATTCACGCTTATGCTTCTAAGTTTGTTGATAAAGGCGACAAATTCGCCCGACCTGTCCTAGTCGTCAAGGGCTTCAGCAAAGAACTTTTCTGGGGCCTACCTTTATCAACCACAACCAAACAAGGCAAGTACTACTACAAGTTTAAAGTAGAGGACGGCATAGTCAGCACCGCCCTCCTAAGCCAGCTCAAAGCCATCGACACCGCCAGAATTAGCGGCCCACGAATCGGTATGGTTAAAAGAGAACTCCTCGCCGACGTCAAGCAGCTGTTGCGAGGCCTACTAAAATAACTCCCCGGGGATAGTTTTCCTCGCCATTTTCAGGCGAGGCCGCGAACTTCCACAATCTGTGGTGTCGATTTGTACCCTCATTATATCAAATCCCCACCCAAATGTCAACCCCCATCACCCACAAACCTCCCCCTTAGGCAAGCCCGCCAAGCGCCGCTTCAGCATCTCCTTCTCCACCACCGCCGCCCCTACTACTTACTAAACACTTCAACAATTTGCTCGTCGGTAATAGTTATAGTCTTCTTCACTAGCGCCACCAGACGAGGGGTAAGACGCTCACTAAAACCAACGTATATTATCTCCACGCCTGCCTGCTGAACTCGCTTAACAGCGGGGATTAGGTCTGTATCCGAACTAACCAACACAACCCTATCCACATCTTTCAATATAGCATCTGCCACCATGTCCACCGCCATGCCAACATCCACGCCCTTTTCCTGAAAGCGATAATCCTTGCTCCCACACACCTTGCAAACATCGCTATCACGCACTTTTAGCTTGCCGGCCTCGACAAATTGGACACCTTGCTTAATAAGAGAGTTGCGAACGCGACGCGCATTATCGGCGAACCTAATCGATTTGGTCAGAATGTCTTGTCCTAAATCACCGCGCCGCTTTATTTTCCCAACACCGTAAAATCTTATTTCAATATCGTCGTCGCCTAGAATCTTTTTCATTAGTGGTGGCATATCAATTGCCGTTAAATCTTGCTTGTCGGCTATAAGGCCAAACTTCAGTAAGACCTCCGCCGCCTTGTAGAGGAAGTTTTGCCCGTCAATATAAACTATTGTCTTCATACTAATTATTTTACCATAGGTTGCCTAACATTACACCTCGGCGGGGACGAACCCAAGCCGAGGCGCTGTAATTGTATTATATCAAACCATAAACGCCCTGTCAACCCCCATCACCCACAAACCATTAAGCACAGCCAATATGTTTTCCACCCCACCCATGCTAAGATATATACATGCGAAAAGGGAAAATCACACCCAACGGCGTCGTGTTGGAAAAACACGAGAACGCAACTGTCGTATTCTTGACCGAGCTGGGTCATGACATTGAGCTAGTTAGACCACGGCCTGCCGAACATATCAAAACACCTGACATCAAGCTAAAAGGCCGCTATTGGGAAATCAAATGCCCCAAAGGCGCTGGCAAATACACAATCGAACACCTCATGCAAGCAGCAAACAAACAGGCCGAAAACCTGATTATTGACCTGCGACGCACCAAAGCTCCCGCGCGCAGCCTCGCCAAAATTGAGCGCGAAGCAAAATATCGCAAAGGCCTCAAGCGGATTATAGTTATCACCAAAGACCGCCAAGTCCTTGACATCAAAGGTTCTTTTTGATATAATCTAGCTAATGAGGCGTGCCCCATGTCGGATGACTAGGGGGCGCCTCTTTTTTATCCAACCCCCATCACCCACAAACCTCGCCCTTAGGCAAGCCCGCCAAGCGCCGCTTCAGCATCTCCTTCTCCACCACCGCCGCCCGGCGCAAAATCTCACACTCCAACGGCTCCACCAGCTCCCCATAGACCCAGTCAATCCGCCCCGCCATCACCTCACTGCGCACCTTGCTCCCCTTCGCCCAGCGCCTGAGTGTCCGCCCATTCGTCCCCAGCACCCCCGCCAGCCTATCCCGCGACCAACCACTCACTCCCAATATTCTATTTACTTTATTACTCTCTGTCATTTTTCCTCCTTTATTTATTCCTTATTAAAAAGCATGTCCAATATGTTTTCCCCACCACCTATGATACTATAGACCCATGGGTTGGCGCGTTCGTGAAGGTGAGACACTCTCTCGCGACTTCATGAACAATGTGTGCAGGACATTAGAAGTCGAGAAAGGAGGCGGCATGTGTATCTCGTTTAGGCTTTGGTTTATTCGTATTACCGTCTCGCTCTTTTCGGAGCAGAAGCGTTAAAACGAACTAGTCGCTAACGCGACTAGTTCAAACCCAAAGAGGTTCGTCGCCTGTACAGGCGGGCCTCATTGACATCATTATATCACATCCAAATTGTCCATGCAACTTGTTAAGGTCCACCCCCAGCGAGTTTTCCACAGGCCTTGGTTCGGGGTTCGGGCTGGCCGCGGTCGCCTCCGGGCCTAAAGGCCCTTCATCTCCTGCGTCCGCCTGACCCCCTCACCTAGAGGCTTTTTTCTGCAAATCTAGTTAGGGCGCAACACAGCGAACAGAGAAGCCGTAGCCCTTATTGCTCGA
>WRLC01000007.1 GCA_009777795.1 Candidatus Saccharimonadota bacterium
CTGGCGACTTGTGCTGGATGGAGACTAATCTTGCTTATGCTGGGGGTGGCGATGATACCTACAACGATACCATCAGTGGCATGACACTAGGCTCAACAGCCAATGACAACATTGCTAGTGGGCAAGCGTGTTATGGCGGGCTGGACGCGACCGACCTTTGTTATTGGATACCACCGAATGCCAACCGCACATCTGGCACAACCCAACCTAGTACTAGTACGGATGGCGGGGCGACTAGCCCGCAATACGGCTATCTTTATAGTTGGTGCACCGCGCTCAATGGCCAAGCGCCGGCTTGTAGCAGCACTGATGCTACGCCAACGAACCCAAATGTGAATGGCAGCACAATATATAATGTTTGCCCGAGTGGCTGGCGGTTGCCGACGTCTGGCGGTACCGGCAATGAGTTTGTGTTGCTTAACAACACCATTAATGGTGGGATTATCTATAATCCAAACAGCAACCCGCCGGACGTTGGGCTATTTGCGCAGGGCCTTTACATGTACGCCGGCAACTTCAGCAATGGCTCGTTCAGCAATCAGGGCTCGAGCGGCTACTATTGGGGTTCTACCAACGCTAGCAACGGCTTCCTTGGGTTCGGCTTGTTGTTCAGCTCTGGTGCTATTACAACACCGTATAACAACGCTAAGGGCTATGGACAATCGGTGCGCTGCGTCGCCCCTTAGCCTGCCCACTACCTCCATTCGCCAAATCGTGATATAATATTATATATGAGCCGAGAAATCCGCCAAGCCCTCAAAGAAATATGGCACAAACACCGCGGCCTTGCCGCCATGGTCATCATTATGTGGCTTTTGGCCCTTGTCGTCATTATCGTCTCCATTGTCCTGCTCGAGCCCAAATACCTCCGCACACTTTCTAGCTACACCAACCTCGGCATCGTCAACTACTACCTCGCCGCCCGCTGGTGGCACGCCATCATCTTCCCCATCTCCAGCCTCGTCCTCACTTATTTCTGGACCGTCCTCACTGCCCAGCTTTTTTTGAAATACGGCGCCAAATCCGCCAAAATCTTCCTTTTTCTCTTCTTTTTCCTCATCCTTACTCTTGGAGTAATTTCCGTCCGCGTCCTCCTTTTTAACGCGGAGCTCTCATAAATGCCTCCAGAAATCCCGCTCGGCAAGCGCCGCCCGCTCTATCGCGCCTTTGAAATCTTCCCCGCCGCCCTCAGCTACGGCGCCATTATCGTCCTCATCCTGCTCGCCATCTTCATCCCCGCTTGGGCCGCCTACTACATGCTCCTCATCACCTCCATCGTCTTCATCCGCGTTGTCCGCATGGGCTCCAACCTCATCCTCGCCTACCACAACCTCCAGAAAAACCGCCACATCGACTGGCACCAATGGCTCGCCGAGCTTGACAACGCCGACGCCGTCTACCAAAAGCGCCGCCAAAGCGGTGGCCGCAAATCCTCGCTCGTCCGCCAGCACGAAGCCAACCTCCGCCTCATCGCCGCCGAGCCCGCCCACTACCCCAAAGCCGCCGAAGTCTACCACGGCGTCATCATCGCCGCTTTTGACGAAGCCTACGACATCATCGCACCCACCGTCGAGAGCGTCCTCAACTCCGGCGTCGATCCCGACAAAATCGTCATCGCCCTCGCCTACGAACAGCGCGGCGGCCAAGCCATAGCCGAAACCGCCGCCAAGCTCCAAGCCAAATACCAGTCCAAATGCCATACCTTCCTCACCATCATGCACCCCCAAGATTTGCCCGGCGAAGTCATCGGCAAAGGCCCCAACATCACCCACGCCGGCTTCCAAGTCGCCGACTATTTCGAGCAGGCCAAAATCCCTCTCGATCGCGTCATCATCACCTCCCTCGACTCCGACAACCGTCCCGAGAAAAATTATTTCGACCGCGTCGCCTACGAGTTCATCGTCCGCGAAGACCGCGACCGCTGCGCTTTCCAGCCGGTCTCCCTCTTCCTCAACAACGTCTGGGACGCCCCTGCCCCAATGCGCGTGGTCGCCGCCGGTAATACTTTCTGGAGCCTCGCCAGCCAAATGCGCCCCCATTTGACCCGCAACTTCGCCAGCCACAGCCAACCACTTTCCGCCCTCAAAGCCATGGGTTTCTGGACCAAACGCTCAATTGTCGAGGACGGCCACCAATTCTGGCGCTCCTATTTCTTCTTCAACGGCGACTATAAAGCCATCCCGGTCGGCGTCAGCATCGGCCAAGACATCGTCCAAGGCCCGACCCTCCGCGCCAGCATGAAGGCCCAGTGGAAGCAACTCCGCCGCTGGTTCTATGGCGCCAGCGACGTCGCCTATGTCGCCGCCAACCTCTTCACCCGCCGCCGCCAAGCCCCCTTTTGGAAGACTTTTGGCCACTTTTTCATCCTCATCAACGAGCCGCTCACCCTCGCCACCTACCCGCTACTCATCGCCTTTGGCGGTTTTGTCCCGCTCTACTTGAACCCCGCCGGGCGCAACGACCTTGTCGTCCAGCAGCTGCCCTTCATCATCTCCACTGTCCAGCAAGTCGCCCTGATTGGCATTTTTATTTTAGTCATCATGTCCATTCGCATGCTGCCCGCCAAGCCCAAACACCGCACCAACTGGAAGCTGATTGGCTTCATCGCCCAGTGGATTCTGGTTCCCATCGTCGCTATCGGCTACACCTCCGCCACCGCCTTCTACTCCCAAACCCGCCTCGCCCTCGGCCTCTACATGGACAAATTCGATGTCACCGTCAAATATCGCCGCCGCAGGCCTTGACAAACCAATTTCAAACTAGTATTATATAGTCAGCTACTCGCTAAAACAAAAATTACAAACACCAATCAATCTACAAATTTATCCGGAAAGGGGGTGAATTGTTATGAGCGTTGTAGAGTACATTTATACTCTTCGGCAACAAAAACGTCGCATCGCCAGTATACCACCAGCAGTCCTGCGCCATGAGCGCAATGTCCTCGAATGCACCATTCTCTTGGTCAAAAGTCTCGACCTGTCATCTGCGGACACCATTGACCTCATGGACGCCGCCTTGCACCACGACATCGGCAAAGTTAGCATCCCGCCCGACATTCTCTTCAAACAAGGGCAACTAACGGATGAGGAGCGTCTCATCATCCAGCGCCATCCCGACATCGGCGCCAGCTCCAAGCTATTGCCTAGCACCGTTTCCGCTCGAGCGCGCGAAGCCATCCGGTCGCACCACGAACGTTGGGACGGCACCGGCTACCCGCGTGGGCTAGCAGGCGATCAAATCCACTTGTTTGCCCAAATCCTCGCTGTAATGGATGTCTACGAAGCTATGACTTCCTGCGAACGTACCTACCGCGAACCTGTTTCTCACCTTGAGGCCCTCGACGAGCTTGAAAGGTGCGCAGGCAGCCAATTCTCCCCTCTCATCGTCCAACAGACTATCAAAGTTTTCCGTCATCAATCACCATTGCTTCTCGCTGCGGGGTAAAAAAGAGTTATTTAAGGATAAGGCCTTCGCAGTTGCGACGGCTTTCCTTTATGTGCTATAATTAACTTATGGAAGAAATGAAATCAAAGATGCAGGGTGCGGTCGAACGGTTCAAAAACGAATTAAGCAAACTTCGCACTGGGCGGGCTCACCCCGACATGCTCGCTGGCGTCAAGGTCGAGGCCTATGGCCAGATGATGCCGCTTAACCAAGTCGCTAACGTCGTCGTGGCCGACGCCACCCTCCTCACTATCACGCCATTCGACCCCTCCACCCTCCAAAACATCGCCGCTGCCATTCGCAATGACCAGAATCTCGGCCTTAATCCTGCCGACGACGGCCGCATCGTCCGTGTTCCCATCCCCGCCCTGACCGAGGAGCGCCGCCGCGAAATCGTCAAATCCGCCGGTGGTTTGGCCGAGGAAGCTAAAATCGCCCTTCGCGCCGCCCGCGAAGACGCCCGCAAAGCCGTCAAAAAAAGCAAAGACGCCAAAGAAATCGCCGAGGACGAAGCTAAGCGCCTCGAGAAGCAAATCGAAGACGCCACCCAAGAGTTCACCGCTAAAATCGAGTCCGAATTCAAAGCCAAAGAAACGGAATTGATGAAATTATGACCCCGCTCGGCGTCCTCATTCTCATCCTCCAGATTCTTGGCGGCCTGCTCCTCCTCACCCTCATTGTTGTCGTCCATGAGCTCGGCCATTATTTTATGGCTCGCAAGAACGGCATCGTTGTTGAAGAGTTCGGCATCGGCTTTCCGCCCGCCGCTTTCAAACGTAAGCTTAAAAACGGCGTCATCCTCTCGATTAACTGGCTGCCGATTGGTGGATTTTGCCGCGTCAAGGGCGAAAGCTCAGCCGACAAACGCAAAGGCACCTACGGCGCCACCAGCTTCGGCGGCAAGACCCAATTTTTGCTCGGCGGTATTGCCGCTAACCTAATTTTCGCCGCCCTTGTTTTCGCCGTCCTCTCTTTATTTGGCATGCCTAAACTCATCCCCAACCAATTCGTCGTTCCCGCCGACAACCACGAAATCCTCGGCCCGGTCGAGGTTTCGCATGTCGTTGATGGCTCCGTCGCCGCCGAAAGTGGCCTCGAACCCGGCGATATTCTGCTCAGCCTCGATGGCCAGCCTATCGAACGCTCCAGCGACTTCCCCAGCACCACCGCTGCCCTCGCCGGGCAAACCGTCGCCCTCACCTTTCAGCGCGACGGCCAAGATCGCACCCAAACTCTCACCCTCGGCGACGGCACCGACGGCCGCGGCTTCCTCGGCGTCTCGACCTTTAGCGAGGAATCCAACCGCGCCACTTGGAGCGCTCCCATCGTCGGTGTTTGCCTGACCGCCCAGTTGACCTACGAGACTTTCAAGGGTCTCGGCATCATGCTAGGTAATCTTTTTGTCGGCATCTTCCAAAACATCCAAAGTATCTTCGGCTTCGGCCCGGGCGGTGGCAGCGCCAAAATCGCCGCCGCAGGCGACGGTCTCGCCGGCCCCATCGGCATTGTCGGCATCCTTTTCCCCGGCGCCTTTGCCTCTGGCGCCAGCGTCGTCCTCCTGCTTGTCGGCGTCATCTCCCTCTCGCTTGCCGTTATGAACCTCCTTCCCATCCCCGCCCTCGACGGTGGTCGTTGGCTAATGATTGCCATCTCCAAACTCACCAAAAAGCCAATTAGCAAAGAAACCGAGGAGAAAATCATCACTCGCGGCTTCATGGTCATCCTCGGCCTCGCCGCCCTCACCATTTTCCTTGACATCTGGAGGCTCGCCACCTAATGCCTAGTTTTCGTATCAACTCTTTCGCCGTCGACTGGGAACTTCTACTTAGCTTCGCTTGGCAGGCCCTCATCCTCCTCGCTGTCTTTCTCGTCCTCTATGCCATCGTCTCCGCCATCCGTAAAAAACTCCTCACTCGCCGCGAACTCGGCCTCACCCTCCCCAAATGGAGCGAAATCGGCTTCGGCTTCCTCGGCGTCTTCCTTTATTTTATTGCTTCCGTCCTCGTCATGGCGCTCGCTCGCCAGCTCCTCTCTTTTGTCGACTGGGACCAAGTCCAAGACGTCGGCCTCCCCAACGCCCTCTACGGCGCCAACCTCCTTGCCGCCTTTGTCTTCATTTGTGTCATCACCCCGTTCTTTGAAGAGCTCATTTTCCGCGGCCTCGTGTTCGGCCGCCTCCGTGTCAAATTCGGCTTCATCCTCTCCGCCACCATCACCAGCCTGCTTTTTGCCGTCGCTCACGGCCAGTGGAACGTCGCCATTGACGTCTTCGTTCTCTCGATGGTCGCTTGTGGCGCCCGCGAAATCACCGGCAACATCAACGCCAGCATCATCATGCACATGCTCAAAAACATGCTCGCATTCTATCTGCTCTTCGTCGCCTAAACCGCTTGGCTAACCGTTTACTGGTTTAACACCAAGAAAATCGCCAGCCCAATTCCACCCAGAATCAACACGCCTAACACAATCGCTAGCGCCATTGTAGTCGGTGTCAATTTCTTGCCAAATAACATCTTCTCTTTCTTCGGTGCGCTTGCCGCATTCGTCGCAAACGGATCATTAGCCGCTGCCGGAGCTGGCGCCGCTGGTGTAGGTGCTGCTGCCATCGGCTCGGTTGGCGCTGCAGGCATCGGCGCAGGAGCCGCCACTGGCTCAAAAGGCGTGCTACTGCCACCAAAAGGCGAACCCGCTGGCTCAACTGGCGCCGCAGGTGCTGCCGGTTCTGCCGCCAAGGGCGTAATCTCTGGCGTCGACACTACTGGCTCAGGCGCAACCGGAGGCGCTGCCACCGGCTCTGCCGCTGGTTCAGGCGCTGCTGGCTCCCCCCCGCCAAAAAGCGAAGACGGCTCTGCCGCCGGTGCTGCTTCCGGAGCTGCCGGCTCGTTCGGCGCCACCATCTCAGGAGCTTTCGGTTCAGCCGCAGGCGCGCCTTCTGTTGGTGGGTTTTGATTGTCTTCGTTCATACCTTATTCCTATTTATGCTTATGTTATATAGTATATAGTTTTCTCACGGTATGTCAAGCAGACCAATGTCTGTGCGAGGAAAGGTCTTGCTTGACATAAATGTTTATGCTATAATGGGGCTATGGAACGGGTGGTAATCATCGGTACGGGCAACGTTGGTATGAGCTACGCCTTTTCCCTGCTTAATCAGCGCACCGAAGTTGACGAGCTCTTTCTCATCGACCGCACCCGCGCCAAAGCCGCCGGCGAAGCCCTCGACCTCCACTCGACGCTCGGCTACTCTCCGAGTAATATGAAGATCCGCCTCGGTAAATATTCTGATTGCAAGAGCGCCCAACTCGTCGTCATCACCGCTGGCGCCCCTCAAGCGCCCGGCGAAACCCGCATGGATCTGGTCAAGAAAAACGCCGCCATCCTCCAACCGATGATTGCCGAAGTCATGGCCAGCGGCTTTAACGGCATCCTGCTCATGGTCACCAACCCCCTCGACGTCATGACCCAACTGGCTTGGAAATACTCCGGCCTGCCCCACTCCAAAGTCATCGGCACCGGCACCGTCCTCGACAGCTCGCGCCTCAAATACACCATCGGCCACCAAGCCAAAGTCAACCCCAAAGACGTCAAAGCCTACGTCATCGGCGAACACGGCGACTCCGGCTTTGTTCCTTGGAGCCTCTGCAGCATCAGCATGCAATCGGTCGAAGACTTCCTCGACAACGACCAAATGACCGCCATCGAAGACCGCGTTCGCAATGACGCCTACGAAATCATCAAACGCAAAGGCGCCACCTACTACGGCATCGGCATCTGCTTGGCCCGCATCACCAACGCCCTCCTCTCTAACGAGCACGCCATCCTCCCCCTCTCCAACTACGACCCCCTCGAGCGCCTCTATTACGGTTATCCTTGCGTCGTCGGCCGTGGCGGCGTCGAACGCCGTCTCGACCTCAAACTCTCCGCCATCGAACGCCGCAAACTCGCCAAATCACTCGAAACTATTCGCTCTGGGCTTGACTCTGCAAAATAAAACTTCTCACATCCGCCAGCTCAAACTGCCCCGTCAAAACCAGCTGCACCGCCCGCTTTTTGTCTAAGAGCGGGCTTTGGCTCGCCGTCTCAAACCGCTCAACCATTTCCCGCGCGATTTCCTCCGGCACCAAAAAGTCCACCACCAGCGGATCCGAACCCTCATGAATTATCAGAAAAATCCGCCCGTTCGCCTCCTCACCCTCCGCCGCCCGCCGAAACACCCTCAGATTTTTATACTTATTTTTCGGGTCCTTGATTTTTTCCTCAATTCCGCCCAGCTCCAGCGCATATGCCACGATCTCCCGCTCCCATCCCGCGCCGTCAAACACTCTGCCCCCCGCGCTTGCCGTCAATTTTCTCCAAATATAGTCGCAGCTCCGCAATCGAACCCCGAATATCATCCTCCGCCCGGTGCGCGTTCGGCTTTTTCACCCGCAGGTTATAAATATTGCCAAAAATAATCTTCAGCGCGCTCACATCCAACAGCCGATAATGAAATAACTTGTCCACCTCCGGCATCTCCGCCTCCAGAAACTTCCGGTCCTGATGCACCGAGTTCCCCGCCAAATAAAGCGGCCGGTTCGTCGTCGGCCGGCTAAAGTTCGTCGCGATAAAATCCAGCAACCTCTTTTCCACCTCCGCCAGCGGCTCACCACTTTGGCTCGCCTCTATCAAATCCGCCCGCGCCTTGCTATTCCTCCGCCAAAAATCCCCCACCATCTTCTTCTCCAGCATCGTCTTGCTCCACTTCACATTCGCCTGAAATGTCGCCACCTCACAGAGCTTCCAATCCGTCGCCACGCATGCCACCTCAATAATCTTATCCCGCTTCGCATCCAACCCCGTCATCTCCAAATCGATCCACAACAAACTTGCCTTTTTCATAATCTGATTATAACACAAAATCCACGAAATGAGAAAAGCCCGCTCCCTATAATAGGTGCGGGCTCTTCGAGGTATTGATGGTTGTGCCAGAGTCGCTTAAGCGAAACGTTTGAATTCCAAGTATTCGGAGCATGGCTGCTTAACACCGTCAAGCATATTGTAGCTACTGCCATGGTATTGGCGAGTTTGCCCGTTGACGGTTAAGCGCTCCAAGCGCCCGATTAACTCCTCCACCACGTGCGCATCCGGCCTGTCAAACAGGACGTGAGCCTCTCGCCTCAGGTACTCGAAGCCCGAAAGCTCCTTCCACTCGCTGTTTTTACCGTTGCCCCAGTCATAGCGGTACATATAACGTTTTTCCATCTTTTTTACCCTCCTAATTTTCACGCCCTGCTTATCACGCTTACCTCTGTTATGAGGCGCTGGGGGGGGGCTTTCTTTGTTGCCCACACCAGCTTATACCTCCATTATATCATACCACAAGCGTTTTGTCAAGTTCATAGGGAAAGAGTTAGTACATTCCGCCCATATCCGGCATCGCTGGTGCTGCCGCCTTCTCTGGGATGTCGACCACCAACGCCCCCATCGTAATCGCCGTCGCCGCAATCGAAACCGAGTTCAACACCGCCTCTTTGGTCACTTTTACTGGGTCGACAATCCCCGCCTTTTTCAAGTCAACTAGACCCTTCTCCGGCTTCATCACGTCTATGCCCATGCCATCTTTTGCCTTGCTCACCTCTGCCAAAAGCGCCTGCGAGTTCAGGCCCGCATTTTCCATAATCTGCACAAACGGCGCCGTCAGCGCGTTCTTCAAAATCGTCCTCCCAGCATCGCCCTCTACCTTCAGGCCATTCGCCAAATTCACCAGCGACACGCCGCCGCCGGCCACAATCCCCTCTGCCAAAGCCGCTTTCGTCGCCGCCACCGCGTCGTCGACTCGGAATTTCTTCTCTGCGATTTCCGTTTCGGTCGCGCCACCAACTTTGATTACCGCCACTTTGCCTAGCAACGCTGCGGCCCTATTCGTAAACTGACTCTTCTCGTAGTCCGAATCGGCCGCTTTGCCCTGCGTTTGGATTGCCGCGATTCGCGCCTTCACCTCGCTCGCCTTGCCGCCGCCCTCGATAATCGTCGTCTCGTCCTTCGTCGCTACCACCTTTCGCGCCGAGCCCAAGACTTCCAAGCCGACTTCGTCCAACTTCATCCCTCGCTCGCCCGAAATCAAGGTCGCCCCTGTCGCAATAGCGATATCTTCCAAGATTTCCTTCCGCCTATCGCCAAACGAAGGTGCTTTCAAGGCCAATGTATTAAACACGCCCTTCAATTTATTCAAGACCAAGACCGAGAGCGCCTCGCCCTCCACCTCGTCCGCAATCAAAACCAAGTCTTTCATCCCCGCCGCCGCCATTTTTTCCAGAATCGGCACCAATTCCTGCACCGACGAAACTTTTTTGTCCGTCAATAAAATCGCTGGCTTCTCATAGACCGCCTCTTGTCGCACTGGGTCGGTCGCAAAAAAGGTCGAAATAAACCCCTTGTCGAACGAAAAGCCCTCCACCACATCGCTCTCCATCGCGAGGCCCTGCCCCTGCTCCACCGTCACCACGCCGTCCTTGCCAATTTTGCCAATCACATCGGCAATCATCTTGCCGATTTCCGCATCACCTGCCGAAATCGTCGCCACTTCTGCCACTTTATTGCTGTCATCATCCACCTTTTCCGCCCGCTCATCCAGCGCCTTGACAATTTCCTTACCCGCCTCTTCAATCCCTCGGCGTAGCTCCATCGGATTATGCCCCGCCGCAATCAATTTGTTCGCTTCAGCCAAAATATTGTAGGTCAAAACCGTCACCGTCGTCGTACCATCGCCCGCCGACTTATTCAACTTACTTGCCGCCTGCTTGATTAGCTCCGCCCCAGTTTTATAACCCAAAGTCTCGTCAGTTTCCTCTAAATCGATACCCTCCGCCACCGTCACGCCATCATGCGTCACCACTGGTCCACCGTACGACTTATTAATCACTACATTCCGCCCCTTTGGCCCGAACGTCATCTTCACCGCATCATAAAGCGCCTTCGCCCCGCCCAAAACTTTTTCCCGCGCCTCCTCGTTGTAAAATACTTTTTTCGCCATGTTCCTCCTTAAATAATTGCCAATATATCTTCTTCACTAATAATCAAAATCTCTTTGCCTTCGACCTTTACCTCGGTTGCCGCATATTCCTTGAATAAGATTTTGTCGCCCTTTTTCACGCCCTTTACCTCGGCCCCTACCGCCTCGACCACTGCCGAATTCGGCGTTTCTTTCGCCTCACCTAGCAGAATCCCCGACTTTGTCGCCGTCTCTGCCTCTGCCCGCACCGCCGAAACTCGGTCTTTCAATGGTTTTATCGCCATAAACTCCTTTCCTTTCTCTCCTCTTTACCCCCTATCATAGCAAACATTCTAGCACTCGTCAAGTATTCGTGCTAATTATCTTCACCCCACACGAATTTGACATACCACACCTTGTATGATATATTGAAATCAGAAAGAATAGGGATATAACATGCCAATTATCAAATCAGCTAAAAAACAAATGCGGCAGGACATCAAGCGCCGCAAGAAAAATGCCGTCATCAAAAGCGACATCAAAACCGCTTGGCGCAAGTTCGTCAAGAACCCTTCCCGCGAGCTATTGAGCGAGGTTCAATCCGCCTTCGATAAGGCCGTCAAAAAGGGCTACATCAAGAAAAACACCGCCGCCCGCCGCAAGGCCCTAGCCGCTAAAATCGCCAAGGCTAACGCCGACGCCGGCAAGGCCGTCAAAGCTGCCGAGAAAGAGGTTAAAGCAACCATCAAAAAGGTCGAGAAAGTCGTCAAGACCGAAGTCAAAGCTGCTAAGAAAACTACCGCCAAGGCCGTCGCCGATGGCGCCAAGGTCGTTGCCAAAACTGCCGCTAAAGTCGAGAAAAAAGCCACTGCTGCCACCAAGAAGCCCGCTGCCAAAAAACCTGCTACTAAGAAACCTGCCGCTAAGAAGCCCGCCGCAAAAAAGTAGTTTCTGTCAAAAGCATCGCTAAATACAGCCACGGATCCATCGCGCCCGATAGTAAAATCTCTCGGGCGCCGAGGAACTTCTGTCCAATCTCTTGCAGTTTCTCTAGCTCCGGGCTTTCACGTCGATGCGCCTCCGTCAAGGCTTGCGCCAGCTTATAGTTCATCGCCCCCAGCACCAAAATAGGTTCGTTCCCAGCTAGTTGTGATTTTTTCAACAGCGCCAAGGCCTCCCGCCGGTCTCCCGCTAGCGCCGCTGGTAAAATATTAAAATTCAACGAATTATCAACATATATATTATATTCCACAATTTTTGCGCCCGGCGCTTTTGCCAAAAGCTTGTAAAGTTTTGTGTTTTTCGCCAGCTTCTCAAATTGCAGGTAAACCTCCGCGTTCTCAGCAATTTTCTCCGCCGACTTCTCCAGCTCCGCTAACAGCCCCGGGTTTTTATCCGCGTCCTTCACCAAATAGACCGCCGTCTCTCCAAATAGCGAGCCCGTCAACAGCGGCTCTAGCACTTCCTCTACCTTTAAGCCTTCCGCATCCAGCGTCTTATAATTCTCTGGCAATGTCGCCAATAGCCGCGCCCGGTCATCGCCAATTAACACGGTAATCACTTGGGCGCCTTCTGGCATTTCGGGCAAAAATGCGTTCCCCGCCCGGCAACTTTAATTTTTTCCACCTTGCCGCCGCACTTGCATGGCTCACCCGCCCGGCCATAAACATTCGCAAATTTCGTCAAGTAATCGCCATAACTACCATCCACCTGCAAATAATTTCTTAAACTTGAGCCGCCCGACTCCAGCGAGGCATCCATCGAGCACTTCGCACCCTCAATAATTTTCTTAATCTCGCTGTCCGTCAAGCTCCCCACCAGCCTCTCCGGATGCACCCGCGCCAAATACAACGTCTCATCCGCATAGATATTACCTAGGCCCGCCATCACCGTCTGGTCCAGTAGCACCGCCTTAATCTTGCTTTTCTTATGCCGCATCAGCCGCTGTTTCAAGTCCTCAAATGTTATTTCCCACGGCTCCGGCCCCAACTTCTGGACGAATGGCATCTTCACGACCTCCGCCGTCGGCAAGAATTCATAAAAGCCAAACTTCCGCTGGTCGTTAAAAAACAGCGTCCCCCGCTCAAACTCAAACACCGCCCGCGTACTCTTGTCCGGCAACTTACCAACAAAACTCTTCGTCGGATGTCCGCCCGCCACCTCACTCTTGTCCTTCCCCCTGTAAACCAGTTGCCCGGTCATCCGCAAATGAAACACCAACGACTCCCCATCATCAAAATCAATCACCAGCAGCTTGCCAAATCGCCTAAGCCGCGAAACTTTGCCATGCCCTTTCAACCTCTGCCCAGCTAGCACATCGGCCAGCCCTCGGCGGATTGTTTCAACTTCTGGTAGTTCCGGCATCATTCACCCCAATTCTTCACAATACGAATATCTGTCGCCAGCTTCACCGGTAATCTCGGCGCCACGCCCTCCATAATCTCTTGCATTATTTTGGCGACTTCTTTCGCTACCCCCTCCGGCGCCTCCACCAAGAGCGAATCATGCACCTGCATAATTAAATGCACGTCCGGAAACTTGCGCGCGAGCACGGCATCTAGCCGAATCATCGCCAGCTTCATTAAGTCCGCCTCGGTACCTTGAATCGGCATATTGATTGCCGCCCGCTCCGCCGCCTGTCGCCGCGAGAAGTTCGGCGTATGTAAATCCGTAAAATAATGTCGCCGCCCCAGCCAAGTCTCGGCATAACCCGTCTTCCTTGCCACCGCCAACGTATTTTTCATAAACGCGTCCAGCTTCGGGTGTGTGGCAAAATATCGGTTGATAAAGGCCAGCGCTTCTGGTCGGGTCATTTTCGTCGCCTCCGCCAGCCCTGTCGCGCTTATACCATATAACACACCAAAATTAATCGTCTTCGCCGCGTTCCGCTGTGCCTTACTGACTTCATGGGCCGGCACATTAAACACCTGACTTGCCGTCCTTTGATGCGCATCCTCACCCGAGTTAAACGCGTCGATCAATGACTGCTCACCCGATAGCGCCGCCGCGATTCGTAGCTCAAACTGCGAATAATCCGCCTCCACTAGCACATTCCCATCTTCCGCCACGAATGCTGTCCGAATTTGTCGCCCCAGCTCTGTCCGCGTCGGGATATTTTGCAGGTTCGGGTTGCTGCTCGCCAAGCGCCCGGTCGAAGTCGTCGTTTGCGAAAGCGTCGTATGTACCCGATTATTCTCGTCCGCCTGCGCCGGCAGCGCATCCGCATAAGTCGAAAGCAGCTTCTGCACCACACGATATTTCTCAATCAACCCAATCGCCGGGTGCAAATCACGCAACTTCGCCAGCTCCGCCCTGCCCGTGCTGTAAGCTTTCTGATTCTTCCGAATTTTGTCAGTCGAGAGCTTCAACTTGTCAAACAAAACTTCCGACAACTGCTTTGGGCTGTTCAAATTAAACTGCTCGCCCACCAGCGCCATCACTTCTTGTTCCAGCTTTTTCGCCTCCTCGGTGAAGTCAGCCGAGATTTTCGCTAGGCGCTTTTTGTCAATCTTCATGCCGATTTTTTCCATCTTATACAAGACTGGTATCAGCGGAAAATCCAAATTCGCCGCCACCCATTTAATCCGCGGATGGCTATTGAACCCCTGCTGCAATTTAGCAAAATCCGCCTCGTGCTCATCCAGCAAGAAATTTGCCACTCCCAAATCGAACGGAAACAACTTCTTATCCGCAAACTCCGCCAGCGTCTTCTCCACCACCGCCTCGTCCTGCTCATGCAGCCACTGCTTTATGTCCGATGATACCAGCAACCCATCTTTGATAGTTGCCTCATTTGTGTTAGGCTTACCGTGGTCCAGCTCGGAAGAACTCTCTTCACTTAGCGAAGCGCTTATAACCCCGAGCTCACCAAGCTTCTTACTTAACGACCTAAAACCGAACTTCTGGAAAATCTCACTCAATTTCTCGGCATCAAACTCCGCCGCCATATCCTTCTCCGTGGCTTTCGTAATCTTCACCGGCGCATCACACTGCAACTCACCCAGCTCTCGCGAAATATAAGCATCCTTCTTCCCGGCGATTAGCTTAGCCCTCGCCTTTTCCAGCAACTTATCACCCGAATCCCCTTTGTCTAGCACCACATATATATTATCTAGCGTATCATAGCTACTTAGCAGCTCCGCCGCCGTCTTCGGCCCAATCCCTGCCACCCCGGGTATATTATCCGAGCTATCGCCCTTTAACGCCTTCCAATCCAAAAACTGGTCCGCCAGCACCCCAAACTTCCGCTCGAACGCCTTCTCGTCAAATTCTTCAATATTCGAAAGTCCGGTCTTTAGCGCAAAAAAGCGCACATTCGGATACAGAACTTGCAACATGTCCAAATCGCTACTAATTAAATCAACTTCCAGCTCCGAGCTCGCGAGCTTCGCAAACGTCCCCATAATGTCATCCGCCTCGTAATCGTCAAACTCATATTTCGGGATATGATACGCCTGAAACAACTCATCCAAATACGGTAATTGCGCATAAAACTCATCCGGCGCTTTCCTCCGGTTGGCCTTATATTCGGCATAAATCTCCCGCCGCCGCCGGATGTTAGTATGCGATTTATCCCACGCCACCGCCCATAAGTCCGGCTGGAACCTTGTGTGGATTTCCAGCAACATTGCAGCGAAGCCATAAACTCCGCCAATCGACTCGCCTTCCTTGCCGTCTTCCCCCCGCGGCAACCGCAGGTTGCTCATCGCATAAAACGCCCGGTAAAAGACACTCTTGCCGTCAATGACTACAAGCCGCCGGGCCGTTTTGTCATCTTTCCCCACTTTATCCTTCTGGTACGTAGTTGGCGATGCCTGACTCTAGAAGATCGTTTGGGATTTCCAGCGCTGTCGCCAATGCCGCCACTGCGGCCATATTGTCCGGCGCATTTTCGTTAGCCAGAAATGTCGCTAATTCAATTCGCCGCCCGCCTAGTAGCATCTGCGCCTCGGTACCCTTTTTGTAGAATTTCGTATGATCAATCCGCGCCGTTGCCGCCCGGCTCCGGCCGAAGGTCAATGTATTGTTAGCTGGTCGCCCGTTTGCTAGGTTGTTAAACTCTTCACCATCTGGGATTATCGCCAGTTTGCTAATTTGCACCAATTCGTCCGCCCCGACCCCGCCTGCCAAAATCAAACTCGCCTGTAGCGGCACATTATAAAGTGCCGACTTGTTCACTGCTTCGTCGTTCACCTCCAGCACCACGAATTCCATACCCGCCTTCTTGCACGCTGCAAAGAACCGCTGGAAGAGCCCGGCGGTTGGTTTGTATGGCGTCTCGTCATATTCCCGAGTGCCTGCAATCTCAAACGATTTATCGGCCAACATCGCGACCTTCCGGCCGTCTGCCTTTAGCACTTCTAGCACGAAGTTCACCACATCCGTCGCGCCCTGCGCCGTCTCGCCATAAACCGCAATTACCTTCAGGCTGTGCGCCGGAAACTTAGCGAATTTTGCCATAAAGTTCGCCCACCGTGCACCT
The DNA here is from genome assembly GCA_009777795.1 of Candidatus Saccharimonadota bacterium. Classification (GTDB taxonomy): domain Bacteria; phylum Patescibacteriota; class Saccharimonadia; order Saccharimonadales; family Saccharimonadaceae; genus WQUV01. Next base: position 15,897 of record WRLC01000007.1, read on the forward strand.
AGTGTAATTTTACCCTTGTTCATAATAATATATTATCAGAATACCCACAGCCTTGCAACCCCTAGCCGGATAGTGTATAATTATTTCGCGGGCTTCCGCGCACTTTACATTTTTAGCTAGCATAGATTAATTATACAAACGTTATTCCTGCTAGCATTCGTACCCGTAGCTCAGCTGGATAGAGCGTTGGCTTGCGGAGCCAAAGGTCGTAGGTTCAAATCCTGTCGGGTATACCAAAATTATATATGCTATAATGAGCCTAGTATGAGCGAAAGTATAGGAGCAGACGGCAAGCGGCCAGATGGCAGCATAGAACACGGTAAAGTACCCGATTACGTTATGGATTCAATGTACAGAATGAGCGTTAAAGCCATAATCCACAATGACAAAGGTGAAGTACTAACGTTCCTTGATAACGCAGATTCTTTAGGTTGGGAATTACCCGGTGGCGGGGTCGATCATGGCGAAACCGTTGAGGAAGCTTTGAGGCGTGAGCTCGAAGAAGAAGCAGGTATTACGAATGAACTGGAAATGACTTTTTCTAAAATCACAACAGCTTATAATTTCATAAGAGGATTCTGGAAGGTTTTTGTAGTTTATGATGTCAAGATTGTCGGAGAATATGAGATAAAGATAGGTGATATTATTGACGCGAAGTTTATGCCGATTGAAGAATATAACACAAAGAAACACCCGGTTGAACCAGAGGTATGTTGAGGTATATGGACGCATTTAAAAAAGAACTCAACAAAATACTGTCATCAGAATCCACATTGAGCCACAAGGCTTATTGTATAATTGAGATACTTGGGCCAAATTATAATTTTGAGGGCATTTACGAAAAGGACTTGAGGGTTCAGGAGATTCTTGAGTTAGCTTCTGATATCGAAATAAATAATTTTACCAGCGTGAGTGAACTAGAGCAAATGTACAGCGAAATAGAAAGGATTACTGCAAGTTTAGCCTAAGAATGGTGGAGCGGCGGGTTAATGTGGTCGGGATTTAGTTTTGTAATCCCTATTGTATTTCCATCCCGCCCATGCTAAGATAGTATATATAGTAAAGCATAAGGGGGGCGACAAGGCCATGAAGACAGGAACAACACAGAAATGGGGGGGGGGCTTTTAAGGGCTAGTGTTGCCAACGGCTCTCGCCGAGTCTCCCTAACGCGCAGGATAGCTTGCGCGATATTTTGTACATCGACATTTGTTTTAGCTAGTGGCATGATTGCCAATTCGTTTCGCCCCTCCAACGCCCAAGAAGTCATCATCGGCGCCAACTTAGGTATCGGCTCGGTCCAGTTAACCGACACCCCATGCTCCGTATCAGACCCTAGCCAACCAGCCTATGACCTAGCTAACAGTACCCTTAACATCAATATCCTCACTAATGCTGTAGCCAGCAACTGTCTCGGTATCAGTGTCATCTCCACCAACGAACTCGGCTACTCCATGACCATCCAAGGCCCGAGCACTGGTAATCTCACCCTCGCTAACCAAGTCATCACTAATACCACAGGTACTATCACTACTCCAGCCATCTTCAGCAATAGCATTGATACCAGCAACTGGGGCTTTGCCATCCCTAGCTCCCAAGTCCAAG